>NZ_JAZDQN010000034.1:0-70254 GCF_036324125.1 Pseudomonas ulcerans | reverse complement strand
CCGAGCCGGGCTCCGCCCGGTCTCCCCCCGGCGGGGGGGGGGGGTGGGCGGGCGGCGGGGGGGGCGGGGCCCCCGCGCGGGACCCCGGGGTTCGCGCCCCGGGCACGCGGGGGGGCCCCCCCGCTCCCACACGGACCGCGCAAAGCTGCACACATGGTCCTTCGGAGCCCTTCATGAACCACAACGTCATCCTGGTCCTCCTCGACGGCCTCAACCACCAGGTCGCCCACCACGCCATGGGCCACCTGCACGCTTACGTCGAGGCCGACCGCGCCGCCCTGTATCGCCTCGAATGCGAACTGCCGGCGCTGTCCCGCCCGCTGTACGAATGCATCCTCACCGGCGTGCCACCGATCGACAGCGGCATCGTGCACAACCAGGTGTCGCGCCTGTCCAACCAGCGCAGCATCTTCCACTACGCCCGCGAAGGCGGGGTCGGCACGGCGGCGGCGGCCTATCACTGGGTCAGCGAGCTGTACAACCGCAGCCCGTTCGACCCGGTGCGCGACCGCCACACCCACGCGCCGAAACTGCCGATCCAGCACGGTCTGTTCTACTACGCCGATCACTACCCGGACTCGCACCTGTTCGCCGACGCCGAGTACCTGCGGCGCAAGTACCGCCCCGGCTTCATGCTGGTGCACCCGATGAACATCGATGACGCCGGCCACCGCCACGGTCTGGACAGCAGCCAGTACCGCAACAGCGCGCGCAGCGCCGACATCATCCTGGCCGACTACCTGGCCACCTGGCTCGCCGACGGCTACCAGGTGCTGGTCACCGCCGACCACGGCATGAACAACGACCGTTCGCACAACGGCCTGCTGCCGGAAGAACGCGACGTGCCGCTGTTCGTCTTCGGCGACGGCTTCAGCCTCGATCCCAATGCCAAGCCCCTGCAAACCGACCTGTGCGGCACCATCTGCCAGCTGCTCGGCGTGGCCCATGACAAACCCGTCTGCCGGGAGCTGCTCTCGTGAATCCGTTTTCTCGTGGCAAATGGCTGGCCCTGCTGTGCCTGCTGCCCTTCGCCGTATTCTTCATCATCTTCCAGATCGCCCCGCTGGCCTGGGTGGCGATCCACAGCCTGCAGGCCGAAAGCGGCTGGGGCCTGGACAACTTCAGCAAGATCTTCGCCTCGAAGTTCTATCGCCAGGCGATCCAGCACAGCCTGGAGATCAGCTTCTGGTCGAGCCTGTTCGGCATCCTCATCGCGGTGCTCGGCAGCTATTCGCTGCAGCGTGTCGATTCGCGCCTGCGCGACTTCGTCAACGCCTTCGCCAACATGACCAGCAACTTCTCCGGGGTACCGCTGGCATTCGCCTTCATCATCCTGCTGGGCTTCAACGGCGCCCTGACCATGGCCCTGAAGCAGGCCGGGCTGATCGAGGACTTCAACCTGTATTCCAAGACCGGGTTGATCATCCTCTACACCTACTTCCAGATTCCCCTCGGCGTGCTCCTGCTCTACCCGGCCTTCGACGCCCTGCGCGAAGACTGGCGCGAGTCCGCCGCGTTGCTCGGCGCCAATGCCTGGCAGTACTGGCGGCACATCGGCCTGCCGGTGCTGACTCCGGCGCTGCTGGGCACCTTCGTCATCCTCCTGGCCAACGCCCTCGGCGCCTACGCCACGGTGTACGCCCTGACCACCGGCAACTTCAACGTGCTGCCGATCCGCATCGCCGCCCTGGTGGCCGGCGACATTTCCCTGGACCCGAACCTGGCCAGCGCCCTGGCGATCATCCTGGTCGGCCTGATGACCCTGGTGACCCTGGTCCACCAATGGCTGCTGAAGAGGAGCTACCATGTCGCGCGCTGAACCTGGCCGCAGCGGCCTGTACCACCGCCTGGTGGTGTGGGTGCTGTTCCTGATCCTGCTCCTGCCGCTGGCCGGCACCCTGCTCTACTCCCTGGCCACCAGCTGGTCGGCGAGCCTGCTGCCCAGCGGACTGACCTTCAAGTGGTACCTGGCACTGTGGAGCGATCCGCGCTTCCTCACCGCCTTCGCCCAGTCGCTGCTGGTCTGCGTGGGCGCCCTGCTGTTGTCGGTGCTGTTGATCCTGCCGTTGCTGTTCGTCGTGCATTACCACTTTCCCAAGCTCGACGGGCTGATGAACATCCTCATCCTGCTGCCCTTCGCGGTGCCGCCGGTGGTGTCCTCGGTGGGCCTGCTGCAGCTCTACGGCTCCGGACCGATGGCCATGGTCGGCACGCCGTGGATCCTCATCGGCTGCTACTTCACCGTCGCCCTGCCATTCATGTACCGGGCGATCACCAACAACCTCCAGGCGATCAACCTGCGCGACCTGATGGACGCCGCCCAGTTGCTCGGCGCAAGCACCTGGCAGGCGGCGTTCCTGGTGGTCCTGCCGAATCTTCGCAAGGGCCTGATGGTGGCGTTGCTGCTGTCGTTTTCCTTCCTCTTCGGCGAGTTCGTCTTCGCCAACCTGCTGGTGGGTACCCGCTACGAGACCCTGCAGGTTTACCTGAACAACATGCGCAACAGCAGTGGCCACTTCAACAGTGCCCTGGTGATTTCCTACTTCCTCTTCGTGCTGGTGCTGACCTGGGCAGCCAACCGCCTGAACAAGGACAAGACCTGAAATGAGCTTCGTCAGCATCCAGAACCTGGAAAAGACCTACGCCGGCAGTCCGGTGTTCAAGGACATCAACTTCACCATCGCCCGCGGCGAGTTCATCACCCTGCTCGGCCCTTCCGGCTGCGGCAAGTCGACCCTGCTGCGCTGCATCGCCGGGCTGACCCCGGTGGACAGCGGCCAGATCCTCCTCGACGGCCACGACCTGGTGCCGCAGAGCCCGCAGAAACGCGGGATCGGCATGGTGTTCCAGAGCTACGCGCTGTTCCCCAACATGACCGTGGCGCAGAACGTCGCCTTCGGCCTGCGCATGCAGAAGGTCAGCGGCCAGGACAGCCAGACCCGGGTCGACGAAGCCCTGCGCATGGTCGAGCTGCAGGACTTCGCCGGGCGCTACCCGCACCAGCTGTCCGGCGGCCAGTGCCAGCGCGTGGCCCTGGCCCGCTCGCTGGTGACCCGCCCGCGCCTGCTGCTGCTCGACGAGCCGCTGTCGGCCCTCGACGCGCGCATCCGCAAGCACCTGCGCGAGCAGATCCGCAGCATCCAGCGCGAGCTGGGGCTGACCACCGTCTTCGTCACCCACGACCAGGAGGAAGCGCTGACCATGTCCGACCGCATCTTCCTGATGAACCAGGGCAAGATCGTCCAGAGCGGCGACGCCGAGACCCTCTACACGGCCCCGGTGGACGCCTTCGCCGCCGGCTTCATCGGCAACTACAACCTGCTCGATGCCGAGAGCGCCAGCCGCCTGCTGGAGCGCCCGGTACACAGCCGCCTGGCGATCCGCCCGGAAGCCATCGCCCTGAGCCTGGACGGCGCCCTCGACGGCCAGGTGCGCAGCCACAGCCTGCTCGGCAACATCATTCGCTACCGGGTCGAGGCCCGGGGCGTGGAGTTGCTGGTGGACGTGCTCAACCGCTCGTCTGCCGATCTCTATCCGGACGGACAACGGGTATCCTTGTCGATCGATCCAACTGCCCTGCGCGAAGTCGCGTAGGGGTGCACGGGAGTTTTCTTGAATGGCTTTAGCGATCTTCGATCTCGACGAAACCCTGATCCACGGCGACTGCGCCTCGCTGTGGAGCGAGCAGATGGCCCGCCTGGGCTGGGTCGACGGCGAATCCTTCCTGCGCCGCGACCATGAGCTGATGGAGGCCTACGGCAAGGGTCACCTGGCCATGGAGGACTACATGGCCTTCAGCTTGGAGCCGGTGGCCGGGCGCACGCCGGAGGAAGTCGAGCACCTGGTGGAGCCGTGGGTCGAAGACTTCATCGAGCCGATCATCTTCAGCGACGCCTGCCGTGTCATCGCCGAGCACCGACGCAACGGCGACCGTATCCTGGTGATCTCCGCCTCGGGCAATCACCTGGTGGGGCCGATTGCGGCGCGGCTGGGCATCGATGAGTTCCTGGCGATCAACCTGGAAGTGGTGAACGGGGTCTATACCGGCCGTACCGAAGGCGTGCTGACCTACCGCGAGGGCAAGATCACCCGCTTGCTGGAGTGGCTGGATCAGGAAGAAGAGAACCTGGAGGGGGCGAGTTTCTATTCAGACTCGCGCAATGACTTGCCGTTGCTGCTGAAGGTGGACCATCCGCATGTGGTGAACCCGGATGCGGTGTTGCGCGAGCATGCAGAGAAGAATGGCTGGCCGGTGCTGGCCTGGACCTGAAGGGTTTGGCAAAGCCCCTGTGGGAGCGGGTTCACCCGCGATAGCGATGGTGGATTCACTACCGTGATCGCGGGTGAACCCGCTCCCACAGGGTCGGCTATCAATTCAGCGCCGGATCGACCACCAGAACCAGTTTCCCGGACACCTGGTTCCCCGCCAGTTCCTCGAACGCCGACTGCGCATCCGCCACCGCATAGCTGCCCACCAGCTGCGGCTTCAGGCGACCTTCAGCGAACAGCGGCCAGACCTGCTGGTGCAGGTCGCTGAGCAGGTCCGCCTTGAACTGATCGTCACGGTTGCGCAGCGTCGAGCCGGTCACCTGGATACGTTTGCCGAGGATCAGGGCCAGGTCCAGCTCCGCCTTGCGCCCACCCATCAGGCCGATGATCACCCAGCGCCCGTCACGCCCCAGCACCTTGAGGTTCAGCGCGGTGTAGCTGGCCCCCACCGGATCCAGCACCACGTCGAATGGCGCGAAGTCGTTCAGCGCCTCCAGGTCATCGCCGCGCAGCACGCCGCCGCTGGCACCCAGCGACTCGCAGTAGGCCAGGCGATCGGCCGAGCCGACACTGACCCAGCAGGGACTGCCGAAGGCCTTGCACAGCTGGATCGCCGCCGAGCCGACACCGCTGGCGCCAGCATGCAACAGCACCTTCTCGCCAGGCTTGAGGCCACCGAGCTGGAACAGGTTGAGCCAGGCCGTGGCATACACCTCCGGCACCGCGGCCGCCTCGTGCAGGCTCAGCCCCTCCGGCACCGGCAACACGTGACGGGCGTCCACCACCACTTCCTCGGCCATGCCACCGCCGGCGAGCAGCGCGCAAACCCGGTCGCCCACCTGCCACGACGAACCGGCGCCCACCTCGGTGATCACCCCGGAGCATTCCAGGCCCAGGTATTCGCTGGCCCCAGGCGGCGGCGGATAGAGCCCGGCACGCTGCAACAGGTCGGCACGGTTGAGGCCGGCGGCGGCTACACGAATTCGTACTTGACCTACATCGCAGGTTGGACTTGTCGCCTCAACCCACTCCACATGTCCGTCAACGCCTTGCAATGCCTTCACAGTGCCTCCATAGTTGATGTCAAGACCGAGCCTGGCGCTTGTAGCGCCAGGCTTTTTGCATTATGCGACCGGCTCTTCTGGAACCGGCGAATCAAAGACGGCCCACTATGCGTTATGAATTGTCCCTGCGTCGAATCGGCTTGAAGCAATTTCTCCCCGGCACCGCTCTCGCCCTGTTGATCGGCCTTGGCAGCCTGCCTCTGGCAAGCGATGCACTGGCCGCCAACAAATGGGATTCGCTGCAACCGGACCGCGACCAGGTGGTCGCCAGCCTCAACGTGGTCGAGCTGCTCAAGCGCCATCACTACAGCAAGCCGCCGCTGAACGACGCACGCTCGGTCATCATCTACGACAGCTACATCAAGCTGCTGGATCCGGCGCGCAGCTACTTCCTGGCCAGCGACATCGCCGAGTTCGACAAGTGGAAGACCCAGTTCGACGACTTCCTCAAGAGCGGCAACCTGCAGCCGGGCTTCGACATCTACAAGCGCTACCTGGACCGGGTGAAATCCCGTCTCGACTTCACCTTGGCCGAGCTGGGCAAGGGGGTCGACAAGATCGACTTCAGCGCCCATGAAACCCTGCTGGTGGACCGCAAGGACGCCCCCTGGATCAAGACCGAGGCCGACCTCGACGACCTCTGGCGCAAACGTCTGAAGGACGAAGTCCTGCGGCTGAAGATCGCCGGCAAGGAACCCAAGGCCATCCAGGAGCTGCTGACCAAGCGCTACAAGAACCAGCTCTCGCGCCTCGACCAGACCCGCTCGGAAGACATCTTCCAGGCCTACATCAATACCTTCGCCCAGTCCTACGATCCGCACACCAACTACCTGTCGCCGGACAATGCGGAAAACTTCGACATCAACATGAGCCTGTCGCTGGAAGGCATCGGCGCGGTGCTGCAGAGCGACAACGACCAGGTCAAGATCGTCCGCCTGGTGCCGGCAGGCCCTGCGGCCAAGACCAAGCAGGTCGCCCCTGCCGACAAGATCGTCGGTGTCGCCCAGGGCGACAAGGAAATGGTCGACGTGATCGGCTGGCGCCTGGACGAAGTGGTCAAGCTGATCCGCGGTCCGAAAGGCTCGGTGGTGCGCCTGGAAGTGATCCCGGCGAGCAACGCGCCGAACGACCAGACCAGCAAGATCGTCTCGATCACCCGCGAAGCCGTGAAGCTTGAAGAGCAGGCGGCGAAGAAATCGGTGCTGAACCTCAAGCAGGATGGCCGCGACTACAAGCTCGGCATCATCGAGATCCCGGCCTTCTATCTCGATTTCAAGGCCTACCGTGCCGGCGACCCGGACTACAAGAGCACCACCCGTGACGTGAAGAAGCTGCTCACCGAGCTGCAAAAGGAAAAAGTCGACGGCGTGGTCATCGACCTGCGCAACAACGGCGGCGGCTCCCTGCAGGAAGCCACCGAGCTGACCAGCCTGTTCATCGACAAGGGCCCGACCGTGCTGGTGCGCAACAGCGACGGCCGCGTCGACGTGCTCGAAGACGAGAACACCGGTGCCTTCTACAAAGGCCCGCTGGCGCTGCTGGTGAACCGCCTGTCCGCCTCGGCCTCGGAGATCTTCGCCGGCGCCATGCAGGACTATCACCGCGCCCTGATCATCGGTGGCCAGACCTTCGGCAAAGGCACCGTGCAGACCATCCAGCCGCTCAACCACGGCGAGCTGAAACTGACCCTGGCCAAGTTCTACCGGGTCTCCGGGCAGAGCACCCAGCACCAGGGCGTGCTGCCGGACATCGACTACCCGTCGATCATCGACACCAAGGAAATCGGCGAAAGCGCCCTGCCCGAGGCAATGCCGTGGGACACCATCCGCGCCGCGATCAAGCCGGCCAGCGATCCGTTCAAGCCGTTCCTCGCCCAGCTCAAGGAGCGTCATGACCAGCGCAGTGCCAAGGACGCCGAGTTCGTCTACATCCGCGACCGCCTGGCCCTGACCCAGAAGCTGATGAACGAGAAGACCGTCAGCCTCAACGAGGAAGAGCGCCGCGCCCAGCACACCGACATCGAAGGCAAGCAACTGGCCTTGGAGAACATCCGCCGCAAGGCCAAGGGCGAGGAACCGCTGAAGGAACTGAAGAAGGAAGACGAGGACGCGATCCCTGCCGAACAGGACGACAGCAAGCCGGAGGACGACGCCTACCTGAGCGAGACCGGGCGCATCCTGCTGGACTACCTGAGCCTCAATTCGGCGGTGGCCAAGCACTGAAGACGACGCTGAATCGTTAATGGCGAAATACCATGAAGTGATGGCATTGCGTCATTAAACAGTCATCAAACTGTCGTGAAATAAGGGACTGAGCGTACCTCGCTCAGTCCCTTTTTTTTCAAGGTAGTAACGATATGACCATGACTGAACAGCTCAGCGCTTTGAGTTCCATCCTGACTCAAGGCGGCTTGCACAGCCTGTTCCAGCCTATCGTCTGCCTCTCCGAACGGCGCATCCTCGGCTACGAGGCACTGAGCCGCGGCCCGTCCAACAGCCCGCTGCATTCGCCGATCAACCTGTTCGCCGTGGCCCGCCACGCCGGTCGCCTGACCGAGCTGGAAATCGCCTGCCGGGAAAGTGCCTGCCGGCGCTTCAGCCAGCAGACCCTCGACGGCAAGCTGTTCCTCAACGTCTCGCCGGAGTCGCTGCTGGAGCCGCAATACCAGTCCGGGCAAACGATCAAATTGCTGCACAACCTGGGCATCCCCGCCAGCCAGGTGGTCATCGAGCTGACCGAGCAGACCCCGACCGACGACTTCCAGCTGCTCTACAACGCCCTGCACCACTACCGCGACATGGGCTTCTCCATCGCCCTCGACGACCTCGGCGCCGGCTATTCCAGCCTGCGCCTGTGGTCGGAGCTGCGCCCGGACTACGTGAAGATCGACCGCCATTTCATCGACGGTATCCACCTCGATCCGGTCAAGCGCGAGTTCGTCGGCTCCATCCTGCAGATCGCCAAGGCCTCCCGCGCCCAGGTGATCGCCGAAGGCATCGAGCTGGCCGAGGAACTGGCGGTGCTGACCGAGATGGGCGTGGACCTGGTCCAGGGCTACCTGATCTGCCGGCCGCAGGAACACCCGCCGCGGGATGCCAGCCAGTTGCTGCCGGGACCGGTGCCGAGCAACCTGCCGGTGCTGGCGGAGGAAGTTTCGGATCTGGGCGCGCTGTTGATCGAGCAACCGGCGGTCACCGGCAATACCGCAACGCCGCTGGTGCTGGAAGCCTTCCGCCGCCAGGCCAACCTCAACTCGCTGGCGGTGCTGGACGAGCAGGAGCGCCCGTGTGGCATCGTCCATCGCCATAGCCTGTCCGATGCCCTGCTCAAGCCGTTCGCCACCGACCTGTTCGCACGCAAGCCGATCAGCCGGCTGATGAGCGACGACTTCCTCGCCGTGGAGCTGACCCAGTCGCTGCAGACCGTCAGCCGCCTGCTCACCAGCCGCGCACGGCAGCGCATCGAGGAAGATTTCATCATCACCCACCAGGGCCGCTATGTCGGCCTGGGCCGGGTGATCGACGTGCTCAAGCTGATCACCGAGCAAAAGATCCAGCAAGCCCGCTATGCCAACCCGCTGACCCTGTTGCCGGGCAACGTGCCGATCCAGCAGTGCCTGGCGCGCCTGCTGCAGCAGCAGCGCCAGGCGGTGATCTGCTACGTGGACATCGACAGCTTCAAGCCCTTCAACGATATCTACGGCTACGCCAGGGGCGACGAGGTGTTGCTATGCCTGGCGCAGTGCCTGAACGAACGGGTCGACCCGAGCCGGGATTTCGTCGGGCATATCGGCGGTGACGATTTCATGCTGGTGCTGGGTTCGCAGGATTGGGAGCAGCGCCTGAACCTGCTGCTGGAGGCGTTCGCCAGGCAGTGCCGGCGTTTCTACCGGGGCGAACATCTGGAAGCGGGATGTTTCATCGCCCACAACCGGCTGGGACAGCGCCAGGAGTTTCCGTTGCTGTCATTGTCGATCGGGGTGGTGCAGTTGCGCCCGGAGGCCTGCGCGCAACTGGATGCGGATCAGTTGGCGGACCTGGCGTCGCAGGCCAAGCACCATGCCAAGGAAGTGGCAGGGGCCAGTGTGTACCTGATCGATACGGCGGCGGCCTGAAGGGCCTTGCAAGGCCCTTGCAGTCTCAATCTTCTTCGGGGTAGGAGAACTCGAACACCCGCACCACCTCCGACGCATGCCACGACGCCGCCGCCATGCCATCCGACGGTCCGGAAAAGCGCCCCAGCCGCTCCACGCATTCGAAGAACCCGGTTCTGGGCAGGCGGCTCGCGCCCTGGCTGATCACCAGTGAACTGCGCAATGGCTGTTCGGCCCGGGCATCCAGCACCGCGAGGTATTCCAGGGCGGCGGTCAGGGTCTGCATCGCCGGGCTCGGCAGTTGCAGGCGCTCCAGCAGCGCGCGGTAGGTGAGCAGATGGCGTTGCCGGCGGGCGACATCCAGCTCGCCAAGCAACCCCTCCCAGTGCTGTCGGCTGATCCGCACGGCGCTCATGACGGATCGCTCCAGCCCGGCAATCCCAGCTCCCAGGCCAGGCTGCGGCGGATTGCCGAGTCAGGCAGGCGCTCGCCGCTTTCGATCATCGCCAGGTACGCCGGGCTGATCCCGACCTTGCGCGCCAATTGCTCGGCAGCGATGCCCTTGGCCTGACGCAACGCGGCCAGCTCGCTGAAGGCTGGCGCGCTGGCCGTAGTGGTGGATGCTTCGCTGCTGGTTTCAACGCCAGGTGCAACCGCTTCCGGTTGACCCGCCGCCTTGAGTAACGCCTGGTAGTGATCCCAGGGAACAACCGCGTACTCGGGTTGACCATCTCGGCTGATAACCTGAATAGCCATTACAACCCCCTTGTCGGACTTCTCGCATGTAATCTGTAGGCATAATCGTTATGCCAATAATATTACCAGCCAACGGGGGAATTGCAGCACGCCGCGCTTGTCAGCTGTGATTTTGCTCCAGGCGCAGGGCTTCCGGCGTGTCCGGCAGGCGCTCGACCACCCGCAGCTTTTCCGGCGACTGGCGCTGGCGCCAGGCACGGAAGGCCTCCAGTTCGTCGCTGACGGTCTTGAGGACCCAGCCGAGCACGGCAATGTCGTCGAGCAGGCCGACGCCCAGCAGCCAGTCCGGGATGGCGTCCAGCGGGCTGACGAAATACAGCAGGCCGGCGACGATGGTCACCAGTGCCTTCGGGCTGATGGCCCGGTACTCGCCACGCCACCAGGCCACGCATAGGGCCTGCAGCAGGCGCACATCTTCCTTCAGCTGGCCCAGGCGCGGGCCTTTGCGGGCAACGGCGAACAGCAGCGCCGGCAAGCGGCCACGGCTGAGCAGGCGCTCGGCAAGAGGCAGGAAGCGGGCGAAATTCCACGGTGCTTTCATACGTCCTCCATCGGCGGTGCCGGGAAGGTTATCCACATTAATTGTGGATAACCTTGTGAACAGAGCTTCGTTTCCGGCCCAAGGCTCCCGGCGGGCAAGGGCCGGGGTTAAATCGGGCGTTTTTTACACACTTGTTTCATTGCGCAATCGTTTTGCGGAAGCTTTTGTGAAGCTTGTCACAAGCGATCGCCCTGGCGCAAAAACGACAACGCCCCGTGGCTACGGGGCGTTGGACAACAGCAACGGCGTGATTACTTGGCCGGAGCTTTTTCTTCAGCTGCCGGGGCGGCAGCTTCAGGTGCAGCGTCCGTCTCAGGCGCGTCCAGCTTGGCCTGGTCCTTGATGCCGATCAGTTCGAGGTCGAAGACCAGGACCGAGTTGGCCGGGATCATCGGGCTCGGGCTCTGCGCACCGTAGGCCAGGTCGGACGGGATGAACAGCTTGACCTTCTCGCCGACGTGCATCAGTTGCAGGCCTTCGACCCAGCCCGGGATCACGCCGCTGACCGGCAGGTCGATCGGCGCGCCGCGCTCGACGGAGCTGTCGAACACCTTGCCGTCGATCAGCTTGCCTTCGTAGTGAACGGTGACCACGTCGGTCGGCTTGGGCTGGGCGCCGTCGGCCTTCTTCACGACTTCATACTGCAGGCCGGAAGCGGTGGTGACCACGCCAGGTTTCTTGCCGTTCTCTTCGAGGAATTTCTTGCCAGCGGTAGCGGATTCTTCGCTCAGCTTGGTCAGGCGCTCCTCGGCGCGTTTCTGCAGCGAGGCGAAGGCTTCGATCAGCTCCTCGTCCTTGATGCGCTGTTCCTTCTTGCCGATGGCGTCTTCGATACCCTGGGCCACAGCCTTGGAATCGAGATCGTCCATGCCTTCCTGAGCCAGGCTCTTGCCCATGTTCAGGCCGATGCCATAGGAGGCTTTCTGTGCCGGGGTCTTCAGCTCGACGCTGGTCTGCGAATCGCAACCCGCCAGTACCAGGCTAACCAGGGCAACCGCAGCCGCCAACCGATGCTGTTTCATGCTATTTCCTTGTTCATGCGCCAATGGGGCATTCGGGGTAAAGCCGCGAGAATATCAGGCGGCCACGACCAATGGCTACCGGCAATAGGAACGAGAAAAGTCCTATAAGTTCAGTTATATGAAGAGTTCTTCATGGAGTGCTCCGGCACAGGGCCAGCATGGTCGGGCTGCCGCGTTCAAGGGTAGTCGCCATCCCGGTATTGCGCTGCAACTTCGCGCAACACTTCACACAGCCACTGCGCCGGAAGCGGCGACGGCAAGGCCGCATTGCTGCAGATACCCACCGAGCCACCGGGCTCGCTGACACCCAGGTCAAGCTCATGCAGTTCGCCGCGGTCGAGGTCGACCCGTACCGCATCCCGGGGCGCTACCCAGACCGCGTCGCTGCCCTGCACATAGCGCCGGCTGAGAGCCGGCGACAGGGTTTCCAGGCGTTGCCGCGGCTGCTCGATGGCGCACTGCACGAACAGGCTGTCGGCATGCTTGCGGATGGTGGTGCCGGCCAGCGGCAGGACCAGCGGATAGTCGCCCAGGCGAGCGCGCTCCAGAGGCAGGCTGGCGAGCAGCGGATGACCCGGGCGCACCACCAGCGACATCGATTCGCTGTACAGGTGCTCGAACAGCAGGCCCTGGATCTGCGGGCTGTCGGTCATGCGCCCGATCACCAGGTCCAGTTCGCCGACATGCAGTTGCGCCAGCAGATGGGCGCTGGGTCCGGTGGCGACACTGACCACCAGGGCGGCGTGGCGCTGGTGCAGGCGGCGGATGACTTCCGGCATCAGCAGGCTTTCCACGGTCGACAGCACGCCGACGCGCACCTGCGGCGGTGCATGCTCCTCGCCGCGCAGGCTGCTCACCCCTTCGCGCAGGGCCTGCACGCAGGGGCCGGCGTAGCGCATGAAGCGCACTCCCGCCGGGGTCAGCTCGACGCCCTGCTTGCCGCGTTCGAACAGGCGGGTCTGGAGCAGGTCTTCCAGTTCCTTGAGGGTCTTGGAAATCGCCGGCTGGGAGATGGCCACAGCGTCCGCCGCCTTGGCGAAACTGCCCTGGCGGGCAATCTCGAGAAAGCACAGGAGGTGGCGAAACTTGATGCGGGTGTCGAGGTTCATGGGTGGGAAGTGTATCCGCATTCGGGGCCGCCTGGCGGCCCCGAGGAATCACATGCCAATCTCGACCAGCCCGCCCTTCAACCGAACCGGCCACACCCGCAGCACCTGCCCCTCGTCCTCCAGGCAGCGCCCATCGCGCAACCGGAAATGCTGCTTGTACAACGGCGCCGCCACTACCAGCTCGCCGTGCATGCTGCCCACCAGGCCGCGACCGATCACATTGGCCCCGGAGCGCGGGTCATGATTGTCGATGGCGTACAGCTCGGTCTCCGCTCCCGGCACGTGGAACAGCGCCACCTGCGCCCCCTCATGCCAGACCACCACACCGGAACTGGCCACCAGGTCGGTTTCGGCACACACCGGCGTCCAGGCGTCCGGCGATTTCACAGCAACATTCGACAGGCTCATCAGAGCACCTCCTCGGTGGTCGGGATCAAGTGAAGTTCCGCCGCCGCGATCGGCCGGCGTTGCCCGCGTTCGCGGACGAAGTGCACGCCCGGGTCGGCGCGGCGGTCGTTGACGAAGGTCCGGAAGCGCTTGAGCTTTTCCGGGTCCTTCAGGGCATTGGCCCATTCGCATTCGTAGCGCTCGACCACATGCTGCATCTGCGCTTCCAGCTCGACCGCAAGACCCAGGCTGTCGTCGATGATCACCTGCTTGAGGTAGTCCAGCCCGCCCTCCAGACCCTCGCGCCAGACCGAGGTGCGCTGCAGCTTGTCGGCGGTGCGGATGTAGAACATCAGCACGCGGTCGATCAGGCGCACCAGGGTTTCATCATCAAGGTCGGTGGCGAACAGTTCGGCATGCCGTGGACGCATGCCGCCATTGCCGCAGACGTACAGGTTCCAGCCCTTCTCGGTGGCGATCACGCCGATGTCCTTGCTCTGCGCCTCGGCGCATTCGCGGGTGCAGCCGGACACGGCGAACTTGAGCTTGTGCGGCGAACGCAGGCCCTTGTAGCGGTCTTCCAGAAGCAAGGCCATCTTCACGCTGTCCTGCACGCCATAGCGGCACCAGGTGCTGCCGACGCAGGACTTCACCGTGCGCGTCGACTTGCCGTAGGCATGTCCGGTCTCGAAGCCGGCGGCGATCAGCTCTTCCCAGATCAGCGGCAACTCGTGCAACTGCGCGCCGAACAGATCGATGCGCTGGCCGCCGGTGATCTTGGTGTAGAGGTCGTATTTCTTCGCCACCTCGCCGATCACGATGAGCTTGTCCGGAGTGATCTCGCCGCCCGGGATCCGTGGCACCACCGAGTAGGTGCCGTTCTTCTGCATGTTGGCCATGAAGGTGTCGTTGGTGTCCTGCAGCGGCACCAGCGACGGGTCCATGATCGGCTGGTTCCAGCACGAGGCCAGGATCGAGCCGACGGTCGGCTTGCAGATGTCGCAGCCGACATGGCCCTTGCCATGCCTGGCCAGCAGCTCGGCAAAATCGCGGATGCCCTCGACCCGCACCAGCGCGTAGAGCTCCTGGCGGGTGTAGGCGAAGTGCTCGCACAGGCTCTTGTCGACACTGACCCCGCGGGCGCTCAACTCGTGCTCGAAGACCTGCTTGAGCAGGGCCGCGCAACCGCCGCAGCCGGTGGCCGCCTTGGTGCAGCTCTTCAGCGCCGCCAGGTCGCCGCAGCCGCCGTCGATGGCGGCGCACACCGCGCCCTTGCTGACGTTGTGGCAGGAGCAAATGGTCGCGCTGTCCGGCAAGGCGTCGGCGCCTAGGGCCGGCGCACCGCCCGTCTGCGGCAGGATCAGGGCGGCCGGATCAACGGGCACGGCGATGCCGTTCTGCACGTACTGCAACAGGGTGTCGTAGTAGCTGTTGTCGCCCACCAGCACCGCACCGATCACCCGCTTGCCGCTGGCGTCGAGAACCAGCCGGCGATAGCTGCTGCCGCCCTCGTCGATGAAGCGATAGCTGCGGGCGCCCGGGGTTGCGCCGTGGGCATCGCCGATGGAACCGACATCGACGCCGAGCAGCTTGAGCTTGGTCGACATGTCGGCACCGCTGAAGGCTGTAGCCGCCTGTCCCGCCAGCGCTGCGGCAAGGTTGCGCGCCATGGCGTAGCCGGGGGCGACCAGGCCGAACACGCTGCCGTTCCATGACGCGCATTCACCGATGGCGTAGATGTGCGGGTCGCTGCTGCGGCAGTCGCCGTCGATCACCACCCCGCCACGGGGCGCCACCTCCAGGCCGCAGGCGCGGGCCAGGGTGTCCTGCGGACGGATGCCCGCGGAGAACACGACAAGGTCGGTTTCAAGGAACTCGCCGCCGTCAAAATTCATCCGGTAGCGATGCTCTTCGCCGGCGACGATGGCCTGGGTCGCCCGTGACACATGCACGCCGACGCCCAGCGCCTCGATCCGCGCGCGCAGCGCGGCACCGCCCTCGCCGTCCAGTTGCACCGGCATCAGGCGCGGGGCGAATTCCACCACGTGGGCTTCCAGACCGAGCGACTTCAGGGCATTGGCCGCCTCCAGGCCGAGCAAGCCGCCGCCGACCACCACGCCGCGCCGCGCACTGGCTGCGGCGGCGCGGATCCCGTCGAGGTCGTCCAGGGTGCGATAGACCAGCCGGGCCGCGCCCTCCGAGCCCTGGATCGGGGGCACGAAGGGATAGGAACCGGTGGCAAGGATCAGGCGGTCATAGGGATAGCGACCGTTGCCAGTGACCACTTCGCGACGCTCGCGATCGAGTTCCAGCACCGCTTCGCCCAGGTGCAGGGTGACACCCGGCGTGGCATACAGCTCGGCGTCACCCAGCGCGAGCGCCTCGGCATCGCTGCCGCTGAAGTATTCCGACAGGTGCACGCGGTCATAGGCGCGCTGGCGCTCCTCGCCGAACACCCGCACCTCGAAACGGGCCAGGGCGCCGCGCTCGATCAGTTGCTCGACGCAGTGGTGGCCGACCATGCCGTTGCCGACGATGACCAGCTTTTCTCGTTGTTCGATGGACGCGATGGCGTTCATGCCTGGATCCTCACGGTATGAAAAGCACAAAAAAGGCGCCTGGAGCCGAAGCTCCAGGCGCCTTTGCCTGGTTCTGTATCGTTATGGTCCGTTTTGGTGATCGACGTTGACCACCCGGACGTTGTGCATGATTAAAAGCAGGGAGTGTGCCAAGTGCGGAATTGGCCAGGAATCAAGGATTCAAGGGGTTTCCACTGGCTTTTTTGAACCAGGCTGGTGCAGGAAGCGCTGATTCGCAGCATGTTGAGGCATCCACCAGCATCAATACACATCCCGCAGATACCGCCTGTCCCGCCCCATCCGGGCAACATACTCGGCCGCATCCGCCGCGCTCATCCCGCCCTGCTCCGCGACCAGCGCTTGCAACGCCGCATCGACATCCCGAGCCATCCGCCCGGCATCGCCGCAGACATAGAAGCAAGCCCCGTCCTGTAACCAGCGCCACAGCTCTGCCCCCTGCTCGCGCATGCGCTGCTGCACGTAGATCTTTTCCTCCTGGTCCCGCGAGAACGCCGTGTCCAGCCGGGTCAGCAAGCCGCTCTCACGCCACGCCAGCAACTCGTCGCGGTAGTAGAAGTCACAGGCCTCGCGCTGCTCGCCGAAGAACAGCCAGTTGCGCCCGCTCGCCCCCCGCGCCTCACGCTCCTGGAGAAAGGCCCGAAACGGCGCGATCCCCGTCCCCGGGCCGACCATGATCACCGGCCGGCCATCGTCCTCGGGCAGGTGGAAATGCGCCGACGGCTGGGGAAAGATGGCCACCTGCATCTCGCCGGCACGATCCGCGAGGAAGGTCGAGCACACGCCCTTGCGCTGGCCGTAGCGCACCGTCGACAGCGTCAGGTGCACCTGGCGCGGATGCTTGCGCGGACTGGAACTGATGGAGTACAGCCGCGGCTGCAACGGCTTGAGCAGGGCCAGCCAGTCCGCCAGCGGCAACGACAGCGGGAACTCGACGAGCAGGTCCGCCAGTTGCCGCCCCCACAGGGCGTCCTTGTCCTTGGGAAACCCCTGGTGCGAGGCGGCGAAGCGCTCCTGCCACTGTGGCGTGACCCGGCCGATCTCCAGATAACCGCCCAGCGCCTCGCGCAGCGTCATCGGCGCCTGTCCCTTGAGCGAGACCTCGACATCGGCGTCCAGCCCGCTGCACGCGAGGATTTCCTCCACCAGCGCCGGACAGTTGCGCGGCCATACGCCCAAGGCATCACCGGCCTGGTAGGACAACCCGCTGTCGCCCAGGTCGAAGACGATCTGCCGGGTTTCCTTGCTCGCCCCGGGCCCGTTGAGCAGGCGGTTTTCCAGAAGTCGTGCGGGCAACGGTGACTGCCTGGCGAACGCCGCTTTTTCGACCTCGGCCACCGGCACCGCTCCTTGCGCCAGCTTCGCCGTCAGCGCCTGCAACCAGCCAGCGAAGGGTTCGTCGAAATCCGGCTCGCATTCGACCCGTTCCAGCAGCCGCTGCCCCCCCAGTTCGGCAAGGCGCTGGTCGAGCTTGCGGCCGAAGCCACAGAACTGGTCGTAGCTGGAGTCCCCCAGCGCCAGCACCGCGTAGGGCCGCTTCGCCCAGTCGCCGGGCTCGCCCTGCAACGCCTGCCAGAACGCTGCGGCGCTGTCCGGGGCGTCGCCATCGCCAAAGGTGCTGGTGATAAGCAGCAGGCTCGCGGCCTCGCCGATCCGTTCAGGTTGAGCGGCTTCCATGCATTCCAGTTGCACCGCCAGTCCTGCCTCCCGCAGGTGCGCGGCGCAACGTTCGGCCAGGGCCTCGCTGTTGCCGGTCTGCGAGGCCCAGAGTACCCAGTGCGGCGGGCTGGGCGGCGCTTCGACCGGCGCCGGCAACGCCGCGGCGGTGCTGCGGGAATACAGGCCCGCGAGCACGCCGTCGATGAACAGTCGCCGCGCGGGCGCCAGCGGTGCGTTGGCCGGCAGGGTCGGCACGCCGTCGTGGCGCGCCGCATCCAGGCCGAGCAGGAAGCCCTGCAGATAGTGCTGTTCGCCCTCGGCCAGGGTCAGCGCAGGCACGGCGCCCAGGCCAAGGACCTGACGCAGGGTATCGGTAGGCATCGACCGGGTCTCCTCGGGAATGGCGGGATCGAGTTGCAGGACATCGAGGCGCTCACCGCCGACCCGGGTCAGAGCCACGGCGCAGTGCTTGAAGGCGGGTTGCAGCGACAGCGGATCGACCGCGTCGCAGGTCACCGCGTTGATCGCCAGTTGCTCGCCATAGAGATCGTTCCAGTGGAACGGCGCAAAGCAGTTACCAGGCATCATCCGCGTGGTGATCCGCGCGGGCAGCACGGCCTGTCCGCGCCGCGACCGCACCTCGACCTGGTCCTTCTCGGCAATGCCGAGGGCGGCAGCGTCGTCCGGGTGGATTTCCAGAAAGGGTCCGGGCTCAAGCTTGTTCAGGCTGGCGACCTTGCCGGTCTTGGTGAGGGTGTGCCACTGGTGCTGGACGCGGCCGGTATTGAGGACCAACGGGTAGTTTTCGTCCGGGAGTTCTGCAGGCGGCAGCCACGGACGGGCGAAGAAACGCGCCCTGCCGCTGGAGGTAGGGAAGACGATATCCCCGGCATCCAGCCTTTGCGTCTGGCTCAAGCCGTTGTTGAGATAGCGCAGCGGACTGCGGCTATCCTCCCGCCCCGGCTCGCAGGGCCATTGTTGCGGGCCAGAGCGCAGTCTTGCGTAGTCCAGGCCCCGCAGGTCGTAGCCGGTGGCCGGGTTCCAGGCCCGGCGGATCTCGTCGAACACCTCTTGCGCACTGGCGTAGCTGAAGCCTTGCGCGTAGCCCATGGCACAGGCGACACGGGCAATGATCTGCCAGTCGGGCAGGCTCTCGCCGGGCGGCTCCACCGCCTTGGTGGTCAGGGTCAGGTTGCGTTCGGAATTGATCATCACCCCTTCGGACTCGGCCCACAGCGCGGCGGGCAGGAGGATGTCGGCGTAGCGGTTGGTTTCCGTGTCGAGAAAGGCGTCCTGGCTGATCACCAGTTCCGCCGCACGCAGCCCGTCGATCACCCGCTGGCAATTGGCGACGCTGGCCACCGGATTGCTGCAGATGATCCAGCAGGCCTTCACTTCGCCGGCCGCCATGCGCTCGAACAGGCCGATGGTGCCCTCGCCCGCTTCCGCCCGCAGGCTACCGGGCGCAATCTCCCATAGCCGCTCGACGAACTGCCGGTCCGCCTCCACCAGCGCCGAGCGCTGCCCCGGCAGCCCAGGCCCCATGTAGCCCATTTCCCGCCCGCCCATGGCATTGGGCTGACCGGTGAGCGAGAAGGGTCCGCTGCCTGGTCGGCAGATCGCCCCGCTGGCCAGGTGCAGGTTGCACAGCGCGTTGGTGTGCCAGGTGCCGTGGATGCTCTGGTTCAGGCCCATGGTCCAGCAGCTCATCCAGTCCTTGGCTTCGCCGATCCAGGCCGCGGCCTGGCGGATGGCGGCTTCGTCGAGCCCGGTGATGTCCGCCACCCGCGCCGGGGTGTAGTCGGCGAGAAAGGCCGGCATCTCGTCCCAGCCTTCGGTGTAGCGCTGGATGAACGCGCCGTCGGTATGGCCATTCTGGTGAAGCAGGTGCAGCAAGCCATTGATCAGCGCGAGATCGGTACCGGGGCGAATCTGCAGGAACAGGTCGGCCTTGTCCGCCGTGGCGCTGCGCCGCGGGTCGACCACGATCAGGCGGGCGCCGGCCTTGAGGCGGTCGAGCAGGCGCAGGAAGAGGATCGGATGACAGTCGGCCATGTTCGCGCCGATGACGAAGAACACCTCGGCCTTGTCGAAATCCTGGTAGCTGCCCGGCGGCCCGTCGGCGCCCAGGGACAGCTTGTAGCCACTGCCGGCGCTGGCCATGCACAGGCGCGAGTTGGATTCGATATGGCGGCTGCGGATAAAGCCCTTCACCAGCTTGTTGGCCAGGTACTGGGCTTCCAGCGACATCTGCCCGGACACGTACAGCGCCACGGCGTCAGGACCATGCTCATCGATGATCCCGCGCAGGCGCCGGGCGGTCTGTTCGATGGCCGCATCCATGCCCAGGCGCGCCGGGTCGCGCTGGCGCTGGTCGCGCAACCAGGCGTGTTCCATGCGCCCGGACTCGCGCAGCGGCTGGTGGCAACTCAGGCCCTTGGTGCACAGCCGGCCGAAATTGCTCGGGTGCTGTTTGTCGCCGCTGACCTTGATGACCTGGTTGTCCGCCACGCTCATGACGATGCCGCAACCGACACCGCAATACGGGCAGACACTGCGCACCGTCGTGCTGGCCATGACCCTGACTCCCTCGCAAAAACAAAAAGGCGCCCTGCCGCTCCGGCCTGAATGAACAGGGGAGCGACACGGCGCCTTTGTCGTGAATGGGGCAATCGACGTTGATTGCCTGATAGGCAGGACAAAGCAAGGGACGCGCCAGAACAGCCGCAAGCCCGGATTCAGGGAGTTTGAAGGGAAACAGGGTGACGATCGCTGCACCGCCGTGGTGAGCCGTGCACCAACGCAGCGCGAAGAAGGAAAGGTAGAAACAAAAAAAGCGACCCTAAGGTCGCTTTCTCTGTTGCTTCCGGGTGTTCAGTGGGCCCTGGAAGCGAATATGGCGCAGCGGACGGGACTCGAACCCGCGACCCCCGGCGTGACAGGCCGGTATTCTAACCGACTGAACTACCGCTGCGCGTAACACTGAGAAGTGGTGGGTGATGACGGGATCGAACCGCCGACCCTCTGCTTGTAAGGCAGATGCTCTCCCGGCTGAGCTAATCACCCATCGTCTCGGTGTGGCGCGCATTCTACGGAGCACCCCAGGGTCTGTAAAGCACTTTTTGAAAAAAATTTTTCAGGCGTTCCAACGACTTAGCGGGGTTGGCCTGGAAGCGTCGCTCGGAGAATAATGCCCCCCTTATGTAATGAGGAGAGATTCGCCCCATGTGGTTCAAAAACCTGCTGAGCTATCGCCTGACCCAGGACATCCCGTTCGACGCCGAAGCGCTGGAAGCGGCCCTCGCCAGCAAGCCTGCCCGCCCATGCGCCAGCCAGGAGTTGACCACCTATGGCTTCGTCGCTCCGTTCGGCAAGGGCGAGGACGCGCCGCTGGTGCACGTCAGTGGTGACTTCCTGCTGATCGCCGCGCGCAAGGAAGAACGCATCCTGCCAGGCAGTGTCGTGCGCGACGCGGTCAAGGAGAAGGTAGAAGAGATCGAGGCCGAGCAGATGCGCAAGGTCTACAAGAAGGAACGCGACCAGATCAAGGACGAGATCGTCCAGGCCTTCCTGCCCCGCGCTTTCATTCGTCGGGCGATGATTTTCGCCGCCATCGCGCCGAAGCTGGGCCTGATCCTGGTCAACTCGGCCAGCGCCAAGCGTGCCGAAGACCTGCTGTCGACCCTGCGTGAAGTCATGGGCTCGCTGCCGGTGCGTCCGGTGACCGTGAAGATCGCCCCGAGCGCGACCATGACCGACTGGGTGAAGAACCAGCAGGCCGCGCCCGACTTCCACGTGCTGGACGAATGCGAACTGCGCGACACCCACGAAGACGGCGGCATCGTCCGCTGCAAGCGCCAGGACCTGACCAGCGACGAGATCCAGATGCACCTGGGCACCGGCAAGCAGGTCACCCAGCTGTCTCTGGCCTGGCAAGACAAGCTGTCGTTCGTGCTGGACGACAAGACGGTGATCAAGCGCCTGAAGTTCGAGGAACTGCTGCAGGACCAGGCCGAGGAAGATGGCGGTGAAGAAGCACTGGGGCAGCTGGATGCCAGCTTCACCCTGATGATGCTGACCTTCACCGAGTTCCTGCCGGCGCTGTTCGAGGCGCTGGGTGGGGAAGAGATTCCGCAGGGAATCTGATATACCCGGGGGCCGCCTGGCGGCCCCTTGGTCCTGTGGATTTGCCCTTGCCCCTGGAAATGTGCACTATAGTGCGCACTGCGAGGACGGCCTCGCGACGCACCGCGTGAACATCCGGGGACGGCCCCATCACCTGATGGAGTACCCACCATGTCCTGGATCATCCTGTTCTTCGCCGGCCTTTTCGAAGTCGGCTGGGCTGTCGGCCTGAAATACACTGACGGCTTCACCCGCCCCCTGCCCACCGTCCTCACCGTCGCCGCCATGGCCGTCAGCCTCGGCCTGCTCGGCCTGGCCATGAAGGAACTGCCGCTGGGCACCGCCTACGCCATCTGGACCGGCGTCGGCGCGGTGGGCACGGTGATCGCCGGGATCATCCTGTTCGGCGAATCCATGGCCCTGGTGCGCCTGGTCAGCGTGGCGTTGATCATCGCCGGCCTGGTCGGCCTGAAGGTCAGCGCAAGCTGACCTCTTATTAGCGAATCTCCCCGCGCAACTCCCCTACCCGCTCACGCAGCAGCGCCGGCTCCGCCTGTTCCCCCGGAATCGCGGTGCCGGCCACCAGGGTCACCCGCGACCAGAAGCGGCGGAAAAAACCCTTGGCCGGATCCCGGCTGAAGAAACTCCCCCACAATCCTTGCAACGCCAACGGGATCACCGGGACCGGCGTGCGTTCGAGGATCAGCCGCACGCCGCCCTTGAACTCGTCGATCTCGCCATCCAGGGTCAGCTTGCCTTCGGGGAAGATGCACACCAGCTCGCCCTCCTCCAGGTAGTGGGCAATGCGCTCGAAGGCACGGTCGTAGGTGGCGCGGTCTTCGTTGCGCCCGGCGATGGGAATCGCCCCGGCGGTACGGAACACGAAGTTCAATACGGGCAGGTTGTAGATCTTGTAGTACATGACGAAGCGCATCGGCCGGCGCACCGCCCCGGCGATCAGCAAGGCATCGACGAACGACACGTGGTTGCACACCAGCAGCGCCGCGCCTTCATCGGGGATCCGCTCCAGGTCGCGGTGCTTGACCCGGTACATGGAATGGCTCAGCAGCCAGATCATGAAGCGCATGCTGAACTCGGGGACGATCTTGAAGATGTAGCCGTTGACCGCGATGTTGAGCAACGACACCACCAGGAACAGCTGCGGGATCTCCAGCCCGGCCACGCCGAGCAGGAGCATGGTGACGATGGCCGAGACCACCATGAACAGTGCGTTGAGGATGTTGTTCGCGGCAATCACCCGGGCCCGCTGGTCTTCCGGGGTGCGTGCCTGGATCAGTGCATAGAGCGGCACGATGTAGAAGCCGCCGAACACACCGAGACCGACGATCGACAGCAGGATCCACCAGGCCTTGGCCATGCCCAGCAGGGCCAGCCAGTCATAAGGCGCGGCAGCGGCCGGGATATCCCCGGAATGCCACCACCAGAGCAGGCCGAACAGGGTCAGCCCGAACGAACCGAACGGCACCAGGCCGATCTCCACCTTGCGCCCGCTGAGACGCTCGCAGAGCAGCGAGCCGAGGGCGATACCCACCGAGAACAGGGTGAGGATCAGGGTGACCACGGTTTCGTCGCCGTGCATCCACATCTGGGCATAGGCCGGGATCTGGGTCAGGTAGATGGCGCCGACGAACCAGAACCACGAGTTGCCGACGATGGAGCGGGACACCGCCGGGGTCTGGCCCAGGCCCAGGCGCAGGGTGGCGCCGGTCTGGGCGAAGATGTTCCATTGCAGCTTCAACTCCGGCGATGCGGCAGCGGCGCGGGGGATGAAGCGGCTGGCCAGGTAACCGAGGGCCGCGGTGAGGACGATGCCGCAGGCGACCACCGGGGCGTAGGCAGTGGAAGACATCATCACCCCGGCGGCGATGGTCCCGGCCAGGATCGCCAGGAAGGTGCCCATCTCCACCAGGCCGTTGCCGCCCACCAGTTCTTCCTCGTGCAGGGCCTGGGGCAGGATCGAATACTTGACCGGACCGAACAGCGCCGAGTGGGTGCCCATGGCAAACAGCGCCAGGAGCATCAGCCACAGCTGGTTATAAAGGAAGCCGACGGCGCCGATGGCCATGATCACCACCTCGGCCAGCTTGATGGTGCGAATCAGCGCGTCCTTGGCGTACTTCTCGCCGAACTGCCCGGCCAGGGCCGAGAACAGGAAGAACGGCAGGATGAACAGCAAGGCGCAGAGGTTGACCAGCATCGAACCGTCGCCGCCGATGCTCAGCTTGTAGAGAATCGCCAGGATCAGCGACTGCTTGTACAGGTTGTCGTTGAAGGCACCCAGGGACTGGGTGATGAAGAACGGCAAGAAGCGACGTTTCTTGAGCAAGGTGAACTGCGAGGTGTGGCTCATCGTCCATGTACCTGGTCGGGCTTTGTGATTTGAGGCGCCGAGCGCGGGAAAAGCCACACTTTGCCGCAGAACACCTTCCCAGGGCCAGATCCCGTCGGCCCTTCACGTTTCTTCAGGTTTCACACACCCTTGATGCAAGGCGATACGAACAGCTCGCCACGCCAAGCCCCGCACAAGGTCCGCCAGCCCACCAGCAGCCACAACCCCACCAGCGCCAGCACCAGCAGCGCCCCCATGCCCTGGAAGAACCCGAGACCCAACCAGTTCGCCAGCTTCAGCGTGGCCAGGGCATACACCCCCAGCGGAAAGGTGAAGCCCCACCAGCCCAGGTTGAACGGCATGCCCTGGTGCACATGCTTGAGGGTGATCAGGACCGCCGTCAGCAACCACCAGAACCCGCAGCCCCACAACACGACCCCGGCGATCAGCCCGATCCCCCGGGCGATTTCGCCGAACCCGGCCAGGCCATTGGCGGCGAAGATCGCCGGCGCATCACCGCCCAGCAGCAACATGCCCAGCGCCCCGGTGCCGATCGGCCCCAGCGCCAGCCAGCTCGACGCCGCCATGTGCGCCGGCGGCAACTTGTGCAGGGCCATGCGCAGGATAAGGATGGTGAGGATGCTGAACGCCACCGGTAGCGACACAGCCCACAGCACGTAGCTGGTGATCAGCACCTGGAACTGCCGCGCACCATCGGTTAGGTGCGGCGCCAGCAGGCCACCGCTGGCCGCCGCCACTTCTGCCGCCACCACCGGCAACAGCCAGACCGCGGTCATCTGGTCGATGCTGTGCTCCTGGCGGGTGAACATCAGGAACGGAATGGCCACGCCACACAGCAGCGCCAGGCCCACGTCGAGCCACCACAGCGCCTCCACCCAAGGCAGCAGGCCATCGCCGAAGCGCGCCAGGCCGAATACCAGGGCGCCGTTGAGCAGCGTCGCCAGGCCCATGGGGATGGTGCCGAAGAACATCGAGACGGTGGAATGCCCGAAGATCCGCCGCGCCTCATGGAAGAACAGCACCCAGCGCGCGCCGTAGAGCAGGCTAAACAGCACGAAAAGACCGATCGCCAGCCACCACAGCCCCTCGGCGACACCGCGCAGGCCGGGGAATGCCTGTGGCAAGGCCAGGGCCAGCACCCCGGTGCCCATGACCACGGCGAACCAGTTCGGGGTGAACTGGCGGATCACTTCACGGGGGTGCGCCAGCTGGCTGAAAGGGCGCAACGGATGGGTGGCGGTCTGGCATGGCATGGTGGTTGTCTCCTGTCCTCTGATGAGGTGGAACCACCCTACAACCAAAAGGAATATCCATATAACGGTTATTTTCTCTATCTGTTATCGATATTGCAGATACTCACCCCTCCAACGCCCTGCGACGCCCTGCCGCTGCGACCTTGGTCGGCGCTGACGAAGCGTCGGCGACGTGCCAGACTGACTGATCGTGGTGGTAAACAGTTATTTGCTTCGGAGTCATCATGTCGTTGTCCAGCGGGCTGATCGCGGTGGTCGCCCTGGCCTATATGGCCGTCATGTTCGCCATTGCCTTCTACGGCGACCGCCGCGGCACGCCGCTGCCGCCGCGCCTGCGGGCCTGGGTGTACAGCCTGTCGCTGGCGGTGTACTGCACCAGCTGGACCTTCTTCGGCGCCGTCGGCCAGGCCGCCGAGCAGCTCTGGGCGTTCCTGCCGATCTACCTCGGCCCGGTGCTGCTGATGATGTTCGCGCCCTGGGTGCTGCAGAAGATGGTGCTCATCAGCAAGCAGGAGAACATCACCTCCATCGCCGACTTCATTGCCGCGCGCTACGGCAAGTCGCAGACCCTGGCGGTGGTGGTGGCGCTCATCTGCCTGGTGGGCGTGCTGCCCTACATCGCCCTGCAGCTCAAGGGCATCGTGCTAGGCGTCAACCTGCTGATCGGCGCCAATGCCGACGCCACCGGCAGCCGCGTGCAGGACACCGCGCTGGTGGTGTCGCTGGTGCTGGCGCTGTTCTCCATCGTCTTCGGCACCCGCAGCCTGGACGTTACCGAGCACCACCGCGGCATGGTCCTGGCGATCGCCTTCGAGGCCATCGTCAAGCTGCTGGCTTTCCTCGCCGTCGGCGCCTTCGTCGTCTTCAACCTCTACGACGGCTTCGACGACCTGCTCAGCCAGGCCCGCGCCGCGCCTGCGCTGGACAGCTACTGGCAAGAGACCATCAACTGGCCGTCCATGGTGGTGCAGACCGGGGTGGCGATGATGGCGATCATCTGCCTGCCACGGCAGTTCCAGGTCACCGTGGTGGAGAACATCGAGCCCCAGGACATGCGCCTGGCACGCTGGGTCTTCCCCCTGTACCTGGTGCTCGCCGCGCTGTTCGTGGTGCCCATCGCCCTGGCCGGGCAAATGCTCCTGCCCGATTCGGTGATCTCCGACTCCTTCGTCATCAGCCTGCCCCTGGCCGAGGCCCACCCGAGCCTGGCCCTGCTGGCCTTCATCGGAGGTGCTTCGGCGGCCACCGGCATGGTCATCGTCGAGGCGGTGGCGCTGTCGACCATGGTCTCCAACGACATGCTGCTGCCCTGGCTGCTGCGCCGCAACAACGCCGAGCGCCCGTTCGAAGCCTTCCGCCACTGGATGCTCACGGTGCGTCGGGTGACCATCGTGGTCATCCTCCTGCTGGCCTACGTCAGCTACCGCCTGCTGGGCTCCACCGCGAGCCTGGCCACCATCGGCCAGATCGCCTTCGCCGCCGTGACCCAGCTGACCCCGGCCATGCTTGGCGCGCTGTACTGGAAGCAGGCCAACCGCCGCGGCGTGTTCGCCGGCCTGGCCACCGGCACCTTCCTCTGGTTCTACACCCTGGTCCTGCCGATCACCGCCCACAGCCTGGGCTGGCCGCTGACCGTGTTCCCCGGCCTGGACTGGCTGCACGGCAACCCGCTGGGCCTGCCGATCACCCCGCTGACCCAGGGCGTGGTGCTGTCCCTGGCGGGCAACTTCATCGTCTTCGCCTGGGTCTCGATCCTCTCCCGCACCCGGGTCACCGAACACTGGCAGGCCGGGCGCTTCATCGGCCAGCAAAGCAGCGCGCGGCCGAGCAACCGCTCGCTGCTGGCGGTGCAGATCGACGACCTGCTGCACCTCGCCGCGCGCTTCGTTGGCGAGGAACGCGCACGCCAGAGCTTCATCCGCTTCGCCTACCGCCAGGGCAAGGGCTTCAACCCCAACCAGAACGCCGATGGCGAATGGATCGAGCACACCGAACGCCTGCTCGCCGGCGTGCTCGGCACCTCGTCGACGAGAGCGGTGGTCAAGGCGGCCATCGAAGGCCGCGACATGCAGCTGGAAGACGTGGTGCGCATCGCCGACGAAGCCTCCGAGGTGCTGCAATTCAACCGCGCCCTGCTGCAAGGCGCGATCGAGAACATCAGCCAGGGCATCAGCGTGGTCGACCAGTCCCTGCGCCTGGTGGCCTGGAACCGCCGCTACCTGGAACTGTTCAACTACCCGGACGGGCTGATCAGCGTCGGCCGGCCGATTGCCGACATCATCCGCTACAACGCCGAGCGCGGCCTGTGCGGCCCCGGCGAAGCCCAGGTCCACGTGGCGCGGCGCCTGCACTGGATGCGCCAGGGCCGTGCGCACACCTCCGAGCGCCTGTTCCCCAACGGCCGGGTGATCGAGCTGATCGGTAACCCGATGCCCGGCGGCGGCTTCGTCATGAGCTTCACCGACATCACCCCGTTCCGCGAAGCAGAGAAGGTACTCAAGGACTCCAACGAAAGCCTCGAACAGCGGGTCGCAGAGCGCACCCGCGAGCTGTCGCAACTGAACCTGGCGCTCACCGAGGCGAAGAGCCACGCCGAAGCCGCGAACAAGTCCAAGACCCGCTTCCTCGCCGCCGTCAGCCATGACCTGATGCAACCGCTGAACGCCGCACGGCTGTTCTCCGCAGCGCTGTCGCACCAGGCCGAGGGCCTGTCGACGGAGGCCCAGCAACTGGTGCAGCACATGGACAGCTCGCTGCGCTCGGCGGAAGAGCTGATCAGCGATCTGCTGGACATCTCGCGCCTGGAGAACGGCAAGATCACGCCGGACGCCAAGCCCTTCGCCCTCAACGAACTGTTCGACACCCTCGGCGCCGAGTTCACCGTACTGGCCCGGGAGCACGGCCTGGACTTCCGCGTACGCGGCAGCCGCCTGCGGGTGCACAGCGACATGAAGCTGCTGCGACGGATCCTGCAGAACTTCCTGACCAACGCCTTCCGCTACGGCAAGAGCCCGATCCTGCTGGGCGTGCGCCGCGACAAGGGCAACCTGTGGCTGGAAGTGTGGGACCGCGGCCCGGGCATCGCCGATGACAAGCTGCAGGTGATCTTCGAGGAATTCAAACGCCTCGACAGCCACCAGACCCGTGCCGAGAAAGGCCTGGGGCTCGGCCTGGCGATCGCCGACGGGCTGTGCAAGGTGCTCGGCCATCCGCTGGAAGTGCGCTCCTGGACCGGCAAGGGCAGCGTGTTCCGGGTCAGCGTGCCGCTGGCCAGCGCCCACGCGCCGGAACCGGTAAAGACGCCGGAGCAGGCGGGACAACCGCTGGCGGGGCTGCAGGTGCTGTGCGTGGACAACGAGGACAGCATCCTGATCGGCATGAACAGCCTGCTCAGTCGCTGGGGCTGCCAGGTGTGGACCGCGCGCAACCGCGAAGAATGCGCGGCACTGCTGGACAAGGGGCTGCGCCCGCACCTGGCGCTGGTGGACTATCACCTCGACGACGGCGAGATCGGCACCGAGCTGATGGCCTGGCTACGGACCCGCCTGGGCGAGCCGGTGCCGGGGGTGGTGATCAGCGCCGACGGGCATGGCGAGACCATGGCCAAGGTACATGCCGCCGGTCTCGACTACCTGAGCAAGCCGGTCAAGCCGGCGGCCCTGCGCGCCCTGCTCAATCGGCATCTGAGCCTGGTGCAATAAGCCCGTCGTTGGCCGGGTTGCCGTCGCCGGCAGCCATGGCCTTCTCCAGCAGGTCGGCGGGCAGGCTCTTGCTGGCGCGGGCTCCGAGCAGCTTGAGCTGTTCGCTGCGACTGATCAGGTTGCCGCGCCCCTCGCAGAGCTTGTTGCGCGCCGCCGCGTAGGCCTTGTCCACCTGCTGCAGGCGGTTGCCCAGCTCGTCCAGGTCCTGGATGAACAGCACGAACTTGTCGTACAGCCAGCCGGCGCGCTCGGCGATTTCCCGGGCGTTCTGGCTCTGCCGTTCCTGCTTCCACAGGCTGTCGATGACCCGCAGGGTGGCCAGCAGGGTGGTGGGGCTGACGATCACGATCTGCCGGTCGAAGGCTTCCTGGAACAGGTTCGGCTCGGCCTGCAGCGCCGCCGAGAACGCCGCTTCGATGGGCACGAAGAGCAGGACGAAATCCAGGCTGGTAAGGCCGTCGAGACGGTTGTAGTCCTTGCTCGACAGGCCCTTCACGTGGCTGCGCAGGGAGTGCACGTGCTGCTTCAGCGCGGCCTGGGCGACATCCTCTTCGCTGGCCCCGATGAACTGCTGGTAGGCGGTCAGGCTGACCTTGGAATCGACTACAACCTGCTTGTCGCCCGGCAGCATGATCAGCACGTCGGGCTGGAAGCGCTCGCCGTCGGCGCTCTTCAGGCTGACCTGGGTCTGGTATTCGCGGCCCTTTTCCAGGCCGGCATGCTCCAGGACCTTCTCCAGGATCAGCTCGCCCCAGTTGCCCTGGGTCTTCTGCCCCTTGAGGGCCTGGGTCAGGTTGGTCGCCTCGTCGCTCAGGCGCAGGTTGAGCTGTTGCAGGCGTTCCAGTTCCTTGCCCAGGGAGAAACGCTCGCGGGCCTCCTGCTGGTAGCTTTCTTCCACGCGTTTCTCGAAGGCCTGGATGCGCTCCTTGAGGGGATCGAGCAACTGGCCGAGGTGCTGCTGGCTGGTCTGGGCGAAGCGCTGCTCGCGCTCGTCGAAGATCTTCGTGGCCATTTCGGCGAACTGGGCACGCAGCTCGTCGCGAGAGCCCTGCAGGTCGGCGAGACGCTGGGCGTGGCTGTCCTGCTGCTCGCGCAGCTCGGCGTCGAGGGCGGCGCAGCGGGCATCGAGGCGGCGCAGTTCGGCTTCGCGGGCACTGCGTTCGAGGTTCCAGGCGTGGGCGGCGTCGCGGGCGTTGTCGCGGTCGATCTGCAGCAGGTCCAGCTCGCGGGCCTGGGCGGCGAGACTGGCCTGCTTGGCGCTGTTGGCCTGGCTCAGGTCGCTGATCTCGTCGCGGCTGGCATCCAGTTGCGCCTGCAAGCCTTCCTGGGCCAGCAAGGCGCTGTTCAGACGCTCTTCCTGCAAGGCCAGTTGCGCCTGGCGCTCGCTGTGCTGGCGCTGCCAACGTACCAGCAGCACCGCCGCCGGCACGGCCGCGAGCAACACACCCAGCACCAAGCTGGTCAGATCCATTGCAACCATCGACAGCATGCTCACCCCTCGGAAAAAGTCCCGCCGAGCTTACCAGCCCGCGTTCTCAGTCGCGCAGCAATTGGCGCAGTTCCACCTGGGCGCGCTGGTCCCCGGCCCGGGCCGCCTGGCGCAGCAACTCATGGCCGATACGGCGGTCGCGGGCATTGCCGCAATCGCGACAGAGCATTTGCCCCAGGCGCGACTGCGCCACCACCACCCCTTCGCGGGCCGGCTGCTTGAGCAGGCGCCCGGCAAAATGCTTGACCTGGGGCTTGTCGCCAAGACGTGGATTGTCGAGCAGCCACAATGCGACCTTCAGCGACAGGCGCCTGGGTTCGGGAAGGGCTTTGGAGGGAGGATTTGAATCGGAGGATCGACCGCGAAACTTCATAAAAGCAGGTGAGATACTTCTTGGGGCGCGCACTCTACCCGACTTTTCCGACGACCGCCTTGGTTATTTCTGAAGTTTTTTTAGAAATTTCTGATCTTTTTTCTTGACCTTTCCGAGGTGATTTTTTAGCCAGTACTACCTCACCGGAGAATTGTCCGACAGCCTTCGACTTGCTGGCACGCCCGTTCTAGAGCAACCGCTCGGGACAATCCACAGAAGCTGTGGATAACTCAGTGGACAACCGCTCCCGACACCCCGCAAACCCCGGTGGAATGGGGCCTCCAGTCAAACTGTCGATTTTTTCACCAGCTAAAAAAAGTGTTTTTTTTCATTGACTTGTCAGTACGGACAGGTCAATGGGCTGGCTCTACAGGGGCGTTACAAAGTTGTGACACAGGTCGCCCCACGTGTGTACAAGCGCCCCAAAGCGAGGCGATGCCCTGCACCATCGCGGCCGTTCGCGGCGAAGATCGGGGCTTCCCAGGGAGAGTCAAAATGGACATAATGATCGGCTCGCCGCAAGAAAGATGAAAAAACTTGCCAGCGAGCACGGAAGCCGGTATCTTCGCCGCCGTTAGTACCAAGCTGAAAGTCAATTCTGGCCAAAGCGGTCCTTGCAGCATCGCCCTCCCTCACAGGGCCATCCTGCTGAAACCAGGACCCGCCAAGGCAAAAGCTCCCCGGGCCACTCCATACTCGCCCCGCCGAGCCCACACCAGCAGACTGAACAGGATCTCACCCAGAGGCGCAGAACCTATTGCCCTGGCGTGCTGCCCGTCTTCCGAAGTACCTACCAGTCAGCCCAAGGCGCCACTACCTTATATTGCGCTCGATCACTGGCTGCCCTGTTCCAGACAGGTTCTGCCGCATTTGCCCTGAAGGGCCGCGTCACTGGAACGTTTGAAATATATACGGCTCAAACTAGCCGTATCTCATGCAGGAACGTCCAACAATGATGAATCACAACAGCCACACCCAAGCGGCCATCCGCACCCTGTCCCAGGCCTTCGCGCCGCTGAACTGCATCATTCTCGCCTCGCGCAAGAACAGCTTCAGCTTCACCCTGGTCGATGACAACGGCATCGCCCAGCACAGCGAACGCCTGTACCCCGAGCAATACTCCCGTGCCGAGCCGCTGCAGGCGGTGATCGACCGGACCCGTCAGGCGTTGATCGCCTGATGGACCACTCACTCCAAAGCCCCTCGTTCGAGGGGCTTTCGCTATCTGCCTGAGCCGTTTGCTCCTCTGCGCTGTTAAGCACCGATCGGCATATGATCTATAACGAAATGCCGGAAATGATTTAAAAACAGCCCTTTACAACCGGATTATGACACTACACTTCAACTCAAGCGGCCTTGTCCGCTTCCGGCGGGCCTGACCCCGATCCACCCTGCTGCCAAGCACCAGCGTCCCGCCGGCCACTTTCCAGTTCGAGGGCATCATGGGTATCGCCGCGAGCGAGTTGAGCCAATACGTGATCCGGCCGACGCTGATCTACCTGGAACGCCACAGCCCCTGCGCCGAAGCCCTGCTGCTGGGCGTGGCGGCCAGCCAGTCGGCCCTTGGCGCAGCCCTTCACGATCGCCGCGGTCACGGCTTGTACCGTATTGCCGAACTGCGTCACCAAGCGGTCTGGGATCACTTTCTTGCCCGCGATCCGGAACTGGCGAGCCTCGTCCGCGGTCTGGCTAGTCAGCATGCTTTTCTCAACGGACCTCATCTGGAACTGACGGTGAACCTGCGCTACGCCACCGCCATCGCATGGATGCTGATCGAAGAGCAGGCGCCACATTTGCCGGAACCCGACGACCTGCTCGGACTGGCGAAAATCTGGCGTCAGATTTTCCAGCCGCAAGGCCGGCTGCGCGACTTCACCCGGGCCTGGCAGGCCTGCGTCGCGCCGGTGGAACATCAGGCATGTTAGGAAAACTACAACAACGCTGAATGGAATAAATTGCCAACTCTGGTCGGATTGTCCTACAAAACCGCTCTATCTCCGGCGATACAGCCTATAGCGCGGGCCAGAAAATGTTGGTAATTTGCGCCCCGGTGATCCCCTGGAGTTTCTAATAATGAAAAAAGTCACACTCATCAAAAGCACCCTGGCACTTGCCGTTACCCTGGCCTCTTCCAACCTGCTCGCCAGCGGTTTCGCACTCAACGAACAAAGCGTCAGCGGCATGGGCACCGGTTTCGCCGGTCGTTCCTCGGCCGCCGATGATGCCAGCACCGTGTACGGCAACCCTGCCGGCATGTCGCGCCTGAAGCGCGAGCAAGTTACCGTCGGCGGCGCTGCCGTGATCGCCAAGACCGACATCAAGCAAACCGGTGGCGCCGCAGGCTCCAACGATGGCGACATGGTTCCGACCGTGGGCGTCCCGATGGGCTACTACGTCAAGCCGATCGACGAACACTGGAGCTTCGGCTTCGGCATGTACGTGCCATTCGGCCTGGTCACCGACTACGAGAACGGTTTCGCCGGCCGCTACTACGGCAGCAAGAGCGAAGTGCAAGTCATCACCCTGCAACCGACCGTCAGCTATGCCTTCAACGACAAGGTCTCGATCGGCTTCGGCCCGACCATCAACCGCATCGACGGCACCCTGGAGTCCGCCACCCGTCCGCCGGCACCTGGCCTGAACGACGGCAAGGTGAAGATCTCCGGTGACGACACCGCGGTCGGCTACAACATCGGCATCCTGGTCCAGGCTACCGACAGCACCCGCGTCGGCCTGACCTACCACTCGATGGTCGATTACAAGCTGGAAGGCAAGACCAAGGTCACCAACCAGTACATCGGCGCACTCAACGGCTCCAAGTACGATGCCTCGCTGAAGATCAAGACCCCGGAGTCTGTGGACCTTTCGATCACCCACGAGCTGGATGACCACTGGACCCTCTACGCAGGCAGCACCTGGACCCGCTGGAGCCGCCTGGAAGCCATCACCGTCGAGAACGAAGGTGTTCCGCCCCTGCTGCAGGCCGCCGGCCTGGGTCGCATCAGCGAAGAGCAGAAATGGCATGACACCTGGGCCCACGCCATCGGTGCTTCCTACAAGCTGAACAAGGAATGGACCCTGCGCACCGGCTTCACCGTCGACCAGTCGCCGACCAACAACGTCAACCGTTCGCCACGCATCCCGACCGGTGACCGCAAGATCATCAGCTTCGGTGCCGGCTGGAGCCCGAACGACGACATGACCATCGACCTGGCCTACTCCTACCTGTGGGAAGAAGACGCCAAGATCAACCAGGCAGCCTACAAGGCCAAATACGAAAACAGTGCACACGGCCTGGGCGCATCCCTGACCTACCGCTTCTGATTTCCGACTTGGCTGCATGAAGAAACCGCCCTCTGGGGCGGTTTTTTCATGCCTGGGATTTCACTGCCCAGCGATCACCCAGACTGCCCTGCAGAAACGCCATGAACGCCCGCACCTTCGGCGTCAGGGCGAAGCGATCGTCGACACACAGGTAGATATCCATCGGCTCGGTCTGCGCATAGGCCTGGCTGCCCCCGGCGTCCTCGAACAAGGGCACCAGTTCACCGCGCTCCAGGTACGGCCGGGCGACGAACTCGGCAAGCCGGGTGATTCCCCCGTCCCGCGCTGCCATCTGCGCCAGGACATCGATATCGTCGCTGATCAGTACATCGCCGAACTCGGCGTCGAAGCGCAGCCCCTCGCGAACGAACCCCCAGCGCAGGAAGCGTCCGTCCACCGGATAGCGGAATACCAGGCAGCGCCGCTGCTTGAGCTCCTCGGGGCTTTGCGGCCAGCCCTCGCGGGCCAGGTAGCCGGGCGCTGCACAGCAGATGAACGGCACCCGGGCGATATGCCGGGCAAGCAGGCCGTCTTCCAGTTGCGGCGTGATGCGCAGGCTCACGTCCACGCCCTGGCGCGCATGGTCGACACGGTTGTCACTCGTAAGCAATTCGATCGAAAGACCGGGGTACAGCGCACTGAACTCCGGGATCAACGGCGCCAGTACATGGCGCCCGAACGCCGAGGTGCTGGCGATGCACAAGCGCCCGCGGGGCTCGCTGTCCACCGTGGTGATCGCCAGTTGCGCGGCTTCCAGGTCTCGCTCGATGTGCCGGACCTTGTCGTAGTACAGGCTGCCGCTGGGGGTGAGCACCATGCGCCGGGTGGTCCGCGCCAGCAGGCGCACCTGCAGGTGCGCCTCCAGCCGGGCGATGTTCTGGCTCACCGCCGCCGCGCTGAGACCGAGGCTGCGCGCCCCCCCAGCGATGCTGCCGGCCTCGACCACCTTGATGAAACTCTTGATCAGGCCGAGCAGGTTCACCGGCAAGCTCCAGGGGATTCGTAAGTTTTCCTTTATAAAGACCTAATCCCTGCCCGTCTACTTGCCCCGCCGGCGCCTTGTTAACCTGCGCCATTCCCCATTCCCTCAAGGAGTCCCCATGGAGTCACGGGCAAGCCGTCGCACCCTGAAACTCGGCGTTCGCGCCACACCTTTCGTGTTTGCCTTCTACATGTCGTCGATCATGGCCATGCTGATGTGCTTCGTGATCACCGCCGCCAACAGCGGGATCGACGAGCAATACCTGGGCAACGTGCTGAAGGCCTACCAGCTGGCCATGCCGGTGGCCTTCGCCTGCGTGCTGGTGGTGCGCCCCATCGTCGTCAGGCTGGTGGCCTGGACCGTGCACCCGGCGGACTGAGTCAGGGCCGGGAAGCGATGGCCTTGTCGATGGCCGCGCGGAAGTCCGGGTCATCCGGCTTGGTCAGGCTGGAGAAACTGGCCACCACCTTGCCCTGGCGATCGACCACGTACTTGTAGAAATTCCACTTCGGCGCCGCGCTCTGCCGCGCCAGTTCCTTGAACAGCGGCGTGGCATCGGCGCCGCGTACCGGCTGCATCTCGGTCATGGTGAAGGTCACGCCGTAGTTGGCGTAGCAGACCTTGGCGGTCTTGGCGCTGTCGGCGTCTTCCTGCTTGAAGTCGTTGGACGGCACGCCAAGCATCTCCAGGCCCTTGCCGTGGTACTCCTTGTAGACCGCTTCCAGCCCTTCGAACTGCGGGGCGAAGCCGCAGTAGCTGGCCGTGTTGACCACTACCAGCGGCTTGCCGCCGAACTGCTGGCACAGGTCGATGGGTTTCTTGTTGCCCAGCTTGGGCAAGTCGCCCTGGAGCAGGGCCGGACAGCCATCGGCCAGGGCCAGGCCACTGAAGCCCAGGGCGATGGCGGCGATCAACAGGCGTGCATGCATGACGATTCTCCATTCGTTGTACGAAGAATCAGACTACGCCTAACAGACGCCCATGCCCAACTGCATCAGCGCCAGGCCACCGCGCTGCCAGCCCCACCAGGCCAGGGCCAGCAGCACCGCCGCCAGCACCAACCCGGTGAACCAGACCCGGTAGCGATTCATGCCGAGGCGGCCTGCAGGCGTGCCACCGGACGTTCACGCACCGGCCAGTTCAGGGCCCCCGCCAGCAGGCTGAGCAGGATCGAGATCTGCCAGACCAGGTCGTAGTTGCCCGTCTGGTCGTAGACCACTCCGCCCAGCCAGCCGCCGAGGAACGCACCCAACTGGTGGAAGAGGAAGACGATGCCGCCGAGCATGGACAGGTTGCGCACGCCGAACAGGGTGGCCACGGTGCCGTTGGTCAGGGGGACGGTGGACAGCCACAGCAGACCCATGGCGATACCGAACAGGTACGCGCTGAAAGTGGTGATCGGCGCCCACAGGAACAGCACGATGACCACCGCGCGCAGCAGGTACAGGGCGGTCAGCAGGCGCGGCTTGGACATCCGTCCGCCGAGCCAGCCGGCGGTGTAGGTGCCGACGATGTTGAACAGCCCGACCAGGGCCAGCACCGTGGTGCCGGTGGTCGCCGGCAGGTGCTGGTCGACCAGGTAGGCCGGCAGGTGCACGCCGATGAACACCACCTGGAAACCGCAGACGAAGAAGCCCAGGGCCAGCAGCCAGAAACCGGAATGGGAGCAGGCTTCGCGCAAGGCCTCGCCGAGGGTCTGGTCATGCCCTTGCGCAGGCAGCGGGCGGTCCTTGAGCAGGCCCGTCAGCGGCACGATGAACGCCACCATCAAGCCCAGCACCAGCAAGGCCAGGGACCAGCCCAGCCAGTTGATCAGGCCGAGGGTGCCGGGAAGCATGGCGAACTGGCCGAAGGAGCCGGCGGCGCTGGCGATACCCATGGCCAGGCTGCGTTTTTCCGGGGCCACGGCGCGTCCGACCACGCCGAGGATCACCGAGAACGACGTGCCGGACAGGCCGATGCCGATCAACAGGCCGGCGCTGAGGGAGAGGGTCACCGGCGAATCCGACAGGCCCATCAGCACCAGGCCGGCGGCATAGAGGATGCCGCCGATGATCACCACCTTGCCCGCGCCGAGGCGGTCTGCCAGGGCACCGGCGAACGGCTGGGCCAGGCCCCACATCAGGTTCTGCAAGGCAATGGCGAAGGCGAACACGCCGCGCCCCCAGCCGAATTCGGCGCTCATCGGTGCCAGGAACAGGCCGAAGCCGTGTCGTACGCCCAGCGACAGCGCCAGGATCAGGGCCGCGCCCACGAGTATCCAGCCACTGGTACGCCATACGGATGTCATTTTTCTTCTCTCCCGTTCCGCAAGGTTTGCGGGTATATACCCGCTTAAGGTCGTTAAAACACTCAGGCCAACTGTTTCAGCAAGCGGACCAGTTCATCCCGCTGCGCTTCGCCCAGGTTTTCCACCAGGCCTTCCTGGGCTTTTTCCCAGGCCGGCTCGGCGCTGCGCACGCGTTGCGCGCCCTCCTCCGTGAGCAGGACCACGCGGTTGCGCAGGTCATCGCCCTCGGCCAGGGCCACCAGGCCTTCCGCCTCCAGCACCTTGAGGTTGCGCCCCAGGGTGCTGCGGTCCAGGCCCATGGCCTCGGCCAGGGTCGAGATGCTTGGCTTGTCGAGGCGTTGCAGGTGCCGCAGCAGGGAAAACTGGGCGACATTGATGCCGAAGCCCTGGAGAGCTTCGTCGTAATGCCGGCTCACCCCACGGGCAGCGCGACGCAGATGGGTGCAGATGCAAGTACTGGTCAACATGAATGCGTGTATATACCCGCGTCTGCCACGACGCAAGCTGCAGTTACAGAATATTTCAACGGAGGGACAGGGCGAGGCTCAGCAGAACCGCCAGTTCCAGCAGCTCCAGCAGGGCTCCGGCGGTGTCACCGGTGGTGCCGCCGAGGCGGCGCAACATCGCGCGGCGCAGGGCGTAGAAGGCGATGGCGGAGGCCATCAGCGGCCAGATTCCCCCGAGCCACAGGCAACCTGCTGCGGTCAGCGCCAGCACCCAACCTGCGGCATGACGCGGAAGATGTTCGGCCAGCGCCTGGCCGAGGCCACCGGGGCGAACGTAAGGCGTGCCGAGGAACAGCGCCAGCAGTGCTGCCCGCCCGATCACCGGGGCCAGCACCAGCAAAGCCCCCTGCCCCGCCTCGATCAGCGCCAGCAGCGCGCAGAACTTGAGCAGCAGCACCAGCACCAGGGTGACCACGGCGATCGGTCCGCTGCGCGGGTCCTTCATGATCAGCAGGGTGCGCTCGCGATCGCCGAAGCCGCCGAGCCAGGCATCGGCGCTGTCGGCCAGGCCGTCCAGGTGCAGGCCACCGCTGAGCAGGACCCAGGCGCTGAGCAGCAGGGCGGCGTGGAGCAGGGGCTGGGTGCCTTGCAACAGGGTGTCGAATGCCCAGAGCAGCAGGCCGAAGAGCAGGCCCACCAGCGGATAGAACAGCAGGGAACGCCCGGTCTGCCGGGGTTCGGGCATGCCCGGCAGGGTCACCGGCAGGCTGCTGAGAAATTGCAGGGCGATCCAGAATGGCAGCATTGGCTGGCCTCTCGTTGAAAACACAAAACTCGTCGGGCTGTAAGCAAACCTTGTGGGAGCGGGTTTACCGGAACGCCGGACCGCCGCGATGACGTCGGTGAGTTCACTAGCGCAATCGCGGGTGAACCCGCTCCCACACTCAGAAGACTTCGTTCAACCGAATATCCGCATCGACCCGCAGCCGATGCAGCGCCCCATGCCCGACCTGTACCTGCAACAACTGCTCCCGCGGCAAGCCACGCGCTCGCGCCAGCAACAGGCGCATCACCCCGCCATGGGTCACCAGCAGCACCCGCTCGCCAGCATAAGCCGCCTGCAACCTCGCCAAGGCATCCAGCACCCGCACGGAAAACGCCTCCACCGGCTCGCCACCAGGTGGCGTGAAGCCATAGGGATCGTTCCAGAACAGCCCCAACGCCTGCTCGTGATCGGCCATCAGTTCCAGGGCTGTGCGCCCTTCCCAGTCACCGAAATGCAGCTCCTGCAGCCCCGGTTCCAGCGCCAGCGGCAAGCCCGATTGCTCGGCCAGGCGCTCGGCGAACCGCGCACAACGCTGCAATGGCGAACTGACCAGCCGATCCCAGGGCCCAACGCCCACCACCGCCGCCTGCATCTGCGCCCAGCCCGCCTCGGTCAGGGCATCGTCGAGACTGCCGCGAAAGCCTCCACCCAGCTCGGTCTCGCCGTGGCGCAACAGGTCGAGGATCATGCCGGACGATCCGCCACCGCCGCTTCGGCGAAGGTCGCCATCTGCCCGTGCAGGTCGCAGGCCAGGCGCAGCAACGGCACCGCCAGCGCCGCGCCACTGCCCTCGCCCAGACGCAGCCCCAGCTCCAGCAACGGCTCGCCTTGCAGCTCGGCCAGCACCCGGCGATGCCCGGGCTCGGCACCGCGATGCCCGAACAACAACCATGGCCGGCACGACGGATTGAGGCGTACCGCCAGCAACGCCGCCACCGAACAGATAAAGCCATCCACCAGCACTGCCACGCCTTCCTGAGCGCAGGCCAGGTAGGCGCCGGTCAGGGCGGCGATCTCCAGGCCGCCAACCCGCAGCAATACCTGCCATGGATCGCCGTTTGCCGCCTGGTGCAGACGCAGCGCCGCCTCGATCACCTCGGCCTTGTGCCGCACCCCTGCAGCGTCCAGGCCGGTACCGGGGCCGCTCAGCTCGCTGGCCGGGCACTCCAGCAAGGCGCAGGCCAGCGCACTGGCCGCCGTGGTGTTGCCGATGCCCATCTCGCCGCCGATGAACAGCCGCGCCCCCGCCGCCAACGCCCGCAGGGCGCTGTCGCGGCCGGCCTGCAAGGCACGCGTGCCCTGCTCCGCGCTCATGGCCGGGCCCTTGGCGAAGTTGGCGGTACCCGCAGCGATGCGCTCATGGCGCACGCCCGGCAGGTCGAGGGCCAGGTTCACCGTACCCAGGTCGACGACTTCCAGCCGCGCATCCAGTTGCCGCGCCAGGACGCTGATGGCCGCGCCACCGCTGACGAAGTTGAGCAGCATCTGCCCGGTGACTTCCTGCGGGTAGGCGGAAATGCCTTCGGCGACCACGCCGTGGTCCCCCGCGAAGATGCCAATCCACACCTGGTCCAGGCTCGGTTTCAGTTGCCCCTGCAATGCCGCCAGGTCCACCGCCACCTGCTCCAGCCGGCCCAGCGAGCCGGCCGGCTTGGTCAGTTGCTGCTGGCGCGCGAAGGCTTCTTCACGCACGTTCTCGTCCGCGACGCGGCACGCTTCCAGCCACCAGGCCTGGGTCATGATTCGGTTCCTTTGAGGTAGAGCGGCAGGCCGGCGACAGTAAGAATTACCCGCTGGCAACGTTCGGCGACGGCCTGGTGCAACCAGCCGGCCTCATCGACGTAACGCCGGGTCAGTTCGCCAAGGGGGACCACGCCCAGGCCGGTTTCGTTGCTGACCAGGATGATCTCTCCCGGCAGTTCGGCCAGGCATTCCAGCAGCCCGTCGCGCTCGGCGGCCAGGCGCGCCGGGTCGTCGAGCATCAGCAGGTTGGTCAGCCACAGGGTCAGGCAGTCCACCAGCAGGCAACGGTCGGCGGCGGCTTCGGTGCGCAGTACCCGGGCCAGGGCCAGCGGTTCCTCGATCAGGCCCCACTCGGCCGGACGCCGCTCGCGGTGCAGTTGCACCCGCGCGTTCATTTCACCGTCCAGCGGTTCGCTGGTGGCGATGTAGGTCACTGCCAGGCCGCTAGCCGTGGCGCGTTGTTCGGCCAGGCGGCTCTTGCCCGAGCGGGCGCCGCCGAGGATCAGGTTGAGCATGGTCAGGCGAGTCCGCAGAGTTGACGCAGGTGCCCGCCGTCCAGGTGCTTGTCCACCAGGTCGGCGAGGCGTTCGATATCCCGCTCGCGCAGGGCGTGGTAGTCGATCCGTTCGACGTCCTTGATCCCGGCCCAGCGCAGCAGCGCGGCGCAGGACCCAGGCGACTCGAACAGGCCGTGCAGGTAGGTGGCGAGGATCTGCCCGTCGGCGCTGATCGCGCCGTCACAACGGCCATCGGCCAGCTGCACCGCCGGGTTCTCCAGGGCCGGGCCACGGGTGACGCCGGCGTGGATCTCATAGCCGCTGATCGCCGCCTGCTCCAGGGCCAGGCTACCGCTGACGTTGCGCAGCTGTTTTTCCGCCTCCAGGACCGTCGAGTAGTCCAGCAGGCCAAGGCCCGGACTGCTGCCCGCGGCACCTTCCAGCCCCAACGGATCGTCCACCACCTGGCCGAGCATCTGCAGGCCGCCGCAGATGCCGAGCAGCTTGCCGCCATAACGCAGGTGCCGCTGGATGGCCTGCTCCCAGCCACGCTCGCGTAGCTGCGCCAGGTCGCCGCGCACGCTCTTCGAGCCGGGCAGGATGATCAGGTCGGCCGGCGGGATGCTCTCGCCCGGCCCGATGAATTGCAGGTCCACCTGCGGGTGCAGGCGCAACGGGTCGAAATCGGTGTGGTTGCTGATCCGCGGCAGCACCGGAACGATCACCTTGAGTACCTGGGCCGCCTTGTCGCCCTGGCGCCGGTCGAGGCCGTCCTCGGCTTCCAGGTGCAGGTCCATCACGTAGGGCAGCACGCCGAGCACTGGCTTGCCAGTGCGTTGTTCCAGCCAGTCGAGCCCGGGTTGCAGCAAGGCGATGTCGCCGCGGAAGCGGTTGATGACGAAGCCCTGGACCCGCGCCTGCTCGCTGGGCGAAAGCAGTTCCAGGGTGCCAACCAGGTGGGCGAACACGCCGCCACGGTTGATGTCTGCGATGAGGATCACCGGGCAGTCCACCGCCTCGGCGAAGCCCATGTTGGCGATATCGCCGGCGCGCAGGTTGATTTCCGCGGGCGAACCGGCGCCCTCCACCATCACCACCGGATACGCCGCCTCCAGGCGTTGGTGCGAGGCCAGCACCGCCTGCATGGCGATGGCCTTGTAGTCGTGATAGGCCACGGCGTTCATGCTGGTGACCGCGCGCCCGTGGACGATGACCTGGGCCCCGGTGTCGCTGTTGGGCTTGAGCAGCACCGGGTTCATGTCGGTGTGCGGCGCCAGCCCGCAGGCCTGGGCCTGGACCGCCTGGGCCCGACCGATCTCGCCGCCGTCGGCGGTCACCGCGCTGTTCAGCGCCATGTTCTGCGGCTTGAACGGCACCACGGCGACGCCCTGGCGCTTCAGCCAGCGGCACAACGCGGTCACCAGGGTGCTCTTGCCGGCGTCGGAGGTGGTGCCTTGCACCATCAGCGTGGTCATTTCGGTTCCTTGCGGTAGTCGTCCAGCGCGGCCGTCAGCTTCAACCAGTCGGCCTCGCCGGCGGGCAGGCCGAAGCGCAGGCCGGCGGGGTGTTCGAACAGGCGCAGGAGAATCCCGCGCCGGGCCATGAAGTCGTGGATCCGCGCGGCGTCGGGATGGCGCAGGTACTGGAACAGGTCGCAGCCGGCGGCGGGGGCCAGGCCGGCATCCACCAGCAGCGCAGCCAGCCGGGTGCTGGCGTGGGCACAGCGTTCGAGCTGGGCTTGCCGGGTGGCGCGATCACCGAGGCAGGCGGTGCCGAGGATCCGCGTCGGCCCGCTGATCGACCAGGGCCCGATGTCCTCCGCCAGCGCGCGCAACAACAGCGGCTCGGCAAGGACGAAGCCGAGGCGCACCCCGGCCAGGCCGAAGAACTTGCCGAACGAGCGCAGCACGATCAGCCCTTGCCGCTGGCTGTCGGCGGCGATGCTCTGCGCCGGCGTGTTGTCCATGAAGGCTTCGTCCACCAGCAGCCAGCCGCCGTGGCGATCGAGGCGTTCCAGCCAGGCCAGCAGGGTCTGCCGCGACAGCACCCGGCCGGTGGGATTGTTGGGGTTGACCAGCACCAGCACGTCGAGGTCGTCCAGTTGCCCTTCCACCTCGGCCTCGTCCAGTTCCCGCACCTGATGCCCGGCGCGGCGCCAGGCCTCGGCGTGCTCGGCGTAGCACGGCGACAGCACCCCGACCACGCCACGCGGACGCAGGCGCGGCAGGGCCTGGATGGCCGCTTGCGAGCCGGCCACCGGCAACAGTTCGCTGACGCCGTAGTAGGCACGGGCAGCCTGCTCCAGGCCGTCCTCGGTTTCCGGCAGGCGGGCCCAGGCGCGCAGGGGAATATCGGGCACCGGGAATGGCCAGGGCGCGATGCCGCTGGACAGGTCCAGCCAGTCTTCGTGGGCGATGCCGTAGTGCTCGATCGCCCGCTGCAGGCGACCACCGTGTTCAAGCATAGAATTCGGCTCCCAGGCACAGCAGCAACAGCCACAGCCAGACACCCTGGCAGACCAGGCGCCAACCGCGCTCGATGGCCCCGGCATCGGCTGCCGGGCCTTCGCCCAGGCGCGCACGCTCGTGCAACTCACCATGATAGACAGCCGGGCCGCCCAGCTCGACGCCCAGGGCCCCGGCCCCGGCGGCCATCACCGGACCGGCGTTCGGGCTGTCCCATTGTGGCGCCTGCTGGCGCCAGCATTTCAGGGCCAGGCGGGTCTTGCCCAGCAGCGCATAGGTCAGCGCCACCAGGCGCGCCGGGATGTAGTTGAGGACATCGTCGATGCGCGCGGCGGCCCAGCCGAAGCGCTCGAAGCGCTCGTTGCGATAGCCCCACATGGCATCGAGGGTATTGCTCAGGCGATAGAGCACCACTCCCGGCGCACCGGCGATGGCGAACCAGAACAGCGCGGCGAAGACCGCGTCGCTGCCATTCTCCAGCACCGACTCGGTGGCCGCGCGGGCCACGGCGGTTTCGTCCAGCTCGCGGGTTTCCCGGCTGACCAGGTAGCCGACACGCTTGCGCGCCTCGTCCAGGTCGCCTGCGCGCAGGGCATCGGCCACCGGCTGCACGTGCTCGCCGAGGCTGCGCAGGCCGAGGGCGCAGTACAGGGCGAGGATTTCCACCAGCCAGCCAATGTACGGCAGCCAGGACAGCGCGGTGGCCAGCAAGGTCAGCGGCACCACGGCAAGGAACCAGGCGGTGACGCCATGGCTGCGCCAGCCGCGACCCCCGGCATTGAAACGTTGCTCCAGGCGTCCGGCCATGCGGCCGAAAGCCACCAGCGGATGCCAGCGCCGCGGCTCGCCCAGCAGCGCATCCAGCGCTACCCCGGCCACGGTCAGCAGGGCCACACTCATTCGTTCTCTCCCCAATGGTTTTCAAACAGCATGTCGGCCAGCGGTCGCGGCGTGATCCAGCCTTCCAGGGCCAGCATCGGCGCCGGGTAGAACGCGCGTACCGGGCCCAGGCAGAGGATCGCCAGCGGCTTGGCCCCGGCCGGCATGCCCAGCAGCTCGGCCAGCGCCTGTGGGTCGAACAGCGACACCCAGCCCATGCCCAGGCCTTCGCCGCGAGCGGCCAGCCAGAGGTTCTGGATCGCGCAGGAGAGCGAGGCCAGGTCCATTTCCGGCAGGGTGCGGCGGCCGAAGATATGCGCTTCGCGCTTGTCCATCAGCGCCGCCACCAGCAGTTCGGCGCAGTCGTTGATGCCTTCGACCTTGAGTTGCATGAATTCGTCGGAACGTTGCCCCAGCGCCTCGGCGGTGCGCAGGCGTTCGTCCTCGACCAGGGCCTGGATGCGCTGGCGCAGGTCGCGGCAAGTGATGCGGATGAAGCGCCAGGGCTGCATCAGGCCGACGCTGGGGGCCTGGTGCGCGGCTTCCAGCAGGCGTGCGAGCAGCTCCGGGGCAACCTCGCCGCCACTGAAATGACGCATGTCGCGACGCTCGCCGATGGCGCGGTAGATCGCCGCGCGCTCGGCTTCGCTGTAGGCGTGTTCGCTCATGGTGCCAGCAGCGCCGCCGTCGCATCGGCGTTGGAGGGGAAGTAGAAGTGCACGTACGAGGCGGTCAGGCGCCCGCTGCGGTACACCGCTTCCGCACCGCGCCCGCCGTTGGGGCTCTGCCCGCGGGCGATCGGTTCCAGCTCGGTGCTGGTCAGGGAATGATGGTAGGTATGGCCGCGCAGGGTGCCTTCCGGCAGTTCCACCGCCTGCAGGGCCAGGGCCGCCAGGCGCTTCTGCATCACCGCCTCGCCCGCCAGCAGGCCGGCCAGTTCGGCGCGCTCGCCGGCGACATCGGTCAAGGCATCGAGCAGGTAGAGCATGCCGCCGCACTCGGCAAGCACGGGCTTGCCGGCCTGGTGATGGGCACGGATGGCCGCCAGCATCGGCGCGTTGGCGGCCAGGGCGTGATGGTGCAGCTCGGGGTAGCCGCCGGGCAGGTACAGGCTGTCCGCCGCCGGCAGTTCGCGGTCATGGATCGGCGAGAAGAAGCTCAGCTCGGCACCCATCGCCCTCAGCAGGTCGAGGTTGGCGCCATAGGTGAAGGCGAAGGCTTCGTCACGGGCCACGGCGATGCGCACGCCGGCCAGGCGCGGCTCGACGGCATGCGCCTCGGGGGCAGCGAACGCCACTGGCGGCGGCAGGGACGACTGGCAGCTGTCGCCCAGGGCCTTGGCAGCGGCGTCGAGGCGCAGGTCGAGGTCGCTCAGTTCGCTGGCCTGGACCAGTCCCAGGTGGCGGCTCGGCAGCTCGATCCCGGTCTCCCGGGACAACCCGCCGTACCAGCGCAGGCCTTCGGTGAGGCTGCCTTCCAGCAGCTGCGCATGGCGCAGCGAGCCGACACGGTTGGCCAGCACGCCGGCGAACGGCAGGTCGGCCTGGTAGCGCGCCAGGCCCAGGGCCAGGGCGCCGAAGGTCTGGGCCATGGCGGTGCCGTCGATCACCGCCAGCACCGGCACGCCGAAATGGCGGGCCAGGTCGGCGCTGGACGGAGTGCCGTCGAACAGGCCCATCACCCCTTCGATAAGGATCAGGTCGGCCTCGCCGGCGGCTTCCCAGAGCAGGCGACGGCTTTCCCCGGCGCCGACCATCCACAGGTCGAGCTGGTACACCGGCGCGCCGCTGGCGCGTTCGAGAATCATCGGATCGAGAAAGTCCGGTCCGCACTTGAACACACGGACCTTGCGCCCCTGGTTGCGATGCAGGCGGGCCAGGGCCGCGGTCACGGTGGTCTTGCCCTGACCGGAGGCCGGCGCGGCGATCAGTACCGCCGGGCAATGCCGGGTGTCACTCATAGCTCGACGCCCTTCTGGGCACGGATGCCGGCCTGGAAGGCATGCTTGACCATGCCCATCTCGGTGACGGTGTCGGCCAGCTCGATCATCTCGTCCTTGGCGCCGCGGCCGGTAACGATCACGTGCTGCATCGGCGGACGGGCCTGGAGGTCGCCGAGCACCTGATCCAGGTCAAGGTAGCCATGCTTGAGGGCGATGTTCAATTCATCCAGCACCACGAAGCCGATGCTCGGGTCCTGCAACAGTTGCCGCGACACGGCCCAGGCCGCTTCGGCGGCGGCGATGTCGCGCTGGCGGTCCTGGGTTTCCCAGGTGAAGCCCTCGCCCATCACGTGGTAACGCACCTGCTCGGGGAAACGGCGGAAGAACAGTTCCTCGCCGGTGGCGTTGCGGCCCTTGATGAACTGCACCACGCCGCACTGCATGCCATGGCCGAGGGCGCGGGCGAGCATGCCGAAGGCCGAGCTGCTCTTGCCCTTGCCGTTGCCGCTGAGCACCAGCAGCAGGCCGCATTCGTTGGGGGCGTTGGCGATGCGCTCGTCGATCACCGCTTTCTTGCGCTGCATGCGCGCCAGGTGGCGTTCGTCACGTTCGGGGGATTCGCTCATCGGGGGTCTCCGCGGGCCACTGTCGACAGGCGGGAAGCGACGACAGCTGGAAAGGTGGGCACGGCGGGACAGGCGCAGGCGGCGGGCGACGGGGCCCGGCAAACCGCGCATCACCCTCCGTGATGCCGTTGACTGTTTGCAGGCCGGTCTCCGGGCTCATGAGTGGATCGCGATCCCGACCGGGCGCCTTCCCGGGTCGGAAACCCAGTGGCCTTGCGCGGTCTTGCCTCATCTACCGTTGCGGGGGCAGCGCCGGGATCGCACGTCGCGCGTGCCCACCGGCTTCCCTGTTTCACCCTGTCGACCGCAAGGTCACAGAGCACCTGAAACAAGTCGCGAAGGTTAGAGGGTTGGGCACTGAGCGTCAATTGGAGACGCCCGTCACAGGCCGGACCAATGGCACTATCCGCAGGCTGTGCCACAGTGATATCAAATCGCCATGGTTTTCCGCTGTACTCGTACAAAAACTACGAAAGGAGAGCAGCATGCAAGGCCTGATTCTCAACAATCCCCGACTCGAATTCCTGCGTCCGGCACTGGAACGCTGGGGGGAGTCCATCGAGCGCTTCAACCAGGTCCTGGGCGATGGCGAAGGTCCTTACTGGCAAGGCGTCCAGGCCAACCTCGGCACCCTCTCCGCAGCCATCTGGCAGGCCGAACTGGTGACCTTGCAAGGCTACCAGAGCAAGAAACAGCGCGATGAAGGCGAACGTGGGGCGCAGTGCGATCTGCTGATCGCCAGCCGTGACGAATCGGCCTACCTGCATGCCGAGCAGCGCTGGCCCAAGGTGGGCCGCCTGGACCTCAGCAGCGCCTTGCAGGAAGCCGGGGCGGTGGCCAAGGGCATTGCCTATGCGAGCCAGCTGAAGCTCGCCGCGCTGTTCGTCAGCCCGGTCAAGCTGGAAAAGCATGCCAGCCCGGAAGAACTGCAGGACATGGTGGATGACCTGCAGAAGCACAACGCCTGCGCCATCGCCTGGTGTTTTCCGTACGGGTATCGCAAGTTGCATGACGAGTTCGGGCAGTACTATCCCGGAGTGGCGCTGCTGCTGAAGCAGGTCTGATCCCCTGAAACCAATCGCCGGCCATCCCGGCGATTGGCCAGGATGGCCGCCCTCATTCCTGAACACTCGACTGAACCTCCCGCCTCCGCCCCGCCTCTGACCTGTAACACCCCCGTTACGCGAAGGAGTCGAGCATGTCCTCACTGCGCCTTGCAGTCCTGCTGGCCATCGCCGCCGGCCTGACCGCCTGCGGCGAATCCGCCCGCCTGCAGGTCACCGATGGCAGCGGCCCGTCGCCGCAACTGCCGGAACCGAACAAGACCCTGATCCCCACGGTGAACATCGCTCCGGCCGTGGGCTGGCCGGAAGGCACCAAACCCGTCACCGCCCAGGGCACGCAGGTAGTGGCCTTCGCCAGCGGACTGGACCATCCGCGCTGGCTCCATGTGCTACCCAACGGCGATGTACTGGTGGCGGAAACCAATGCCCCGGAGAAACCCGAGGACGGCAAGGGCATCCGCGGCTGGGTTATGAACAAGGTCATGGCCAAGGCCGGCGCCGGGGTGCCCAGCGCCAACCGCATCACTCTCCTGCGGGATGCCGACAGGGACGGCGTGGCGGAAACCCGCACGGTGTTCCTCAAGGATCTGAATTCGCCGTTCGGCATGGCCCTGGTCGGCAACGATCTGTACGTCGCCGACACCGACCGCCTGCTGCGCTTCAAGTACCAGGACGGTGCGACCTCGCTGGACGGGCCCGGTGAAGCGGTCACCGATCTTCCGGGTGGCCCGCTCAACCACCACTGGACCAAGAACGTGATTGCCAGCCGCGATGGCAAGAAGCTGTATGTCACCGTCGGCTCCAACAGCAACGTTGCCGAGAACGGCATGGACAAGGAGACGGAGCGCGCGGCGATCTGGGAAGTCGATCCGGCGACGGGCCAGCACCGGGTGTTCGCCTCCGGCCTGCGCAATCCCAATGGCCTGGCCTGGGAGCCGCGCAGCGGGCAGCTATGGACGGCCGTGAACGAGCGTGACGAGATCGGCAGCGACCTGGTGCCGGACTACATCACCTCGGTACGTGACGGCGGGTTCTATGGCTGGCCGTACAGCTACTACGGCCAGCATGTCGACGTGCGGGTCCAGCCCGGCAACCCGAACCTGGTGGCCGAGGCGCTGGTGCCGGACTACGCGGTGGGCCCGCACACGGCTTCGCTGGGCCTGGCTTTCGCCGACGGGACACTGCCGCCGCCGTTCGACCAGGGTGCGCTGATCGGCCAGCATGGCTCGTGGAACCGCAAGCCGCACAGCGGCTACAAGGTGCTGTTCGTGCCCTTCAGCACGGACGGCAAGCCGGCGGGCAAGCCAATCGACCTGCTGACGGGCTTCCTGAACGACGACGGCAAGGCGATGGGGCGGCCGGTAGGGGTCGTCACCGACCAGCGTGGGGGCGTGCTGGTGGCGGATGACGTGGGGAATGTGGTCTGGCGGGTGAGCAAGGCGCGCTAGCCTGTGCCGGCCTCAACGCGGGCATTGCCGGCGATGAGGCCATCGGCCAGGGCACAAGGCTACGGGTTGTGCGCCAGATGCTCCGGTGCCTTCAGCACCCGCTTGGCATTGAGGTACGAACGCTGCCAGTAGTTGTTCGACAGGTAATCCAGGCGCACCGTCCCGCCAGTGGACGGCGCATGCACGAAGCGCCCTTCGCCGACGTAGATCCCGGCATGGTTCACCTGCCCGCTGCCGTTCGTCGCAAAGAACACCAGGTCCCCCGATTGCAGGGCATCACGGCCCACATCCGGGGCGCGCATGACGATCAGCTCACGGGTCGAACGCGGCAGCGCGATGCCTGCGGCGTCACGATAGACATAGCCGATCAGGCCACTGCAATCGAATCCCGAATCCGGGGTGTTGCCACCCCAGCGATACGGCGTGCCCACCAGGCCCAAGGCGCGGAAAAGCACGTCGTCAGCGGCTGGCGAGTAGGTCAGTGGCGTGGGAACGTACGCCGGCTGGACCACCGGGGGCGGGGTCGGGGCGTGGCTGGAGCAGGCACCGAGCAGTGCTGCCAGGGACAATACCGCTAGGCGCGCCATCATCGACATCTCAGAACATCCTGTCTGAAAGGGCCCGGCTTCAGGCCGGAAAATTGGTGAGAATCAAGATTAGACGTTTTCTGTAAACACGCACGGCGACTAGCTTTTCAGCTCGTCGCCGTGTTGTGACACCGCCCGTTGACGCTTAGTTGCGCGAAAGTTGGGTCGGTGCCGGAGCCATCGCCAGCGCGCGCTTGGCTTCGATGAAGGTCTTGCTCCAGTAGCGATCGCCCAGGCTGTCGATGCGCACACCACCGCTGCGGCGGCTGCTGGAGTGGATGAACTGGTTGTCGCCAAGGTAGATGCCGGCGTGGCTGACGCGACCGCGGCCGTTGGTGCTGAAGAACAGCAGATCACCCGGCTTGAGGTTGTTGCGCGATACCAGCGGGGCATCCACGTTGATCATTTCGCGGGTGGAGCGCGGCAGGTTCATGCCGGCTTCCTCGCGGAACAGGTAGCCGATGAAACCGCTGCAATCGAAGCCGGACTGCTCGGAGGTGCCACCGAAGCGGTAACGGGTACCGATCAGCGCCATGCCACGTTCGAGGATGCTGTCGGCCAGGGCTGGCAGTTCATAGGACTTGCTGCTGGAGAAGGCTTCCAGATCCTGCTCGGTGGCCAGCTCTTCCTCGAAGACCGAGGCATCGGCGACGGTGGAGGATTTGTGAGCGGTCTTGGCGGAAACGGAGTAGTGATCCTGCTGTTGCTGGACCGGGCCTTGGGCCGCGCAGCCGAACAGCAGCGTCACGAGTGCGAGGGGCACGAGGGGTGCGAAGCGATTCAGCATGGGCACGACCGTGTCTTGGAGTTTGATGAAGCCGCGACTATGCCTTCTATCGATTCGATTTGCAAATTCAATCGAAAAAAATGTGACTTTTATGTGCCGCAGGTCAAGGACGGGGTTTACCAGCCCAAAGTTTCCTTCAGGAACGGGATCGTGAGCTTGCGTTTTTCCTGCAGCGAGGCCTGGTCGAGGCGCTCCAGCAGGTCGAACAGCGCGCTCATGCTGCGGGTGCCGCGGGTGAGGATGAAGTGCCCGACTTCGTCGGTCATGTGCAGGCCACGACGCGAGGCACGCAGTTGCAGGGCACGCAGCTTGTCTTCGTCGGTCAGCGCGCGCATCTGGAAGATCAGGGCCATGGTCAGGCGCGACTTGAGGTCCGCCAGCTTGATCGGCAGTTCCCGCGGCGAGGCGGAGGCGGCGAGCAGCAGGCGCCGGCCGCTGTCGCGCAGGCGGTTGAACAGGTGGAACATGGCCTCTTCCCACTCCGGCTTGCCGGCGATGACATGGAGGTCGTCGAGGCACACCAGTTCGTACTGTTCGAGGTGATCCAGCAGTTCGACGCCACGGTCGAGCAGTTGCGCCAGGGGCAGGTACACGGCGGGTTCGCCCAGTTGCTCGAAACGCAGGCAGGCGGCCTGCAGCAGGTGGGTACGCCCGACACCCTGCTTGCCCCACAGGTAGATGAGGCTTTCGGTCCAGCCGGCGTCGGCTTCGCAGAGTCGCTCGACGTAGCCCAATGCGGCGGCGTTGGCACCCGGATAGTAGTTGATGAAGGTGGCGTCATCGCGCAGACGCACACCCAGGGGCAACTGGATCGGTTTCATGCTGGCTGGGCGGTTGCGAGGAACCGCAAAGGGCCCTTGGTAAAAGTTTGCAAAGTCTATACCCGTGGCGGCGGCCGCACAATGAGCGAAGAAAATCAAAGGCTTGCACCGGCCTTCAGGGCACGGTGAAAGCCCATTGCCACTATCTATAACTCAGGATCGATTTCTTCGCCGTACATATCCGACCTTTTATAGAAGTCGTGGGCATGCCGCAGCAGCACCATGATCACCGCTGCCGCCGGCAAGGCCAGCAAGACCCCGGTAAAGCCGAACAGCTCGCCACCGGCAAGGATGGCGAAGATCACCGCCACCGGGTGCAGGCCGATGCGGTCGCCCACCAGCAGCGGCGTCAGGACCATGCCTTCGAGCGCCTGGCCGACCATGAACACCGCGGCGATACCCAGCAGCGGGTAGAGGTCGCCACCGAACTGGAACAGCCCGGCGATCATCGCCGCACCAATACCGATGATGAAGCCCATGTACGGCACGATGGCCGCCAACCCCGCCAGCAGGCCGATCAGCAGGCCCAGTTCGAGCCCCACCAGCATCAGCCCGCTCGCGTAGATCACACCCAGCGCCAGCATCACCAGCAACTGGCCACGCACGAAGGCACCGAGCACCTCATGGCACTCCCCCGCCAGTTCCACCACCTGCGGCTCGCGCTGGCGCGGCAGGAGGCTGCGCAGCTTGGCCATCATCAGGTCCCAGTCGCGCAGCAGGTAGAAGCCCACCACCGGGATCAGCACCAGGTTGGCCAGCCAGCCCACCAGCGCCAGCCCCGAGGCGGTGACCTGGGACAGGACCACGCCGACGATATCGGTGGTCTGGCCCATGTGCTCGCCGATGGCGGCCTTGACCTTGTCGAACTTCCAGAAACCGTCGGCCAGGCCCAGCTTCGCCTGGGCCCAGGGCAAGGCCACATGCTGCAGCCAGTCGAGCATCTGCGGCGCCAGCTCGTACAGGCGCACCAGCTGTTTGGCCAGCATCGGGATCAACACCAGCAACATGGCCAGCAGGATCAGGCTGAACAAGGCGAACACCACCGCCACACCGGCAGTGCGCGACAGGCCCCAGCGCTCCAGGCGATCCACCAGCGGATCGGCCAGGTAGGCCAGGAGAATGCCAACCAGGAACGGCGAGAGGATGCCGTGGAGCAAATAAAGGAGCACTCCCAGCAACAGGACCGCACCCAAGGCGATCCAGCGGCGCGTATCGATCATCGCCATGGCTCCTTACCAGCGGAACCGCAGGCCGGTGAACGACGCGGGGGCCGGCGCGGCTGCCACACCCTCGGCAGGCGGGGCAACCGGTGCCGGCGGCGCGGTCTCGGCCGGCAGTTCCTGCAGTTTCGCCAGGCCCAGTTGGGCACGCAGTTGATCGGCGCTGCCGGTGGCCTTCCAGGTCATCACATCGCCCTGCACTTCGGTAATCCGTCCGGCAAAGGGCTCCAGGACCCGGCCCAGCTCGGCGTAGCGCTCCAGGTTCATGCCCTGTACCTGGAACAGCTGTTCACCGCTCGCCCCGGGCTTGACCACGAAGCGCGGCGCCAGTCGCTGGCTCACCGCAAGCATCACCGCGTCGGCGAGGGCAGCCTGGTCGGCGCCCTCGACCTTGCCCTGCTCGCGCTGGTCGCCCAGCCACAGGCGCCAGGTGCCGTTCCACTTGCCATCGGCTTCACTGGCGTGCACCGCCAGCAGGGCGTCGGCGGCATAGCGCCCGGAGGCGGCCTGCAACGGTGCCGGGTCGGTACCTTCGAGATTCTTCGCGGTGGCCACAAGTTGCTCTTCTAGGTCGCCCAGTGGCAGGCGCAGCGGCAGGCCACGATGCTGCGCGGCGCGGCGCAGCACGTCGGCGCTGGCCTGGCCATCGCCGACCAGGCTCGAACCTTCGGTGCTGTCGTTCAACCACCAGCCGAGGATCGCCGGGCGGTTGCTGCCCCACAGGGCCAGGCCGGCCTTGCGCAGGGCGCGCTCGGTACTGCCCGGATCGAACTCCACCAGCAGGGTTTCCGGAGGGCCCGCCTCGAAACCGAACTGGCTGATGATCTGCTGCGGATCCTTGCGCAGCTCGGCAAGCCCCGGGTTCTGCGGCGCCTTGGGATCGCCGGTGAGGCGCAGGACCAGGGTGTCCAGCGCACCCTGGGTCGCCTGGGCCTTGGCTTCGGCGTCCTGCCCGGCCACCGGTTCGCGGACCTGGTACAACCCGGAAACGGTTTCGGCCTGGGCCGCCATGGCGAACAAGGCAACGCAGCAACCCAACAGATATGAACGCAAACGCATGGAGGATTCCTGTCCAGATAAGAAAGAAGCGAAAGCCAAGACTCCCGCCACAGCGCAAAATTCACTCAGGGGGCGCTGTTTCACCTCCTATACCTTATACAGGCCGTGACGAGGCAACCACCCGCGCACCGCGATTCGCGTTTTTTCCTTGGATTGAGGCCCTGCCCGTCGGCCTGAGGATGGCCGCTGCCGGGCAACCCTGATAAAATCGCGCGCCTTCGCAGACCGCTGACGGTCGGGCAGGCGGATCCATTCTTCCCGCAGCCTGGCAGGTCACGGTCGATTCCCCCGAATCCCTCCCTCCTAAAGGCCTGGATCACATGAGCAAGCAACCCTCCCTGAGCTACAAGGACGCCGGTGTAGACATCGACGCCGGCGAAGCACTGGTCGAACGCATCAAAGGCGTGGCCAAGCGCACCGCGCGCCCGGAAGTCATGGGCGGCCTGGGCGGTTTTGGCGCCCTGTGTGAAATCCCGGCCGGTTACAAGCAGCCGGTCCTGGTCTCGGGCACCGACGGCGTCGGCACCAAGCTGCGCCTGGCCCTGAACCTGAACAAGCACGACTCCATCGGCCAGGACCTGGTCGCCATGTGCGTCAACGACCTGGTGGTCTGCGGCGCCGAGCCGCTGTTCTTCCTCGACTACTACGCCACCGGCAAGCTCAACGTGGACGTGGCCGCCACCGTGGTCACCGGCATCGGCGCCGGTTGCGAACTGGCCGGTTGCTCGCTGGTCGGTGGTGAAACCGCGGAAATGCCGGGCATGTACGAAGGCGAGGACTACGACCTGGCCGGCTTCTGCGTCGGCGTGGTCGAGAAGGCCGAGATCATCGACGGCTCGAAGGTTGCCACCGGCGACGCGCTGATCGCCCTGCCGTCCTCCGGCCCGCACTCCAACGGCTACTCGCTGATCCGCAAGATCATCGAAGTGTCCGGCGCCGACATCGAGCAGGTGCAACTGGACGGCAAGCCGCTGACCGAACTGCTGATGGCCCCGACCCGCATCTACGTCAAGCCGCTGCTCAAGCTGATCAAGGACACCGGCGCGGTCAAGGCCATGGCCCACATCACCGGCGGCGGCTTGCTGGACAACATCCCGCGCGTACTGCCAAAAGGCGCCCAGGCGATCGTCGACGTGGCGAGCTGGGAGCGTCCGGCCGTCTTCAACTGGCTGCAGGAACAAGGCAACGTCGACGAGCACGAAATGCACCGCGTCCTGAACTGCGGCGTCGGCATGGTCATCTGCGTCGCCCAGGACCAGGTCGAAGTGGCCCTGGACACCCTGCGCGCAGCCGGTGAGCAGCCATGGGTCATCGGCCAGATCGGCGTTGCCGCCGAAGGCGCCGCCCAGGTCGAGCTGAAGAACGTCAAGGCGCACTGATGCCCACAGCGAAGTGCGATGTGGTGGTGTTGCTGTCGGGTTCCGGCAGCAACCTGCAAGCCCTGATCGACAGCGCCCGTGCCGGGGATTCCCCGGTACGGATCCGCGCCGTGATTTCCAACCGCGCCGACGCCTACGGGCTGCAGCGCGCCCGTGACGCCGGCATCGACACCGCCGTGCTCGACCACAAGGCCTTCGACGGTCGCGAAGCCTTCGACAAGGCGCTGGTCGAGCAGATCGACGCCTTCTCGCCGCACCTGGTGGTACTGGCCGGCTTCATGCGCATTCTCAGCGGCGGCTTCGTCCGCCACTACGAAGGCCGCCTGCTGAATATCCACCCGTCCCTGCTGCCCAAATACAAGGGCCTGCACACCCATCAGCGGGCGCTGGAAGCCGGCGACCGCGAGCATGGCTGCAGCGTGCATTTCGTCACCGAGGAACTCGATGGCGGGCCGCTGGTCGTACAGGCAATCATTCCGGTGGCCGCGGATGACACGCCGGAAAGCCTGGCGCAGAGGGTTCACGGCCAGGAACACCAGATCTACCCGCTGGCGGTGCGCTGGTTCGCCGAAGGCCGTTTGCGCCTGGACGAGCACGGTGCTCTACTGGATGGCCAGCCCCTCCCGGCCAGCGGCCACTTGATTCGACCCTAGGAGATTTTATGCGTCGCGCCCTGCTTCTCGCTCTTGCCGTGCTCGCGCTGCCGCTCCAGGCAGCCGACCTGAAACCGTTCTCGGCCAGCTACACCGCCGACTGGAAGCAACTGCCGGTTGCCGGCGGCACCGCCGAGCGCAGCCTGGTCAAGAATGCCAACGGCACCTGGGACCTGAACTTCAAAGCCTCGATGATGCTCGCCAGCCTCACCGAGAAAAGCACCCTGAGCCTGGACAAGGACACCCTGCTGCCGCAGAAGTACAACTTCGAACGTGGCGGCCTGGGCAAGGCGAAGAAGGTCGAACTGGTCTTCGACTGGACGCAGAAGGTCATCACCGGTGAAGACCGTGGCGATGCGGTGAAACTGCCGCTGAACCGTGGCGTGCTGGACAAGTCGTCCTACCAGCTGGCCCTGCAGCATGACGTGGCCGCGGGCAAGAAGAGCGTGAGCTACCAGGTGGTCGATGGCGACGAGATCGACACCTATGACTTCCGCGTGCTGGGTACCGAGAAGGTCGCCACCAAGGCGGGCCAGATCGACGCGATCAAGGTCGAGCGCGTGCGCGACCCGAGCCAGAGCAAGCGCATCACCGAGCTGTGGTTCGCCAAGGACTGGGACTACCTGCTGGTGCAACTGCGCCAGGTCGAGACCGATGGCAAGGAATACGTGATCGTCCTGCAGGACGGCACGGTGGATGGCAGGTCGGTCAAGGGCAACTGACCGACTCGTTGTTCGTGATATTCGGAAACCCCGCCAAGTGCGGGGTTTTCTTTTGCCTGTGAGGGCCTCATCGCTGGCAAGCCAGCGATGAGGCCCTCCTGATCAAGCATGAAAGATCTTTCATCGCGGTTTTAATTTACTTAGCCAGCTAACAAATTCTATAAAAGAGGCCTGCGACAGAGTGCCGCAGTTAACCGGATTTGGAGTTTGCACATGACTGTCAAAGTAACTGAGCGCGACGAATCGAAACTGTCCCACGAAGGTGTCGCCGCTGGAGTGCGCATCTGGGATGTGCACCAGCAGGGCCAACTGGTCGGCATGTTCCACACTGAACACGAAGCCAACACCTACCGCATGGAACTGGAAGTCTGGGAGACCCGCCAGGCCAAGTCCTGAGCCCAGGCCCTGAAAGCACAAACCCCGCCGAGGCGGGGTTTGTCGTTTCTTACCACATCAGGTCGTCAGGAATGACGTAGGCGGCGTACGGGTCGTCGGCATCCGGCTCTTCCACCTGGGTGTTGAGCAGCAGGATGCGCTTGGGATCGCGTTCCTGGATCTTCACCGCGGCTTCACGCGGGATGATCTCGTAACCACCGCCATGGGCGACGATGGCCAGCGAGCCGCTGCTCAGCTTGCTGCGCATCAGGGCGTTGACCGAGATGCGCTTGACCTTCTTGTCGTCGACGAAGTTGTAGTAGTCCTCGGTGCTCAGCTTGGGCAGGCGCGACACTTCGATCAACTGCTTGATCTGCGCGGCACGGGCCTTCTGCTCGGCCTTTTCCTGCTGCTGGCGGTTCAGTTCCTGGTCGCGCGCGGCCTTCTCGGCCATGGCTTCCTTGGCCAGGCGCTGCTGGCTGTCGTCGACCTCGACCTGGCCTTTTTGCTCCAGGCGCTTCTGTTTCTTCTGGTCTTTGTTGACCTGCTTGACCTGCTTCTGGTTGACCAGGCCGGCTTTGAGCAATTGGTCGCGAAGGGAAAGGCTCATCGATGTTCACTCACTTATGCATCACGCTCAGCCGCAGCTGGGCAGGTTCTTTTCCTGACGCTTGGCTTCGCCCCAGAGCGCGTCCAAGTCTTCGAGGGTGCAATCTTCGATCGGACGCCCGTTGTCGCGCAATGCCTGCTCGATAAAACGGAAACGTCGCTCGAACTTGGCGTTGCCGGCGCGCAGGGCGTTCTCCGGGTCGATCTTCAGGTGCCGGGCCAGGTTGACCGTGGCGAACAGCAGGTCGCCGACCTCGTCGGCCAGCGCCGCGGCGTCGTTGTCGGCCATGGCCTCCAGCACTTCGTCCAGCTCTTCGCGGACCTTGTCCAGCACCGGCAGCGGGCCCGGCCAGTCGAAACCGACCTGGGCCACGCGCTTCTGCAGCTTGGCTGCGCGGGACAGGGCCGGCAGCGCCGCCGGCACGTCGTCGAGCAACGACAGCTGCTCGGGCGTGCTTTTCTCGGCGCGTTCCTCGGCCTTGATCTCTTCCCAGCGATGCTTGACCTGTTCTTCGTCGAGGCGCGGAGTGTCCAGCGGCGCATAGAGCTCGCCGGTGGGGAACACATGCGGGTGACGGCGGATCAGCTTGCGGGTGATGCTGTCGATCACCCCGGAAAATTCGAAGCGGCCTTCTTCCAGCGCCAGCTGGCTGTAGTAGACCACCTGGAACAGCAGGTCGCCGAGCTCGCCCTGCAGGTGCTCGAAGTCGCCACGTTCGATGGCATCGGCCACCTCGTAGGCTTCTTCGAGGGTATGCGGGACGATGGTGGCGTAGGTCTGTTTGAGGTCCCAGGGGCAGCCGTACTGCGGGTCGCGCAGACGGGCCATGAGGTGCAGCAGGTCGTCCAGGGTGTACATCGGGGGTTCTCGTCAGAGGCCGTCGTTCGTTGCAGGATAGACCCGCCGCCACCACTGGTGACGACGGGCCGGCCTCGCTCATGGCGTGCGGTTGCGCCGGGTCTCGATGATGTTGGGCAACTGCGAGATGCGCCCGAGCAGGCGCCCGAGGGCGTCCAGGCCAGGGATCTCGATGGTCAGCGACATCAGCGCGGTGTTGTCTTCCTTGTTCGAGCGAGTGTTCACCGCCAGCACGTTGATCCGCTCGTTGAGCAGGACCTGGGAGACGTCACGCAGCAAGCCCGGGCGGTCGTAGGCACGGACCATGATGTCCACCGGATAGGTCTGTACCGGCACCGGGCCCCAGCTGACCTGGATGATCCGCTCCGGCTCGCGCCCGGCCAGTTGCAGCACCGAGGCGCAGTCCTGGCGGTGGATGGTCACGCCACGCCCCTGGGTGATGTAGCCAACGATTGCGTCGCCGGGCAGCGGCTGGCAGCAGCCGGCCATCTGCGTCAACAGGTTGCCCACGCCCTGGATCTGGATGTCGCCGCGCTTGCCCGGCTTGAAGCCCGTGGCCTTGCGCGTGATGAGGTCGATTTCCTCGATCCGCTCCGGCTCCACCAGTTGCTGCGCGGCGTTGACCAGATGGGCCAGGCGCAGGTCGCCGGCGCCGAGGGAGGCGAACATGTCCTCGGCGGTGCGCAGGTTGGCTTTTTCCGCCAGGCGCTCGAAGTCCACCTGGGGCAGGCCGAGGCGGTTCAGCTCGCGCTCCAGAAGGGTCTTGCCGGCGGCGACGTTCTGGTCGCGGGCCTGCAGCTTGAACCAGTGGACGATCTTCGCCCGCGCCCGCGAGGTGGTGACGTAGCCGAGGTTGGAGTTCAGCCAGTCACGGCTCGGGTTGCCATGCTTGCTGGTGATGATCTCGACCTGCTCACCGGTCTGCAGGCTGTAGTTGAGCGGCACGATGCGCCCGTTGATCTTGGCGCCGCGGCAGTTGTGGCCGATCTCGGTGTGCACGCGGTAGGCGAAGTCCAGCGGCGTGGCGCCCTTGGGCAGGTCGATGGCATGGCCGTCGGGGGTGAACACGTAGACCCGGTCCGGCTCGATATCGACCCGCAACTGCTCGGCCAGGCCGCCGATGTCGCCCAGCTCCTCGTGCCATTCCAGCACCTGGCGCAGCCAGGAGATCTTCTCTTCGTAGTGGTTGGAGCCGGACTTGACGTCGGTGCCCTTGTAGCGCCAGTGCGCGCAGACGCCGAGCTCGGCTTCCTCGTGCATGGCGTGGGTGCGGATCTGCACCTCCAGGACCTTGCCCTCGGGGCCGATCACCGCGGTGTGCAGCGAGCGGTAGCCATTTTCCTTGGGGTTGGCGATGTAGTCGTCGAACTCCTTGGGAATGTGCCGCCACAGGGTGTGGACGATACCCAGCGCGGTGTAGCAGTCGCGCATTTCCGGAACCAGCACGCGCACCGCGCGCACGTCGTAGATCTGGCTGAATTCCAGGCCCTTGCGCTGCATCTTGCGCCAGATGGAATAGATGTGTTTCGCCCGGCCGCTGATATCGGCCTTCACGCCAGTGGCCAGCAGTTCGTTCTGCAACTGCGCCATGACGTCGTTGATGAAGCGCTCGCGGTCCAGCCGGCGCTCATGCAGGAGCTTGGCGATCTGCTTGTACTGGTCGGGTTCCAGGTAGCGGAAGGACAGGTCTTCCAGCTCCCACTTGATGTGACCGATGCCCAGGCGGTGTGCCAGCGGCGCGTAGATGTCGAAGACCTCGCGGGCGACCCGGTGGCGCTTCTCGTCGTCGGCGCCCTTCACCGCACGGATCGCGCAGGTGCGCTCGGCCAGCTTGATCAGGGCGACGCGGACGTCGTCGACCATGGCCACGAGCATCTTGCGCAGGTTCTCGACCTGGGTCTGGGAGCCCAGCACCAGCGACTGGCGCGGATTCATGCTGGCGCTGATGGCGGCCATGCGCAGCACGCCGTCGATCAGCTTGGAGACCACCGGGCCGAAACGCTGGGCGACCTCGGCCAGGGTGACCTTGCCCTCGCGTACCGCGCGGTAGATGATCGCCGCGACCAGCGAGTCCTGGTCGAGCTTGAGGTCGGCGAGGATCTCGGCGATTTCCAGGCCAGCCTGGAAACTCGAGGTACCGTCGGCCCACGAGTGCTTGTCCTGGTTGCCCTGCTTCTCGATGGCCTGGGCGAACTCGCAGGCCACCTTGAGGGCTTCCCGGTTCAGCGCCGCATCGACGCTGCACACATGATCCAGCCATGCTTCGAGATTGATACTGCCGTCGGTGTTGACCGGCTGGTGCACTCTCACCTGTACCATCTTTGTTTACCTTTCCCTACGGCGCATGCGCGATGCGCTTGAAAACTCGGGTGTCGCCCTCGCCATATCAAGAGCGCGACACCGGGCGGCCAGCAACGCTAGCCCACCTCGAATAACGCCATGGCCTCGACATGTGCTGTCTGCGGGAACATGTCGAGGATCCCGGCCCTTTTTAACCGGTAACCCTGCTTGATCAATTCAAGCGTATCGCGGGCCAGGGTCGCCGGATTGCACGACACGTAGACCAGCCGCTTGGCACCTAGTGCTGCGATTTTTCTGACGACCTCGTAGGCACCGTCTCGCGGTGGGTCCAAGAGTACCGCAGAAAACCCTTCCGCCGCCCAACCGGACGCACTCAAGGGTTGGGATAAATCCGCCTGAAAACAGCGAACATTATTCAAATTATTGCTACGGGCATTGGCCGCCGCCCGTTCCACCATCGCCTGCACGCCTTCCACGGCCACCACCTCGGCGGAGCGCTGGGCCAGCGGCAAGGCGAAGTTGCCCAGGCCGCAGAACAGGTCCAGGACCCGTTCGTCCGCCTGTGGCGCGAGCCAGTCGAGGGCCTGCTCGATCATCGCGGTATTGACCCCGGCGTTGACCTGGACGAAATCCCCCGGGCGATAAGCCAGGGTCAGGTTCCACGGTTCCAGGGCGAAGCCCAGTTCCCGGCCCGGCTCGGCCGGCGCCGGTGCGCCCTCGCCTTGCAGCCAGAGTTGCACCCCGGCTTCAGCGCAGAACGCCTGCAACCTGGCCATGTCCGCCTCGCCCAGCGCGCCGGTGTGGCGCACCAGCATGGCCAGGGCGGTGCCGCTGAACAGCTCGACATGCCCGATCAACTGCGGCTTGGCCAGGCTCTGCAGCAACAGCGGCAGATGACGCATCACCGACTGCAAGGGCTGTACCAGCACCGGGCAGTCGTCGATGGCGACGATGTCCTGGGTGGCTTCGGCGCGGAAGCCCACGTCCAGCTTCTTCGCCTTCTGGTCCCAGCGCACCGCGACCCGGGCGCGCCGGCGGTAGCCGAATTCCGGCCCGCTGAGCGGCGGCGCCCATTGCTCGGGGGCGACCCCGGCGACCCGCTGCAACTGCTCGGCGAGCAGGCGCTGCTTGAGTTCCAGCTGGTCGGCATGCGGGAGGTGTTGCAGGTTGCAGCCGCCGCAGCGCTCGAAATGCCGGCAGGGTGCTTCGCGCCGCTCCGGGCTGGCGCTGAAGACACGCTCCAGACGCGCCTCGACCACCTTGCCATGGGCGTTGAGCACCCGCGCCTCGACCTCTTCGCCGGCCAGGGCGCCACTAACGAACCAGGTGCGCCCCTCGACGAAGGCAATGCCACGGCCATCACCCGCCAGGCGTTCGATCGCCAGGCGCTGCTTCTTGCCCACCGGAACCTGTGGCGCGCGGCTGCCGCCGGCCGGCTGGAAGCGCAGGCCGCCGTTACGTTTGCTTTTGGACATCAGCGATCCGCGTCGAAAATGCCGGTCGACAGGTAGCGGTCGCCGCGGTCGCAGATGATCGCCACCATGGTCGCGTTCTCCACTTCGCGGGACAGGCGCAGCATGGCCGCCACCGCACCGCCGGAGGACACGCCGCAGAAGATGCCTTCTTCGCGGGCCAGGCGACGGGTGGTCTCCTCGGCTTCGCTCTGGGCCATGTCGACCACGCGATCGACGCGTTCGGCCTGGAAGATCGACGGCAGGTATTCGTGGGGCCAGCGGCGGATGCCGGGAATGGCCGAGCCTTCCATCGGCTGCAGGCCGACGATCTGGATCGCCGGGTTCTGCTCCTTGAGGTAGCGCGAGCAGCCCATGATGGTGCCGGTGGTGCCCATGGAACTGACGAAATGGGTGATGGTGCCGCCGGTCTGGCGCCAGATCTCCGGGCCGGTACTGACGTAGTGGGCCTCGGGGTTGTCGCCGTTGCCGAACTGGTCGAGGACCAGGCCACGGCCTTCGTCGCGCAGACGCTCGGCGAGGTCGCGGGCGCCCTCCATGCCTTCTTCCTTGCTGACCAGGATCAGCTCGGCGCCATAGGCGGTCATCGCCGCCTTGCGTTCGGCGCTGGAGTTGTCCGGCATGATCAGGATCATCTTGTAGCCCTTGATCGCCGCCGCCATCGCCAGGGCGATCCCGGTATTGCCGGAGGTAGCCTCGATCAGCGTGTCACCCGGCTTGATCTGCCCACGCAGTTCGGCGCGGGTGATCATCGACAGCGCCGGACGGTCCTTGACCGAACCCGCCGGGTTGTTGCCTTCAAGTTTCACCAGGAGGGTATTGCTGGTGTCGCCGGCCATGCGTTGCAGGCGGACCAGGGGAGTGTTGCCGACGCAATCGGCGATGGTGGGGTACTGCACGGTCATGGCGTGTTCGCAATCCAGACTCACGGGGCCGCCTATCATACCGGCAAACCGTCGCGCTCCATATCACGCAATATGCGGGGCTTATAGCGGATTGCTATAACTCGGTGGCCGAGGGTGCTGCCAGCAGTCGGAAATTCTGGCGCAGGCCACGCCCGTTGTTCTGCGCCCAGAGGCGCCCGCCCTGGCGCTGCACGGCGTTGCGGGCGATGCTCAGCCCCAGGCCGAAACCACCGTCGCCGGGACGCGAGCCGTCGAGACGGGTGAAGGCGGCGAAGATCCGCTCCAGCTCCGCTTCGTCCACCCCGCCGCCCTCGTCTTCCAGCCAGAGCTGCCAGTGCTCGCCCTGGCGCTCACCGCCAAGACGGATGCTGCCGTTGGCCGGGGAGTGGCGGATGGCATTGCGCAGGATGTTTTCCAGAGCCTGCGCCAGGCTGTTGAGGTTGCCCTGGACCCAGCAGTCGCCGTCCAGCTCGCAGTGCAACTGCGCCCGCGGCCAGCCGCTTTCGAAACAGGCGTCCTCGCAGAGCATTTCCCACAGCGCCACGACCTGGATCGGCTCGCAGGGCAGCGGCGCCCGCTCGGCATCCAGCCAGGCCAGTTGCAGGGCATCTTCCACCAGACGCTGCATGCATTCCACTTCGCGGCTGAGGCGCTCGCGCAGGCAACCCGGGTCCTGCTCGCTGTCGCTGGCCACCTGCAGGCGGCTCAGCGGCGTGCGCAGCTCATGGGACAAGTCACGCAGCAGTTGCTGCTGCAGGGCCACCGTGCCTTGCAGGCGCTCGGCCATGTCGTCGAAGGCGCGGCCCAGTTCGCCAAACTCGTCCTGGCGGCTGGTGGTGGTGCTGGCCACCCGGGCGGTCAGGCGCTCGGCGCGCCAGGCGTTGGCCTGGTCGCGCAACTGGTGCAGCGGGCGGATCAGCATGCGGTACAGGCCGACGCAGAACAGCAGGGTCAACAGGCCGGGAATCAGGCCGTTGGTGACCATGCGCCAGAACAGCAGGTTCCAGCGGTCGGGCACCAGCCGTTGCGGCAACTCGATCACCAGGCTGCCGAGGGAGGAATCGTCGGGAAATGGCACGCGCATCCAGGGCATGGTGCTGGAATGGCGACTGATCGGGCGATCGACGCTGCGCAGGTTGGTCAGGTGCACCAGCTCGGCATCGCTCAGCGGCAGGCTGCCGAGGGGCTGCAGGTCGGGGCCGATCACGCTGATGAAGCCGCTTTCGCGATCGCGCATGCCGGTCAGCCACAGATCGATGCCCGCACTGCCGCCGCTTTCAAGAGCGTGCTCGGCCTCGGCGGCATAGCCCTTGAGCAGGTCCCGTGCCTGTTGCCCGAGATAGGCGTTGCGCACTTCCATGTGACGGCCCCAGGACAGGCTCAGGCCGATCAGCAGCAGGCAGAAGCCCACCATGAGGATCGCCAGTTTCCAGAACAGCGAGTGACGATTGGGCAACTCACTGCTCCTCGCCGGCGCTCAGGACATAGCCCTGGCCCCACACAGTGCGGACCTGGCGCTCCAGGTAGCCGATGGCCTTGAGCTTGCGGCGGATCTGGCTGACATGCATGTCCAGGCTGCGGTCGTGGCGCGAGTAGCCGCGCTGGAGCACGTGCTGGTAAAGGAAGGGCTTGCTCAGCACCTCGTCGTTGCTGCGCTGCAGGGTGTCGAGCAGGCGGTATTCGCTGGGAGTCAGGCCGGCCCACTGGCCGCCGTGACAGACATCGCTGGCCTCGTCGTCGAAACGCAGCTCGCTGCCCGGTGCCTTGGTAGCCGGCGAATAGCGGCGCTCCAGGTCGACCCGGCGCAGGATCGCCTCGATGCGCACCCGCAGCTCGGCCATGCTGAACGGCTTGGGCAAATAGTCGTCGGCGCCGCGCTCGAAGCCGGTGATGCGGTCCGCCTCGGCCCCCAGCGCCGACATCATGATCACCGGCGTGCCGCTGCGCTCGCGCAATTGCACCAGGGCATCGAGGCCGGTCATGCCCGGCAGCAGGATGTCCATCAGCACCACGTCGAAGTGCTGCTGGCGCGCCTGGTCCAGGCCTTCGCGACCGTTGCGGCACCAGGTCACGAGAAACCCACTACGCTCCAGTTGCTCGTGCAGATAAGCACCGAGCACCGGGTCGTCTTCGATGGCGAGGATGTTGGGATTGCGGATCACTGCGGGATTCATTGGCGGCTGCTAGCAATTCTCAATTGCGCGATTATTGAGCATTACCCTCCCCCAGGCAACCGCACAGGCGTACAAGGGCCGACCCCGCAACGGAGACAAATGAGTGCAATACAGCGACAGTCGCGGTAGCGTGCTGCCCATCCAGCGCCGCGCAGACACAGGAGACCGGGCGTGCTGAATCGTTTTGGAATCAGGACCCGCGTGCTCCTGCTCGCCGTGGTGCCCGCCGCAGCCATGGCCCTGGTGCTCGGTGGCTATTTCACCTGGCTGCAGCAGAACGAGCTGCAGAGCCAGTTGCTGCAACGCGGGCAGATGATCGCCGAGAGCCTGGCACCGCTGGCCGGCTCGCCCCTGGCGCGCAAGGACCGTGCGCAGCTGGAGCGCATCGCCGCGCAGACCCTGGAACAGGACGACGTGCGCTCGGTGTCCTTCCTCGCCCCCGACCGCGGCAGCCTGGCCCATGCCGGCCCGAGCATGCTCAACATGCCGCCCGCCGGTGGCGGCACCCAACTGCTGCAGCGCTCCGGCAACGACGCCACGCGCTATCTGCTGCCGGTGTTCGGCCATCACCGCGACCTCACCGACGACCCCGTGCCCCAGGAAGCCGAGCGCCTGCTGGGCTGGGTGGAGATCGAGATTTCCCACGGCGGCACCCTGCTGCGCGGTTACCGCAGCCTGTTCGCCAGCCTGCTGCTGATCCTCATCGGCCTGATGGCCACCACCCTCCTGGCCCTGCGCATGAGCCGGGCGATCAATGGCCCGATCGGGCAGATCAAGCACGCGGTGAGCCAGCTCAAGGACGGCAACCTCGAAGAACGCCTGCCGACCATGGGCAGCTACGAGCTGGACGAACTGGCGGCCGGCATCAACCGCATGGCCGAAACCCTGCACAGCGCCCACGAAGAACTGCAGCACAGCATCGACCAGGCTACCGAGGACGTGCGGCAGAACCTGGAAACCATCGAGATCCAGAACATCGAGCTGGACATGGCGCGCAAGGAAGCCATCGAGGCGAGCCGGATCAAGTCCGAGTTCCTCGCCAACATGAGCCACGAAATCCGCACGCCGCTCAATGGCATCCTCGGTTTCACCCATCTGCTGCAGAAAAGCGAACTGACCCCGCGCCAGCACGATTACCTCGGCACTATCGAGAAGTCCGCCGACAGCCTGCTGGGGATCATCAACGAGATCCTCGACTTCTCCAAGATCGAGGCCGGCAAGCTGGTGCTGGAGAGCATCCCGTTCAACTTGCGCGACCTGATCCAGGACACCCTGACCATCCTCGCGCCGGCGGCGCACGCCAAGCAGCTCGAACTGGTCAGCCTGGTGTACCGCGACACCCCGCTGTCGCTGATCGGCGACCCGCTGCGGCTCAAGCAGATCCTCACCAACCTGGTGAGCAACGCGATCAAGTTCACCCGCGAGGGCACCATCGTCGCCCGCGCCATGCTCGAAGACGAGCGCGAGGACTCGGTGCAACTGCGCATCTGCATCCAGGACACCGGCATCGGCCTTTCGGCACAGGATGTCCGGGCGCTGTTCCAGGCCTTCAGCCAGGCCGACAACTCGCTGTCGCGCCAGCCCGGCGGCACCGGCCTGGGCCTGGTGATCTCCAAGCGCCTGATCGAGCAGATGGGCGGCGAGATCGGCGTCGACAGCACGCCGGGCGAGGGTTCGCAGTTCTGGATCAGCCTGAGCCTGCCCAAGGCCCGCGACACCACCGAGGACCAGCCGTTGCCGGCCCTGCACGGGCGGCGCACGGCGATCACCGACAACCACGACCTGGCACGCCAGGCGCTGGAACATCAACTGGAGGATTGCGGCCTGGAGGTGAGTACCTTCAATTCGCCGGAACAGTTGCTGACCGCCGTCGAGGCCGCGCACCTGGCCGGGCAACCCTTCGAACTGGCGGTGCTCGGCGTCAACCTGCACGACCTGCCGCCGGACCGCCTCGGCCAGCTGATCCAGCGCCTGGAGCATTTCTCCTGCCTGGCCCTGGTACTGTGCCCGACCACCGAGCAGACCCTCTATCACCCCTACCTGCCCAACGCCCACGGCCAGCTCTATGCCAAGCCGGCGTGCACGCGCAAGCTGCGCCGGGCGCTGCTGGAGCTGGTCCAGCCACGCCGCAGCCCCACCGAGTTCAAGCCGGCCCCCGGCCAGCGCCTGCCGAAAGTACTGTGCGTCGACGACAACCCGGCCAACCTGCTGCTGGTACAGACGCTACTGGAAGACCTCGGCGCCGAGGTGCTGGCGGTGGACAGCGGCAAGGCGGCGATCAAGGCGGTGCAGCAGGACAGCTTCGACCTGGTGCTGATGGACGTGCAGATGCCGGGCATGGACGGTCGCGAATGCACCGAGCAGATCCGCCGCTGGGAAGCCGGCCAGGGCGGCCAGGCCCTGCCCATCGTGGCCCTGACCGCCCACGCCATGGCCAACGAGAAGCGCGCCCTGCTGCACAGCGGCATGGACGACTACCTGACCAAGCCGATCAGCGACCGGCAACTGGCCCAGGTGATGCAGAAATGGACCGGCCTGCCGGTCACCGTCACCCGTGACGACCGCGCCGCCAGCAGCCATCACAGCGGTAGCGAGCTGAAGGTGCTGGATCCGGAGGAAGGCCTGCGCCTGGCCGCCGGCAAGCCGGACCTGGCCGCGGACATGCTGGCGATGCTGCTGGCCTCGCTGGAGTCGGACCGCCATGCGATCCGCGCGGCCCGCGACACCGGCGACCGCGCCGCGACCATCGAGCGCGTGCACCGTCTCAACGGTGCCACCCGCTACTGCGGCGTGCCGCAATTGCGCGCGGCCTGCCAGCGCAGCGAAACCCTGCTGAAACAGGACGATCCGCAAGCCCAGCAGGCCCTCGACGACCTGGAACGGGCCATCGACCGCCTGACCCACGCTGCGCGCCAGAGCGCCTGACCTGGGGCAAGGCCGGGTTGGCCATGAGTGGCTACACTAGGCGCCATTTGATCGTTCGGGAGCCCGACCATGCGCGCCTTGTTCTTCAGCAGCCAGTCCTATGACCAGGACAGCTTCAGCGCCGCCCCTGTAGTGGACGGCCTGGAGCTGCACTTCCTGCCCACTCGCCTGAACGAGGACACCGCGATCCTCGCCGCCGGCCACGAAGTGGTCTGCGCCTTCATCAACGACGACCTCTCGGCTCCGGTGCTGGAGCGCCTGGCCGCCGCCGGTACGCGCCTGATCGCACTGCGCTCGGCCGGCTACAACCATGTCGACCTGGCAGCCGCCAAACGCCTGGGCCTGACCGTGGTGCGGGTGCCGGCCTACTCGCCGCATGCCGTGGCGGAACATGCGGTGGCGCTGATCCTCGCCCTCAACCGGCGCCTGCACCGCGCCTACAACCGCACCCGCGAAGGCGATTTCAGCCTGCACGGGCTGACCGGCTTCGACCTGCACGGCAAGACTGTCGGCGTTGTCGGCACCGGCCAGATCGGCCTGGCCTTCGCCCGCATCATGGCCGGCTTCGGCTGCCAGCTGCTGGCCTACGACCCCTGTCCCAACCCCGAGGTGCTGGCCCTCGGCGCACGCTACCTGGCGCTGGACCAACTGCTGCGCCAGTCCAACATCATCAGCCTGCACTGCCCGCTGACCCCGCAGACCCGCCACCTGATCAACATCCAGAGCCTGGGCGACCTGCAACCCGGGGCGATGCTGATCAACACCGGGCGCGGCGCGCTGGTGGACACCCCGGCGCTGATCGAGGCGCTGAAGAGCGGCCAGCTCGGCTACCTGGGGCTGGACGTGTACGAGGAGGAAGCACAGATCTTCTTCGAGGACCGCTCCGACCAGCCCCTGCAGGACGACGTGCTGGCGCGGCTGCTGACCTTCCCCAACGTCATCGTCACCGCCCACCAGGCCTTCCTGACCCGCGAGGCGCTGGCCGCCATCGCCGGCACGACGCTGGACAACATTGCCCGATGGATGGTCGGTGAGCCGCAGAATCTGGTGGAGGGATGAGGTAGGATACGCGGCAAATTTGGAGGCCCCATGGTCGAACACGATTTCCGCTACACCCTCTTCAACCCGCAACACACCCTGATCGAATGCCGTGCGCTGGTGCCGGGCCGCTACCAGGTCACCGGCAACGGCGGCTCGATCCAGAAAGGCGACGTCCTGCTGGTCACCCTCAAGGGCAGCAAGGACTTGTCCATGCGCCTCACCGTCGACAGCGTCCGCCACCTGATCAACCCGCGCGGCCAGTGGGTCGCGGTCGCCACCGGCCCGGTATTCGGCGAGCTGGCGATCCACCAGTGGCAAGTGCAGTGCAATGCCTGCGAAGCCGAACTCGACTTCGAGTTCGCGGTGGACGCCAAGCTGGGCAAGAAGGCCCAGCAACCGGCCGCCGTAGCGCGCATTGCCGAACTGGGCTGGGTGACCAAGGGTGACAAGCACCTGTGCCCGAAATGCCGGGAGCAGGTGCAGTGAACAAGCTGGTATTGAGCGGCGCGGTGCTCGCGGCCCTGGCGGGTTGCGCGGCCGAGCCGGTAAAGCTGCAGAAGGAACGCAGCTACGTGCTGGAGTGGATCGGCGAACGTCCGCTGATGGACTACAGCCATCTCACCCTGACCCTGGCCGAGGATGGCCGGGCCTATGGCAATGCCGGCTGCAACCACTGGTTTGCCCAGTACAGCCTGGCGGGCGACCAGCTCAGCTTCGGCACCATCGGCAGCACCCGCAAGCTTTGCGCGCCGGCGCTGATGGAACAGGAAAAGCGCTTCCTGCAGGCGCTGACCAAGGTGCAGCGCTGGGACATCTCGCCGATCGAGCAGATCCGCTTCTGGCCGGCCGAAGGCAAGCCGTTGCGCTTCTGGCCTGAGGAAGGCTGATACTCCAGCCCTGTGGGAGCGGGGGGGGCCCCCCGGGGGGGGGGGGGGCCCCCCAGGGGCTAAACGGGGGGGGCCCCCCCCCCACCGGGGGGCCACCCCCCAGGCGGCCCCGGGGGGGGGGGGGGTTTGGCCCCCCC
>NZ_JAZDQN010000033.1:0-71411 GCF_036324125.1 Pseudomonas ulcerans | reverse complement strand
TCGTCCATTTTGCCAAGACAAAATGGACCCGCCGTAAAGGCGGAAAGCGCCGGCGCAGTCGCCGCCGCGACCGGATATGCTCGCAATCTCAGCACCAGCACCACAGAACAAAGGATGTGCAGATCCCCATGCCGATGCCGTTGTAGCGTAGGCCGGCAGACTAGTCCGTTTCAATGATTCGAGGCCATAAGCGCCAACCCTAGACTGGCTCATCTATCGAGACACAGAGACAGCCTTCATGGAGTTCGCCTTTACCGAAGAGCAATTGATGATCCGCGACAGCGCCGAGCGTTTCCTGGCCCAGGCCAGCGATTCGGCGGCCGTGCGCGCCGGCATGATCCGCGCCGACGGCTACGACCCGGACCTGTGGCGGCGCATCGGCCAGGAGCTGTACTGGCCGGCGCTGATGGTGCCGGAGCAGCACGGCGGCATGGGCCTTGGCTTCGTCGAACTGGCCCTGCTGCTGGAGCAGTGCGGGCGCTTCCTGCTGGGCTCGCCCCTGTTCGCCACCAGTTGCCTGGCCACACCGGCGTTGCTACTGGCGGACAATCCGCCACTGCAGGCCGAGTGGCTGGGCGCGATCGCCGCTGGGGACACCTCGGCGACCCTGGCCTTCAGCAGCAACGGTGCGCTGGACGCCGACGCAGTGCAGGCGATCGCACGGCCCGAAGCCGATGGTTATCGGCTCGATGGCCACTTCGCCCTGGCGGTCGATGCCGCCCAGGCCGACCTGTTGATCGTCGCCGCGCGCACCCCGGCAAGCCACGGCGAGAACGGCATCAGCCTGTTCGCCCTGCCTGCCAACAGCCCCGGGGTCAGCCGCCATGGGCTGCCGACGATGGACCAGACCCGTCGCCTCGGGCACATCGAGTTGCACGCTGTCCACCTCACCGACGCCTGCCTGCTCACGCCCCCCGGCCAGGGCTGGTCGCTGCTGCGCGACGTGCTCGACATCGCCGCCATCGGCCTGGCCGCCGAGCAGGTCGGCGGCGCCCAGCAGAGCCTGGACCTGAGCCTCGCCTACATCGCCGAGCGCAAGCAGTTCAACCGCAGCATCGCCAGCTTCCAGGCGATCAAGCACCGCTGCGCGGACATGATGCTGCAGGTGGAATGCGCACGCTCGGCGGCCTGGTACGGCGCCTGCGTGGCCGGCGAACGCCTGCTGCCCGGCGGCGATACGGCCCTGGCGGGCGAACTGGGCATGGCCGCCGCCACGGCCAGGATCCACGCCAGCGAGGCGTTCTTCCACTGTGCCGCGGAGTCGATCCAGCTGCATGGCGGCGTCGGTTTCACCTGGGAGTACGACCCGCACCTGTATTTCAAACGCGCCCGCGCCAGCGAACAGATGCTCGGCAACCCCGCCTGGCATGGCGAACGCCTGGCCGCGCAGCTCATGGGAGAACACGCATGAAGATCGGATTCAGCAGCGCCGACGAAGCCTTCCGCGAAGAGATCGCGCAATGGCTGGCCGCCCATTTGCGCGGGCCCTTCGCCGCCCTGCGCTTTCGCGGCGGGCCCGGCGACGAACACAGCTTTCCCGAGGAGCGCAAGGCCTGGGAACAGGAACTGGCCGGCGGTGGCTGGACCGGCGTGGGCTGGAGCGCGGAGCACGGCGGACGCGGCCTGAGCATCAGCCAGCAGGTGATCTTCCACGAAGAATATGCCCGCGCGGGTGGTCCCGGGCGCATGGGCCACATCGGCGAAGGCCTGCTCGGCCCGACCCTGGCCGCATTCGGCAGCAAGGACCAGCAACGCCGCCTGCTGCCGGGCATCCTCAAGGGCACGGAGTTCTGGTGCCAGGGCTATTCCGAGCCCGGCGCCGGCTCCGACCTGGCCAACGTGCAGACCCGCGCGCGCCTGGACGACAGCGGCGAATACTGGCTGATCAGCGGGCAGAAGGTCTGGACCTCGCTGGCCCATGAAGCCGACTGGTGCTTCGTCCTCGCCCGTACCGAACCCGGCAGCAGCGGGCACCAGGGCCTGTCGTTCCTGCTGGTGCCGATGCACCAGCCGCAGATCCGCGTGCAGCCGATCCAGCAACTGACCGGCACCAGCGAGTTCAACGAGGTGTTCTTCGACCAGGCGCGCACCTCGGTGGCGAACCTGGTCGGCGCGCCGGGCGATGGCTGGAAGATCGCCATGGCCCTGCTCGGTTTCGAGCGCGGCGTCTCGACCCTGGGCCAGCAGATGCTGTTCCAGAACGAACTCGACGAGGTGATCCGCATCGCCCGCGACAACGGCGCCAGCCGCGACCCGCTGCTGCGCCAGCGCATCGCCCGGGCCTGGGCCGGACTCAAGGTGCTGCGCTACAACTCGCTGCGCATGCTCTCCGGCCCGCAGGACGGCCGTCTGGCCCGGGAGGCGATGATCTACAAGCTGGCCTGGTCCACCTGGCATGCCGAGCTGGGCAAGCTGGCCATGGACGTGCTCGGACCGCAGGCGGAGATCCTCGATGCTGCGCCTTATGAATTGAACCGCTTGCAGTCACTGTTCCTGTTCACCCGCTCGGACATGATCTACGGCGGCAGCAACGAGATTCAGCGCAATGTGATCGCCGAGCGAGCCCTGGACATGCCGCGCGAGGCCCGGGCGCCGTCGTTCAGACCAGAGTGAAGGTCATGCGGCTGGTCAGACCCTTGCTCTCGGAGGCGACCAGCTCGAACTGCCCGGGACGGGCCTGTGGCGTCACCTCGATCACGTGCTTGATCATGCCGATACCTTCATAGGGTGTCGGCAGGTCGACCGACCATTGCCACAGTTCCGGCTCCCGGTATGGCAACTGCGCACCGTTCTCGTCGTAGAAGAACACCATGGCAATGACATGGATCGCCTGATCCGTCGGGATAGTGATCGGCGAACCGGCAGGTGGACTGTTCCACTCGGCCCGTACCGGTGGCCGCAGACCGGTGCGCAGGTTGTGCAGCACCACCTCGCCGGTGGCCACTGGCTTGAAGTTGTGCATGACTTCGATGCTCACGACGACCGGCCAGGTCCCCTGGAACGTGGCGAGGAAGCGGCTGTCGAGGCGGATGCTGCCTTTCTGCCCGGTGCCGACCGTATCGGTCACCACCATGCCGGGGTAGTCGTGTTCCTGGCCGTTGACCTTGACCACATAGCGCACCACACCCACCACGGGCCTGGCGGGTTCATAGGTGATCAACGCGGTGGTGCCGAGGGAGACCGGGGCATAAAGGTGACGGTGGCTGACCTCCAGCTCGAACTCCTCCGTGGGAGCACTGGCCGTTCCCAGCTCCAGTGTCAGGGTAATGGTCAACTGCAGGCCATAGCCGCTGTGCAGCATGGCCTGGACCTTGCCGGGCTCCGCACGCGGAGTGATCTGCAACACATGGCCCCTGTGGACCACCCCGACCGGCTGGCCATAGAGCTGGACGAACCAGTTCAGTTCCTGAAGCGGCAGGAGCACGTCATTGCGATCGAAGAAGGTCGGCACGATGGTCACCCAGGCATCGCCCGAGGTGGGTATGACGATGGTGGTCGATGGATCGACGTTCGCCTCCATCCGGGTTGGAGCGATTCTGCGGGTGTCGTGCAGGGTCAGGATCGCCTCGTCCAGCACCACGCCGTCGCGCAATGCCCGCAGTTTCAACTGCGCGGGCCAGATTCCCTGGTACTGCTCGATGAACGCCCGCTCCACTAGCAGATTGCCGCTTCCCTCCTCCGGCAACAGGTCCAGCCGCATGCCTGCGGGTGTGCCTGCCTGGCCGTTCAGCAACAACTGGAAGCTGAGGTCCTTCGGCGCCTGGGGCGCCATGCTGACCATGACCAGGGCGCTGCTGCCCTTGAGCGGCGGGTACAGGTCTGTGCTGGAGAACTCGAGCTCGATGAGCTTTGCGGCGCTACCCGGGGTAATGGTGTTCATGACGCGTTCCTCACGGCATTGCGGGAACCGGCAAAACGAACGACGCGCGGCGGGAAGAGTCGATTGCAGCAGTTTTTACCCAGGGCCACAACTGACAGAAATATCAGTAACGCGGCCTGAGCATCAGCCCGCAGGTGATCTTCCACGAAGATGGCTGGAAGATCGCCATGGCCCTGCTCGGTCACGACCACGCGCTTGAGCGAACGGCCGCGACGGCGGCCGTCCTCCACACCTTTCAGTCCCTGCCGCTGAACGTCACCCGCGCTGTACCTTTGGGCGGGTCGATGCCGCGTTGGGCGTTCTGTCTTCCGTTGCAGTAGATCTCGACGAGTATCGGCTCGAAAGACTGTGGAATGTTGAAATGAAAGCGATTGCCCTCGCCTTCGTTCAGCCGTTCTCCGGCCAGGACGAAGTAGAGCCGCTCGCTCCGTCCATTGAAAACCACGGCATAGGAGCGTTCGCGCATCGCATCTGTCTCCCGGGTACCGGGATGGGTCACGCCGTACGCACAATGCAGCGCCGGATAGATGACGCCACCGCCATCCTGATCCGGGTCGTAATATCCCAGCAGCGTGGTGACCGGAACCCCGACCTGTTCCGGCGTGCCGGCGACATTCACGGAAAACTCATCCACCTTGGCCCAGTTGCCTTGCACCTCGTACTTCAGCATGTCGCCCTTCTTCAGCGTGACCGGGGTGCTGCCGAGGTACAGCACCGTATCGGCGCTTGCATTGTGGACGATGCGCACACCCTTGCCGTTGCCGGCAGTGCCTGCCGCCGGCAGGTACACATGCTCCGCCCAATGGTCGTCGCCCAGGTCCACCTCGACCCGCTTGTAGCGCTTGAGCAGGTCGGTCATCGAGGCCAGGTCCAGCTCGTCAGGTCCAGCACGGTAGAGTTCGCCCCACTCGACCATGGCCCATTCGGACTCGTCCCATTTCCGATAGCCGGTGGAAGAGGACTGGCTGAAGATCGCGTTGTTTTCCAGGAACTGCTGGGCGGCCTTCAGGGTCCAGGGCGTGTACGGGGTATAGCCATTGGTCTGTGGATAGAAGGTGTGCCCGCTCGACATGGCATCACGACCAAACTCATGGCCATGGAACGGTGGCTCGCAGATCCCGCCTTCGCAGACCTCATTGCCTGTGCGCTCCTTGCTGAAGTTGGGGATGAACACATTCTTGTCGCTGTCCCAGCCCCAGGTCGAGTTGGTGCCTGCTGCGGCACGGTGCACCGAGCCATCGAAGCCGCCAGGATGATGGGACAGGCCATAGTTGTGCCCCAGTTCGTGACTGAACTCGTTGCCGACGCAGTGCTCCAGGGTGACCATGGTGCCGCCACCGGAGCCGCCATGCACGACCCTGCCGTTGCTGTAGTTGCCCACGGAGCTGTGGGCGGTCAACTGCGCCACGACCGTATGCTTGTTCAACCCGTCCTCGCCGCTGCCCGGCGAAGAATGGATGCCGAGGCTGGCATTGTTGATCCCCAGGGAGATCAGCTCCTTGCCAATCCGCTGACGCAGGTCGCCATTGTGCCAGTCGCCCTTCATCGCCGAGTGATCCATGTAGCGGGTGCCGTCGGCCAGGCCGATGAACTGGAAATGCACCGGCTCGTACTGGTTCACGATCAGCCTGCTGCAAGGAAGGGTCTGGAAATACTGGCGCTGTCGCTCCGGAGTGAAGACATCGATGAATTCGCGCCGGTTCGGGGTGAGCATGCCGATGTCGATGGTGTTGAGCAGCAGTTCGCCAGGGGCGCTCATATCGGGGCAGGAGTAGGTGCCCTCGAGATCACCAGAGCTGAATTCCAGGTCGACGCGCGGGACGATGTACTGCCATGGAACGATCGTGCTCCAGACATTCTCGGCGTACACGATTCTGGCGTATTCCGGGTCGCTGTCCCGTTCGGTGACAGGCGGCAAGGCCTCGGGAGGAGACATCTGGATGACGAAGTCGCCGTAGCGCAACTCGATGCCATCACTGCGCCGGATATCGCTGATCGGTTTGAACATCACCAGAGTGGTACGCTGCCCGACCAGCCGCGGCTGCCTGTCACCGTGAACCGGCGTCTGGCGCGAAGAGGGAATCGAGGACTGGGCGAACAGCACGCTGCCCCGGAGCTCGCCGACCAGGTCGTTGTTAAGCACGCGTTCGTTGAAGTACAGGATGGAGCGATTCTCGGACATAAAGGGACGCCTCCCGGGCGGAATAGGTTGACTGGGTGGATCACCTCTGAATTGGTTGGCAGCACGGCAGCGTCAGGTCAGCGTCAGCACCCTGGTCCGGTTCAGGGTGAAGTCGAAGGCCACCGCCTCCGCCACGTTGATAGTGAACTGCACCAGGTCGATGCCGTCGTGGTTCAAGGGGGGATACAGCGCGGTTCGCGACAGCTCCAGTCCGAGGTCCCGGGATTGGCCTGGCCGTGCAGTGGTGTCCATGATTTCGATCTCGCGGATGCCGGAAGGCAGAGTGCTCATTCGAGCACCGCCTTGTACCACCCACAACTGACAGAAATATCAGGTGGCCCGTGGCCAGCTCCTTGCGCAGCCTGCCACGGGCGGCCTGGAAACCGCTCAGCGCACGCGGATCCTCGGGTCCCCCGCCCCTCTGCGCAAGGCCTTCAGGAAGCCCTCCAGCGGTGCCGGCTCGGCGACCTGCGGCAGTTCGTCCTTGTCCGGCCGTGTGGCCCAGAACGCATCCCATGACGGGAATAGCTAGTGGAAGCTTCCCGCATAGGGCTCGCGCCCCGGCCAGCGCATCTTCCGGCCCCCGATCGGCGGCTTGTTCAGATCGGTCGCGTACCAGTAGCACGGCAGGCGCAGGCGGAAATGCCAGCGCCTGTCGATGCGCTCGTAGTCGTCCCAGTAGAGCATCTGCATGATCACCCACTCGGGGCCGGTCTCGTGCTCGTTCTTCGAATGGACCACACCGGTGGCCTCGCCCAACTGGCATGCCGAGCCGGGCAAGCTGACGATGGACGTGCTCGGACATGATCTACGGCGGCAGCAACGAGATTCAGCACAATGTGATCGCCGAGCGGACGTTGGAGATGCCGAGGGAACCCCGGGTGCGCTGAACAGCCCGGGATTCACCTCCGATAGAGCCCTGCCTTATCGCTCAGTCAGGATCACTGCCACTGAAGGTCACCCGCGCCGTGCCTTTTGGCGGAGCGAGGACACCGTAGACGTTCCGGGTACCGTTGCAGATCACCCGCAGGTGGGTCGCCTGGAAATCCTGTGGCACGTTGAAGTGGAAGCGGTTCAGCTCGCCGGCTTTCAAGCGGGTGCCGTGCAGAATGAAACGCAGCTCCTCGTCCTTGGAATTGTTGACCACCGCATAGCACCGTGCGTTTTCGACCTCCGCATCACTGGCAGTCACATGGGTAACCCCGTAGACGCAGTGCAGGGCCGGGTAGACGATGCCGGCTCGTTGCAGGTCCGGATCGTAGTAGCCCAGCAGCGTAGTGGCTGGTACTCCGATTGCCTGCGGCCGGCCAGCGACATGGCCGGGAAATTCCTCGAACAGCTGCCAGGAGCCATCGTGGTAGACGAAGTTCCACACGTCTCCCCTTTTCAACAGCAGGGTGCTGCCATTCAAATGCAGGGTGGTGTCCCAGGTAGCCTGGTGAATGATGCGTGCCTCCTTGCCGATATTGGCTGACCCCGCAGTCGGCAGGTAGATCTGCGCTGCCCATTGCCCGTCGAAGATATCCACCTCGACCCGCTGGAAGGTCTTGAACAGCCTGGCGAGGCCGCCGCCACCCGCCTCTTCGGGCGTCGCACGATACAGCTCGCCCCACTCCACCATGCGCGTGGTGACTGGATCCCACTTCCTGTAGCCGGTCGAGGACGTCTTGCTGAACACCGCCCGGCTTTCCATGAAGGTCTGCGCCACCCTCTGGCTATAGGGGGTGAGCATGGTGTACTCGTTGGTCTGCGGAAACAGCGGATAGCCATCGCCCATGGTGTCCCGACCGAATGCGTGGCCATGGAACGGCGCCTCGCACTCCCCGTCCTGGCAGGTGGACTCTCCCGAACGGTTCTTGTGGAAGTTGGGCAGGAATACATTCTTGTCGCTGTCCCAGCCCCAGGTGGAGTTGGGCGATGCAGCCGCGCGGTGAACCGTGCCGGCAAAGCCGCCAGGGTAGTGACCGAGGCCGTAGTTGTGGCCGATCTCATGGCTGAACTCGTTTCCCGAGCAACGTTCAAGGGTCACCATGCTGCCGCCGCCCGAGCCGCCGTGGACCACCCGGCCATTGGTGTAGTTGCCCACGGAACTGTGGGCAGTCAATTGCGCGACCACCCAGTGGCGGTTGAGGCCGTCCTCGCCGCTGCCGGGAGAACTGTGGATGCCAAGGGCGGCATTGTTGATCCCGAGGGACACCAACTGCTTGCCGATCAGTTCCCGCAGGTCGCCTTCGAGCCAGCCGCCTTTGGTCGCCGAATGATCCGTGTAGCGGGTGCCGTCGGGCAGTTCGATAACCTCGAAATGCACCGGCTCGTACTGGTTGACGACCAGGCGGCTGCAGGGCGTCGTCTGGAAGAACTGGCGCTGCCGTTCCGGGCTGAATTCATCGATGAACAGCCGCCGGTTGGGTGTGAGCATGCCGATATCGATGGTATTGAGCAGCAACTCTCCCGCCGCACCGATGTTGGTGGCGTGGTGAGTACCCTCCATGCCTGCCGCCTTGAATTCCAGCCTCATTCCCCGCTCGACGTACTTGGCCGGGATGACGGCACTCCAGAACAACTCGCCATAGGCGTTGTTGGCGTAGGCACTGTCACTGGAACGCTCGGTTACCGTCGGCAACCCATGTGGGTACGCCATCACGGTCGTAAACTGGCCGTCGACGGTCATCATTACAACGGTCAGGGGACTGGAGAAGTTCAGCGGCTTGAACAGTACCAGCGTCTTGCGCCGCGCCACGAGCCACGGTTTGAATTCGTCCGGGGTCGTCGCGTGGTGCTGGGGCAGCACCGATACCTGGGCGAACAGCAGCGCAGCCTCAAGGTCGCCGCTTCCCAGGCTGTTACGCAAGGTGGTCTGGTTGAAGTACTGGGACTGCTGGGTGGTAGACATGCTGGCACGCCTCCTGGGCGGATGTAGGGTGTCCGGATTGGTTGGCAGCGCTGGCGGCTCAGGTCAGGGTCAGCACCCTGGCCCGGTTCAGGCCGCCCGGCCCGCGCACGCCCACGCGGAAGGTGCCCGGCCTGGCCTGGGGACTGACCAGCACTACGTGCCCCAGCATCTCGACGCCCTCCACCGGCTCGATCAGGCTGGCACTCCAGTTCACCTCGTCGTGAGGCAACAGGATGCCGTTGGCGTCATGCAGCCGGGCCATGGCCACCACCCCCACGGTGGCGGTATCGGGAATGGCGACGGTATCCGAGGGCCGGAATTCAAGGTCGATGGAGTGGCATTCCATCACCTTGGTGTCGTACAGCCACAGCGTGGTGCTGGCGACGAGGGACTTGTCGATATAGGCCAGCAGGCGCAGCCGTGCTGGCCAGGCTCCGGGGAAGCTGGTGACGAAGTGGTTTTCGAAGACAATGCCGAACGCGCCGGTGTCCTCCATCCTGAGGATTCCCACGCCCGTGGCGAAAGGCGCGTCATTGATGGTGAACCTGTAGCCGAGCCCGGACTCGTCCGCCAGGCTGGTCTTGATCCACAGCACCAGCGGGCCGGGATTGAGCAAGGGGGGATAGAGATGATACTGGTTCAACTCCAGGCCGATATCCTCGGCTGGCTGCATCAGCAGCGTCGTGCTGTCTTCGAAAACCGCCCCCTGCCTCACCCGGACCACTACCTCGCCAGGCTGCGCTTCAGGAGACACTTTTATCTGTCGCCCCTCCAGAACCACGCCGGGTGGTGCCTGGGGCAGATCAACCTCCCAGCTCATTTCCTGATCCGGCAAGCCCAGTCCGTTTTCATCGAAGAACGCTGCAGAAACGCTCGCCTGGTTCTCCACTTCCGCAACAATGTTGAGCGGGTTGGGGGACACCGTGATCTCGCAACGATGAACGACCATGTTGCGAGTGTCGTGCAGGAGCACGGTCGCGCTGTCCATCAACACCTCATCCTGGTACGCCTGGATTTCTAACCGGGCCGGCCAGCCGCCCTGGTACTGGGCAATGAATGCGCGGTCGATGCGCAGGTTTCCGTTGTTGTGCCCCTGGTACAGGCTGAAGCCGGCAACCTCGCCGGGCACACCATTGAGCGTGTATTCGAATGCAACCGCTTGCGCTACGGTGGTAGAGAACTGCACCAGTTCAACGCCGTCATGGCTCAAGGGGGGGTACAGCGCGGTTCGCGACAGTTCCAGTCCGAGGTCCCGGGATTGGCCTTGCAGTGCAGTGGTGTCCATGATTTCGGTCTCGCGGATGCCGGAAGGCAGAGTGCTCATTCGAGCACCGCCTGGCACCGCCCACAACTGACAGAAATATCAGGTAGCCCGCGGCCGGCTCCTTGCGCAGCCCGCCACGGGCAGCCTGGAAACCGCTCAACGCACGCGGATCCTCGGGTCCCCCGCGCCTCTGCGCAAGGTCTTCAGGAAGCCCTCCAGCGGTGCCGGCTCGGCCACCTGCGGCAGCTCGTCCTTGTCCGGTCGCCGGGCCCAGAATGCATCCCACGACGGGAACAGCTCGTGGAAGGTTCCCGCATAGGGCTCGCGCCCCGGCCAGCGCATCTTCAGGCCACCGATCGGCGGCTTGTTCAGGTCGGTCGCGTACCAGTAGCACGGCAGGCGCCGGCGGAAATGCCAGCGCCCGTCGATACGCTCGTAGTCGTCCCAGTAGAGCATCTGCATGATCACCCACTCGGGACCGGTCTCGTGCTCGTTCTTCGAGTAGACCACGCCGGTGGCATGGTCCGGGTCGCTGAACTCGATGATGTGCTGGCCCAGGTGGTGCGAGGTGCCGTGGAACTGCTTGCGCATGGTCTCGTCGAGCCACGCCTTGAGGTGCGCGCGACCACTCAGCTCGCGGCCGACCCGCACATCCGCGGCGAAGCAGTTGGCCATGGCGTCCATGTCGCGCATGTCCAAGGCCAGGGCGTACTTGCCGGCGAGCTGGCGGATGGCATCGAGGGATTCCAGGCGGTCGATGCGCTGCAGCAGCGAAGTGTCGTCCATGCTCATCAGTCCAGCACCGTGTACAGGTCGGAGCTGCGTCCGCCGTCCACGCTGAGGCTGGCCCCGGTGACATAGGACGCTTCGTCGCTGGCCAGGAACAGGATGGCGTTGGCCAGCTCCACCGGCAGGCCGACGCGCTTCATCGGGATGACCTTTTCGGTGTTCTCCCGAGCCTTGGCGTCCCCAAGCATGCCGGCGGTGGCCGGGGTGTCGACCACGCCGGGGATGACCACGTTGCACCGCACCTTGTATGGCGCGCCTTCGCTGGCGGCGGCACGGCTGAAGTTGATCACGGCGGCCTTCGCGGCCGAGTAGCCGGCCATCCAGGCGGTGCCGAACAGCCCGCAGATCGAGGCGATGTTGACGATCGCGCCGCCACCGCTGTCACGCATCAGGCGCATGGCAGTGCGGGTGCCCCAGAAGGTGCCATCCACCGTGGTGCCGAAGTTGGCGTGCCAGTCGGCGGTGCTCATGCTGTCGATGCCGCCCCAGGTATAGGCCATGGCGTTGTTGACCAGGATATCCAGGCGGCCGTGACGCTTGGCCGTGGCTTCCAGGGCGGCGACGTAGCCCTGTTCGTCGCTGACATCGGCCACGGCGATCTCCGCCTTGCCGCCGTGGGCCAGGATCTTCTCCTGCACGGCCTGCAGCGGTTCGTGGCGACGGCCGCAGAGCACCACCACGGCGCCCTCCTCGGCGAAGCGCAGGGCGGTGGCTTCACCGATGCCGGAGCCGGCACCGGTGACGAAGGCGATCTTTCCTTGCAGACGCTTGCTCATGTCGACTCCTCAGATAAAGGCCATGCCGCCATTGACGGCGATGTTCTGTCCGGTGATGAAACTGGCGTCCGCGCTGGCCAGGAACACCGCGACCCGGGCGATCTCGTCGGTTTCGCACATGCGTCCCAGGGGCACGTTCTTCAGCAGGGCCTGCATGTGCTCGTCGGGAATCCCGGCCATCATCGGCGTGTTGGTCGGACCGGGTACCAGGGTGTTGACGCGGATGCCGCTGGGTGCCAGCTCGCGGGCGATGGCGCGGGTCAGGCCCATCACCGCCGCCTTCGACGCGCAGTAGTGGCTCGGGCCTTCGCCGGTCAGGGCAGCGGTGCTGGACAGGTTGATGATGGTCCCGGCGCGCTGGCCCTTGACCATCAGCCGCGCACCTTCACGGGCGCAGAGGAAGGTGCCGCCGAGGTTGACGCCGATCACCCGCGCCCAGCTCTCGTCCGGGGTGTCGAGGAAGCTGTCGAGGGCGCCGACGCCGGCGTTGTTGACGACGATATCGAGGCCGCCGAAGCGCGCCTCGACCTGGCCCATGGCGTCGGCCACGGACCCGCTGTCGGCGACGTTGCAGGCCAGGGCCAGGACGTTTTCGCCCAGGTCGGCCAGGCTCTCGGCGAGGGTCTCGGCGTTGAGGTCCACTGCTACCACCTTCGCGCCTTCGGCGACGAAACGGCGCACGATGGCCTGGCCCATGCCCTGCCCGGCCCCGGTGACGAAGGCCACCTTGTTCTGCAACTTCATAGCGTTCTCCTTGGATGTGCGACACGGCCCGCGGATCACGGGCCCTCCCCGCATCATTAGGCGCGGCCGGGCGGTGAACATCGTCCAACGAGACTAGGAACATGTGGTCTGAACGGACGATGTCGATCATCGCCACAACCCCGAGCATGCCTGGGCGCATTCGGGCCGGGCGTGGCTTACCCCTTCGCTCATCCACCACGCCCGGCCGGTCTGCGCCCCATCCCCGGACCAGGAGTAACTCCATGAATCAATCCGTAGACCTGCCCTTGCCCGTCGGCGCCTGGCTGAGCCTGCCCAACGGCCTGCGCCTGCATTACCTGGACGAAGGCACCGGCCCCGTGGTGCTCTGGCTGCATGGCAGCGGCCCGGGGGCCAGCGGCTTCAGCAACTTCAAGGGCAACTACCCGACATTCGTCGCCGCGGGCTACCGCAACATCCTCCTCGACCTGCCCGGCTTCGGTCGTTCCGACAAGCCGGACGACGTACAGTACAACCTGGATTTCTTCGTCGATTGCGTCGCTGCGTTCCTGGAAGGCATCGGTGTCTCGCGCTGTACCTTGCTCGGCAATTCCCTGGGCGGCGCCATTGCCCTCGGCCTGGCCCTGCGTCATCCGCAACAGGTTGAGAAGCTGATACTGCTGGCGCCGGGTGGCGTGGAGGAGCGGGAAACCTACTTCCAGATGTCCGGTATCGTGCGCATGGTCAGCCTGTTCAATGCCGGGCCCATCGGCATGACGGAAATGCGCAGCATGATGAGCCTGCAGCTTTTCGACCCGTCGATCCTTCCCGAAGACCTGCTGCAGGAGCGCGTGGCGGTGGCGGTGACCCAGCCCAAGAACCTGTTCAGCACGATGATGGTGCCGAACATGGAAAGCCGCCTCGGCGAGATCCAGTGCCCGATCCTCGGGTTCTGGGGCAGCAACGACAACTTCAACCCGGTCGGCGGTGCCCAGCGCATCATCGACGGGGCGAAGCAGGCGCGCTTCATCGTGCTCAACCAGTGCGGGCACTGGGTACAGGTGGAGCATCGGGAGCTGTTCAACCGCAGTTGCCTGGAGTTTCTGCGCTTCGGTTGAGCCGCAGCTGTACGGAAGCAGCAGCCAGCCTGCTTCCGGCAGGTTTTCCGGGCGCCATCCGGCGCCGACTAGGGTAATCTCCCGCCGCATCGAAAGCCGCCACTAGGGACATTGCCATGGATCGCCTGGCCATTATCTGCGCACTCAGTTTCTTCACCCTGTCGCATGTCGACAGCGCCCTCGCCGTCGACGCCAGCGCGGGCACCTTCACCCTTTCGCAGCAGTGCGAAGCCTTCCAGTCGTTCAAGAACAGGACCAACCCCGACCAGCGCTCGGTCACGCCCGGGCAGGCCTTCGCCATCGCCGAGGTCAACCGCCAGCCGTACCAGTGGGTGCGGGTCGATGTCGGACGCGGCAAGAAGGACCTGCGCTGGATTGCCGCCGACTGCGGCAAGGTCGACGGGCTGGTGGTCGTCGAGGCCGGCAGCCAGGTCTGCCGCATGCCCGACCAGTACGATAGCCACGTCCTGGCGGTGACCTGGCAGCCCGGTTTCTGCGAACACGACCGCGGCGGCCCGGCCAAGCCGGAGTGCCAGGCGATGAAACAGGGCGAACTGACGGTCAACCACTTCACCCTCCACGGGCTATGGCCGAACCGCAAGGAATGCGGGATCGACTATGGCAAGTGCCAGGGCCCCGCACTGGACCTGAGCGCCGCCACCGTCGACTACATCAAGCCGTGGATGCCGAACTTCGGCTACAGCACCCAGTTCGGCAATCACGAGTGGAAGAAACACGGGGTGTGCCAGACGGCCATGGCCGATGACGACTACTTCCGCTTCGCCGTGGACCTGGTGAAGTCCTTCAACGACTCCTCGGCCGGCACCTATGTCCGCGATAACGCCGGTGGCGAGGTGTCGAAGACGCGCTTCTACGAGCACCTGGCCGACGACTTCGGCAGCAAGGCCGTGCAGAACAACGTGCTGCTGATCTGCAGCGGCGAATACCTGAAGGAAGTGCGGGTGGCGTTGCCTAAGGATTTCAAGGGGGAACGCTCGATCAAGGGGGTGATCGGCCAGGAGTTTCTGTCCAGCCGGGCCAGCGATCGCAGTGAGTGTCGTGGTGAGCGGATCCGGGTCGAGGCTAGCGGGTCGTAACGGAGCACTTCATAGCTAACTGATTCAACAAATATTTATTGAGCGACGCGGACCTTGTGGGAGCTGGCTTGCCAGCGATAGCCCCAGGTATCTACACAAACTACCCACGCAGCGCAGTCCAGGTAGGAGCTGCGTTAGCTGCGAAGGAGCGCGCAGCGGTCCCAACACCATCCCGCACGAGCCTCTTAACAAGCCGCATCATGGATTCACGGTGCCCGATCTGCCGCATTTCTCCAGGCTCATTGGATAGACAGTATCCGGGACCGCTGCGCGCTCCTTCGCAGCTAACGCAGCTCCTACCCTGACCGCGTCGACCATCGCGATAGCAGTGTTGAATTCACCGACGTAATCGCTGCGGTTCGGCGCCCCGACAAGCCAGCTCCCACAGGTTCTACGGCAGTCTCAGAATCTGTTCGCTACGCGGCAGCGCCGCGTGAGCGGCCGGCCGCTTCTCACCTAACCCGCCACCGGCACCCGATTCAACGCCGCATCCCCGGCTCCCCGAGCCCCACGAGAAAACAGGAGGGGATCGAAGAGCTGGATGCCTTGCAGAGAGCGAACTCGCTGGACAATTACCTTGCCGTCAACATATTCGATATCCACCAATACCTTGCTGCCTTTCTTCAATGCAGGTTGACGCGACTTCAGTGCTTGCCTTGAGCGCAGGAAAGGTTCAAGTTCACCTTCATCCATGATGACAAGGTGATGGCATGTTCGGTTTCCTGCGTAAACTGACCAGTCGAAAGAAACACAAGGAGGTTCGCCCTCCTGCCGCCGCGCCGGTGCAGCCGGCTGTGGTTGCGCCACCGGCACCGGCCGTTGCTCCTGCACCTGTGGCCCCGACCTTCGTCTTCACCCTCCCGCTGATGCGCCAGCTGTTCCGCAGCGTCCCCGAACCGCGCCATGCAGCTCTGGCGGAGATCGCCGCCGAACTCAATGCCCACCTGGCCTTCTACAAGCTCGACACACCGTTGCGGCGCACCCACTTCTTCGCCCAGATCCTCCAGGAAACCGGCGAACACCTGAAGATCGAGGAAGGCTTCCACTATTCCGCCACCCGTCTCACGCAGACCTACCGCTTTTTCCGCGACAACCCGGACAAGGCCGCCGCCCATGGCTACAAGGTCCAGCAAGGTGGGCTGAAGGCGGACGGCTGCGCCATGTGCCGCACGGACTACCAGGCGATCGCCAATTTCGCCTATGGCGGGCGGATGAACAACGGCCCGGCCGCCAGCGGTGATGGCTGGAAATATCGTGGACGCGGGCTCAAGCAACTGACCGGAAAAGCCAACTACCAGGACCTGCAGAAATGGCACGAGCTCAACCAGGCGCAATGGCCCGATGACCGTCACGACTTCCTCGAACAGCCCGACCTGCTATTGAGCATGAAGTACGCGGCACGCTCGGCGGCTTATTTCTGGCTGGTGAACGGGATGCACAAGATTGCCGACCAGGGCGAGCAACCCGAGGTGGTGGACAAGATCACGCGGGTGATCAACAAGATGACCGACAGTGATTCGAAGCGCCGGGAGCATTTCGAGCGTTTGTGGAAGGGGCAGATGCTCAAGTGAGCAACACGGTCGTGGGAACGGCTTGAGCCGCCCCCACACCGACAGCATCGCCTACCCCGCCGCCGGCACCCGATTCAACGCCGCATCCCCCGGCTCGCCCAGCACGCACGACGTCCCCCCCGGCGTATACATCATCGCCACGCAGCGATTGCACGCCGTGCACTTGTTGCTGCGCCCCTCGCCGTTGGCCAGCTTGTTCACATACCCCGGTTCGGCGATCAGCGCCCGCCCCATGGCGACCAGCTCGAAGCCTTCGCTCATCACCTGCTCGACACTGGCCAGGCTCTGCGCCCCGCCGAGGTAGGCCAGGGGCATCTGCACCGCCGCGCGCACCTTGCGCGCATGTTCCAGCAGGTACAGCTCACGGAATTGCACCACCGGGTCGGTCATGCGCTGGATGGCCATGGCCAGGGCGATCACCGGGTTCTTCTGCTGCACGCGGTTCTCCTTGGGGAACGACGAGCCGAACATGGTGGTGATGGACTCGGCGTTCATCCCGGCACTCAGCACCAGCAGGTGCGCGCCCTCCTCCTCCAGCATCCGCGCGATCCTGGCGCCGTCGTCCGAGCTGTTCCCGGCGCGGGTGCCCTCGGTGATGCTGTACTTGCAGATCACCGCCATCTCCTGCCCCACCGCGTCCAGCACCGCGCGCAGCACCCGGCGCGGGAAGCGCAGGCGGTTTTCCAGGCTGCCGCCGTATTGGTCGCGACGCTTGTTGTACAGCGGCGAGATGAACTGGCTGAGCAGGTAGCCATGGCCCATGTGGATCTCCACCGCATCGAAGCCGGCCTCGCGGGCCAGGCGCGCGCCCTGGGCGAAGTCGCAGACCACCTGCTGCATGTCCGCCTCGGTCATGGCCTGCTTGAAGAACATGCCGCTCATCATGCCGATCTTGTTGAAGCCGCCACTGGCGGACATCGGCCGCTTGGTCGAACGCTCGCGGATGAAGGTGAAGCAGCCGCCATGGGTGATCTGCGCGCTGGCCAGCCCACCGTTGGCGTGCACGGCATCGGTCAGCGCCTTGAAGTGCGGCAGGCTGGCCGGTTCCAGGATCAACTGGTTGGGCAAGGTGCGGCCATCCTTGCTCACCGCGCAATAGGCCACGGTGGTCAGGGCCACGCCGCCGCCCGCAAGGTTGCCGTGCAGTTGCGCCAGCTGCTTCGACGGTACGCCGCCGGCGCTCATGCCCTCGTTGGTGGCGGCCTTGATAAAGCGGTTTCTCAGGGTCAGCGGGCCGATGCGGACCGGGCTGAAAGGCGATTGGGTGGATTGCATGACAGGCCTCGACGGTATGGGCAAGGAATCCGGCCACGTCGGGAGGACGCGGCCGGTCTGCCTCAGAAGGTGTATTTGGCGTTGAACGACAGGTAGTCACGGTCGGCCATCAGCCGCCCCTGGGCGACATCCGGCGAACTCAGGTAGGCGACGTAGGTCAGGCCGACCTGGAAGTTGCCCAGGTACTTGAAGTCGCCGCCGACGGTCAGGCGCTTCTCGTCACGGCCAAGGCCCTGGTAGGCGCTGCCATCGACGTTCTGCGTCCAGACCACCTTGGTGGTCAGGTCCAGGCCGTTGGCGATGGACGGGTAGTCCATGTAGGCGCCGATGCCCAGCAGGGTCGAGCCGCGGGTCTGGGTCTTCGATTCGAAGTTGTCGTAGACCCCGTCCACGCCAGGCCCGCCGCCCGTCACCACGAGCTTGTCGACATCCTGGATGCGCTGGTGCACCACCTCGCCCATGAAGGTGGTCTGCTGGGCCAGGAAGCTCGGGCCGAGGATGTACGACGCGTTGAGGTTGCCCTGCCAGATCTTGCCGCGGGTCGGCGCGCCGTTGTCCAGGTATACCGAGGCACCGTCGCGCAGGCTGAGGTCGCCGGCGTATTGCACCGAATCGCCGACCTTGGAACTGAAGCTGATGCCGGTGAGCTTGACGTCCTCGAAGTAGCCGAGGCGGTACTGCGGCGCGGCATCCGCCGTGCTGTGCCGGGCCAGGCGCGGCAACGACGAGTACTGGGTGCTGCCGCTGAAGTCGAAGAACAGCGAGCCGATGCGCTCGTGATAGCGGTAGTGGAACAGGCCGACCTCGGTGTTCTCGGTGATCCGGTAGCGCACGCCGAGGCCCCACTGGCCGCTGTCCCGCGGTTTCAGCTCACCGGCGTAGTTGACGGCGGTGAAGCTCTGGTCCGGCAGGTTGGCGATCACCCCCGGTGCAAGGCGATAGAACTCGGCGCCGGGGCCGAAGGTGTCGCTGCCGAAGTAGTCGCCCACCGGGTTGAGCTGGGTCTTTTCCCACTCGTACTGGTAGTAGCCGACCAGGGCCAGGTCTTCGTTCAGCGACCACGACGCCGAGACCTGCCCCACCGGCAGGTAGGAATCCTTGGCCTCGGTGCCGGGCACGTTGAACTTGGTCGCGTCCACCGGGGCCTGGCCCTGGCTGATGTTGGCCCAGAACAGGCTCTCGCCCCAGGCCACCAGGTGGCGGCCGGCCTTGACCGAGAGGTACTGGGTCTCGCCGACATCGAAGTTGCCGTAGACATAGGCATCCAGCAGCCGCGCCTTGCTGCCGCTGAGGCGCCGGGTATCGTCGCTGAAACCGTCGGCGCGGCCGATCTTGTTTACCGTCCCGGGCGAATCGTTGTCGTTGCGCTGGTGATAGACGTCGTCGTAGAAGTGGCTGCCGCGCAGCACCGCGCCGAGGTTGTCGTGCTTGAGCAGCAGTTCACCGAACAGGCTGACGCGGTTGTTGATCAGCGCGCCGCGCTTGAAGTTGCGCGTGCCGTCGTCGTTGTTGAGGTCACCGAGGTACTGGTGAGCGGGCTTGGCGGTACGCATCGAGGCGGTGTAGTTGACCGTCAGCGAGGTATCCAGGGTGGTGTCTTCCCCTAGCTCGAAGCTCGGCCCGGCGCTGGCCGTGCCACTGGCCAGGGTGACGGCCAGGGCCAACGGCGTGTGGCGGGCGATCCGATGATGCAATGACATGCTCCTCTCCTTTCTTGTTGTTGTCCGGACTTGCCAGCGCAGAGTGGAACAGCGCTGGCAAGGGCACATCGTCCGTTTGGTGAAACTCAGCCGTTGGCCACCACGGCCCGCAGTTCGTTCTTCGCCACCTTGCTCGATGCGTTCAGGGGCAAGGCCGCGAACAGCCGCACCCGCCGCGGTACCTTGTAGTTGGCCATGCGCTCGCGGCTCCAGGCGATCAGCTCGCCCTCCTCCAGCGCCCGTCCTTCGCGCAGCACCACGCAGGCGCAGCCCACCTCGCCCATGCGCGCGTCGGGAATGCCGATCACCGCGACCTGGGCAATGGCCGGATGGGCGATGAGCGCCGCCTCGATCTCCGCCGGGTAGCAGTTGAAACCGCCGACGATGTACATGTCCTTGAGGCGGTCGGTGATCACCAGGTTGCCGTGCCCGTCGAGGCGACCGACGTCGCCGGTGTGCAGCCAGCCGTCGGCGTCGATGGCCTCGGCGGTGGCCTCGGGGTTCTCGAAGTAACCGCCCATGACGTGGAAGCCGCGCAGGCAGATTTCCCCGGTTTCACCGCCAGGCAAGGCATGGTTGTGCGGATCGCGGATGCTCACTTCGGTGCCCGGCAGCGGGCGACCGCTGGTCCCGGCGATGATTTCTGCAGAGTCTTCCGGGTCGCAGATGGTCGCCAGACCGCCGCATTCGGTCAGGCCGTAGGCGGTGGTGACCACGCTGAAGCCCAGCTCGTTGCGCATGCGCTCGATCAGGCTCGGCGGGATGCTCGCCGAGCCGGTGACGGCGATGCGCAGGCTGGACAGGTCGGTCTGCGCCAGGCGCGGATGGGACAGCAGCGACAGGTACAGGGTCGGCGCCCCCGGCAGCACGCTGATGCGCTCGCGGGCGATGCGCTGGAACACCGCCTCGGCATCGAACACCGCATGGGGCAGGATGGTCGCCCCGGCGATCAGGCAGGTCAGCCAGCCGGCCTTGTAGCCGAAGGCATGGAAGAACGGATTGACGATCAGGTAGCGGTCCCCGGGGCCCAGGCCGATCACCTTCACATACTCGCTGAACGCCCGCAGGTTCTGGCCGTGGGCGCTCATCACGCCCTTGGGCTTGCCGGTGGTGCCGGAGGTGAACAGCAGGTCGCACATCGCCTCGGGCCCGATGGACAGGGCACGGCGCTCGGCAGTGAGTTTCTCGATGGTCAGGGCGCCGGTGAGGAACTGGCGGTAGCCGAGGTCACGGGTGTCAGTGGCGCTGTCGGCATCGAGGATCACCTGGTGCTCCAGGCTGGCCGGCCGGTGCGGCTGCAGCAACTCGACATAGTCGACATCGAGAAAGCGGCGCTGCACGAACAGCACGCGGCAACCGCTGCGTTCGAGGATATCGGCGGCCTCCTGGCCCTTCATCCGCGTGTTCACCGGCACCAGCACGGCGCCGGCACAGTGGATGCCCAGCGCGGCGAGGATCCACTGGCGGCTGTTCGGCGCCCACAGGCCGACCCGGTCGCCGGCCTGGATGCCCAGGGCCATCAGGCCACGGGTGATGGTCATGACCTGCTCGGGCAGATCGGCGTAGTCCAGGCGCTGGCCATCTTCCTCGATAGCGGCATGTCCGGCGAAACGGCGGGCGCTGGCAAACAGCAGGCGGGCGATGCTGCCGGGCACTTCGGTGTGATTCAGGCTCGGATCGATCATGGGCTCGTTCATCATTCGGGGAAGCGGATACGCAGTTGCGCGCTGGTGGGCACGGCCTGGCAGGCAAGGATCCAGCCTTCGGCCAGCTCATCGGCGTCCAGGGCGTCGTTGATCAGCAACTCGACCTCGCCGCTTTCCAGGGTGCACATGCACGAGGCGCAGCCACCGACGCGGCAGGCGCTGGGCGGATTGAGGCCGGCGCGGTGGAGGGCGTCGAGCACGGTTTCGCCGCTGTCGACGGGCAGCACGTGGTCCTCGCCGTCGAGGCGTACGGCCAGTTGCGCGGCCACCGCCGCCTCGCTGGCCACCTGGGGCAATACGTCGCCTTCGCCCGGCAGGGACACGAAGCGTTCGACATGGACCCGGCCATGGGGCATGCCGAGGCTCTTCAGCGCGTCCACCGCAGCGTCCATGAACGGCCCCGGGCCGCAGATGAAGGCCTGGGCATCGACGAAGGGCCGTGCCAGTTCGGCCAGTTGCGCACTGGACGGCACGCCCTGGATCGCATCCAGCCAGTGGATCACCTGCAGGCGCCGGGGATGGGCGCTGGCCAGCTGGCGCAGCTCGTCACGGAAGATCACCGAGCGTTCGTCGCGGTTGGCGTACACCAGCAGGATCCGGCCCTGCCCGGCCAGCAGCGCCGAGCGCAGGATCGACAGCACCGGGGTCACGCCACTGCCGCCGCCGAACAGCAGCAGGTCGTCGTCCAGCGAGCGCGGGACGAACACGCCCGCTGGCGGCAGCACGTCCAGCTGCTGGCCTTCCTGCAGGTCCTCGCACAGCCAGTTGGACGCACGGCCATCGCGCACGCGCTTGACCGTCACCCGCAGCGGTTCGTCCAGCAGCGGCGTGCTCGACAGCGAATAGCAGCGCGGCAGCCAGCCGCCCTCGAAGGGCACGCGCAGGGTCAGGAACTGGCCCGGTCGATAGCGAAAGCGCTCGGCGAGATGCTCGGGCACCTCGAACACCAGCGAACGGGCATCGGCGGTTTCCTCGATCACCCGCGCCACGCGCAGGGCAAGATAGTCATTCATGGTTCGGTACTCGGTGCGGCCTGCCCGCGGCGACACCGGCAGGCGGATGGGCTCAGACGAACGGGTCCGGGTTGGGCAGGCCCAGTTGCACCGCGCCGAAGCTGCGCCCGTAGGCCATGAAGTTGTTGGCGATATGCCCGCGGGCCTGGTGCAGGTCACGGAAGATCCGCGCCACCGGGTTGCTGTTGTACAGACCGGAAGCAGCCATGCTGCGCAGCAGGTCGTTGACCCGGTCGGCGCAGACATTGGTCACGTAGGACGACTGGTAGCGGTACAGCAGGCGGGTCTCGGTGTCCGGGTATTCGCCGTTGCGGGCCAGGCTCATCAGGTGCTCGTAGTTGCGTTCCAGCACCAGCCTCAGGGCGTCGACGGTGATGGCCGCCTCGGCCACGGCGATCTGCGCCACCGGATCGTCGGCGGTGCGGGCGCCGTGCTTGCCGATATGCGCGGCGGCGTTGGCACGGAACTCGTTGATCGCTCCTTGCAAGGCACCGATGGCCGAGGTGGACACGGCGCGGGAGAATACCTGGGCGAAGGGAATGGCGTAGATCGGGTTGGTGTTGACCAGGCGACCCGGGGTGGCCTCGATGCGCCAGTTGTTGGTGCGCTGCACGCGGTGGGCCGGGACGAAGACATCGTCGACGACGATGTCGTGGCTGCCGGTGCCGCGCAGGCCGAGGACGTCCCAGTTGCGTTCGATGGTGTAGTCGCTGCGTGGCAGGAGGAAGGTACCGTGTTCGCTGGCGAAATCGCCGTCGGCCGGGAGGATGCCGCCGAGGAACACCCACTGGCAGTGCTCGCTGCCGCTGGAGAAGCCCCAGCGCCCGCTGATGCGGTAGCCGCCCTCGACCACGCTGACCTTGGCCGCCGGCATGTAGGTAGACGCGATCAGCGCGCCGTGGTCATTGGCCCAGACCTCGCGTTGTGCCTCGATCGGATAGCGCGCCAGTTGCCAGGGGTGGACGCCCATCACGCCGTAGATCCAGGCGGTGGACATGCAGCCCTCGGCGAGGGTCATCTGGATCTCGAAGAAGGTTCGCGGGTCCACTTCGTAGCCGCCGAAGGCGCGGGGTTGCAGGGCGCGCAAGAGGCCTGCGGCCTGCAGCTCGATGATGCTTTCATCCGGCACCCGCTGGTCGCGTTCGGCCTGGGCGGCGCGCTCCTTGAGCAACGGCACCAGGCGCCGGGCGCGTTCGAGCAGCTCGATTTCTTCTTCGTTCTTGTCGCGGGTGCTGTACATCGTCGGATTCTCCGGATTCGGTTGCAGGCTGGGGAGAATCATCGGGGCGGTGGTGGGGGGAATCATCGTCAAAGCGGACTAGGGCGTTTGCTGCAACGGCCTCATCGATGCAGGGGTATCTACACGCCTCAGCGAAGTTGAGAAACCAGAGGTTGAAAGAGCGACGCGCGCCTTGTGGGGGGCTTGCCAGCGATGAGGCCACCAGCCACACCACAGCCCGGACGGCTAGTCCATTGAGACGATGCCCCACCCGCCCCCGCCCGGCCATAGTGGTCCAACGCCCAACGGACCAAGGACACCCCCATGAGCATCCTCGAACGCTTCCACCTCGACGGCAGTGTCGCCCTCGTCACCGGCAGCGGCCGCGGTATCGGCCGGGCAATCGCCCTGGCCTATGCCGACGCCGGCGCCGATGTGGTCTGTTCCGCCCGTTCCCTGGCCGAGGTCGAGGCCGTCGCCGAGGAAGTCCGCGCCCGTGGCCGACGGGCCCTGGCCATCGCTTGCGACGTCACCGACAGCCAGCAACGCCGGGCCCTGGTCGAACAGAGCCGCGAACACATGGGCCGCCTCACCCACCTGGTCAACAACGTCGGCGGCGGTGGCCCCAACGATCCGTTGCAGATGTCGCCGGAGCAGTTCGACGAGATCCTGCGCTTCAACGTCTCCACCGCCTACGCCTTCTGCCAGCTCTCCGTCCCGCTGATGCGCGAGGCCGGCGGCGGCAATATCGTCAACGTAAGCTCGGTGGCCGCGCGCTACTCGCAGCGCCATTTCAGCGCCTACGGCAGCGCCAAGGCCGCCCTCAGCCACCTGACCCGCCTGCTGGCCCAGGACTTCGCCCCGCAGGTGCGGGTCAACGCGGTCGCCCCCGGCCCGACCCTGACCGACGCCCTCGCCGGGGTCATGCCGGCGGCCATGCGCCAGAGCATGGAGGCCAACACACCGCTGAAATGCCTCGGCACCCCGGAAGACATCGCCGCCGCCGCGCTGTACCTGGCCAGCCCCGCCTCGGCCTGGGTCAGCGGCAAGATCATCGACGTCGACGGCGGCGCCGACTCCACCGTGTGGGTCGGCTGACACTCGCTTCTCACCTTTGGCCGGCAACCTTGCGAACCCGTTGGGACCGGCCGTTTTTTTCCCAGCAAGAGCCCGTATCCCATGGACGCCACCCTGATCGATGCCCTCGGCGCCGAGCTGTTCCACGCCCTGCGCAGCCGCAAGACCCTCGCCCCGCTCAGCGAGCGCTACCCGCATATCACCCTGGACGACGCCTACCGCATCTCCCTGCGTTTCCTGCAACGCCGCGAAGCCCTGGGCGAGCGCGTGGTAGGCAAGAAGATCGGCGTCACCAGCCGTGCCGTGCAGGAAATGCTCGACGTGCACCAGCCGGACTTCGGTTTTCTCACCGACGCCATGCAGGTAGCCGACGCCAGCGAAGTCAGCCTGGCCCGCTACAACCTGATCCAGCCCCGCGCCGAAGGCGAGATCGCCTTCATCCTCGGCGAAGACCTGCAAGGCCCGGGCATCACCGCCGGCGACGTGCTGGCCGCCAGCGAGGCGGTGGTGCCCTGTTTCGAGATCGTCGATTCACGCATCGACGCCTGGAAGATCCGCATCCAGGACACCGTGGCCGACAACGCCTCCTGCGGCGTGTTCGCCCTCGGCACGCAGCGCGTCGACCCGCGCGAGCTGGACCTGGCCCGGGTCGAGATGCACCTGCTGAAGAACGGCGAGCCCGCCGGCAGCGGCCTGGGCTCGGCGGTGCAGGGTCATCCCTGTGCGGCAGTGGCCTGGCTGGCCAACACCCTGGGCGAGCTGGGCATTCCGTTCCGCCGCGGCGAAATCATCCTCTCCGGCGCCCTCGCCCCCCTGGTACCGGTGGGCCCGGGCGACCGCATCAGCCTTTCCATGAGCGGGCTGGGCCAGTCCAGCCTGCGTTTCGTGCCCTGAGCACAGCACTTTTCCGGAGTAACCGAGCATGAACAAGAAGATCCGCTGTGCGCTGATCGGGCCGGGCAACATCGGCACCGACCTGCTCTACAAGCTCAAGCGCAGCGAGGTGCTGGAGCCGGTGTGGATGGTCGGCATCGACGCCACCTCCGAAGGCCTGGCGCGGGCCCGCGAGCTGGGCCTGAAGACCACCGCCGACGGCGTCGACGGCCTGCTCCCGCATGTCCTCGAAGACCGCATCCAGATCGCCTTCGACGCCACTTCCGCCTACGTTCACGCCGAGAACAGCCGCAAGCTCAACGAACTGAGCGTGCTGATGATCGACCTGACCCCGGCAGCCATCGGCCCGTACTGCGTACCCCCGGTGAACCTCAAGGCCAACCTCGGCCTCGGCGCGATGAACGTCAACATGGTCACCTGCGGCGGCCAGGCCACCATCCCGCTGGTGGCCGCCGTCGCCAGCGTGCAGCCGGTGGACTACGCCGAGATCATCGCCACCGCCGCCTCGAAATCCGTGGGCCCGGGCACGCGCAAGAACATCGACGAGTTCACCCGCACCACCGCCAGCGCCATCGAGCAGGTCGGCGGGGCCAGGCAAGGCAAGGCGATCATCGTCATCAACCCTGCCGAGCCACCGCTGATCATGCGCGACACCGTGCACTGCCTGACGGCCGACGAGCCGGACCAGGACGCCATCCGCCGCGCCATCGACGCGATGATCGCCGAAGTGCAGCGCTACGTGCCCGGCTACCGCCTGGTCAACGGCCCGGTGTTCGACGGCAAGCGGGTGTCGGTGTTCATGGAGGTGGAAGGCCTGGGCGACTACCTGCCCAAGTACGCCGGCAACCTCGACATCATGACCGCCGCCGCCGCGCGTACCGCCGAGATGTACGCCGAGGCCATCCTCAAGGGCGAGCTGCAGCCGCGCCCGGTCACCGGCCAGCCCGCCCACGTTTAAGGAGTCGACCATGGACCTTCGCGGCCAACGCATCACCGTTCACGACATGTGCCTGCGCGACGGCATGCACCCCAAGCGCCATCAGATCAGCCTGCAGCAGATGCAGGACATCGCCTGCGGCCTGGACGCCGCCGGGGTGCCGCTGATCGAGGTCACCCACGGCGATGGCCTGGGCGGCAGCTCGGTGAACTACGGCTTCCCCGCCCATAGCGACGAGCAATACCTGGCGGCGGTGATTCCCTTGATGAAGCAGGCCCGGGTCTCGGCCTTGCTGCTGCCCGGCATCGGCACCGTCGATCACCTGCGCATGGCCCACGAACTGGGGGTCTCGACCCTGCGCGTGGCCACCCACTGCACCGAGGCCGATGTCAGCGAGCAGCACATCAGCCAGGCGCGCAAGCTGGGCATGGACACCGTCGGCTTCCTGATGATGGCCCATATGAACAGCCCCCAGGGCCTGGCCGAGCAAGGCCGGCTGATGGAAAGCTACGGCGCCCACTGCATCTACCTGACCGACTCGGCCGGCTACCTGCTGCCGGAGGACGTCGCCGTGCGCGTCGCCACCCTGCGCGCGGCGCTGAAGCCGGAGACCGAGATCGGCTTCCACGGCCACCACAACCTGTCCATGGGCGTGGCCAACTCCATCGCCGCCATCGGCGCCGGCGCCACGCGCATCGATGCCGCCTGTGCCGGGCTCGGCGCCGGGGCCGGCAATACGCCGATGGAGGTACTGGTGGCGGTGTGCGAGCGCATGGGCATCGACACCGGGGTCAACCTGTTCCAGATCCAGGACGTGGCCGAGGACCTGGTGGTGCCGATCATGGACTTCCCCATCCGCAGCGACCGCGACGCCCTGACCATGGGTTTTGCCGGGGTCTACGGCTCGTTCCTGCTGTTCGCCAAGCGCGCGGAGAAGAAGTACGGCGTGTCGGCACGGGAGATCCTGGTGGAGATGGGTCGGCGCGGGATGGTCGGCGGGCAGGAGGACATGATCGAGGATACGGCGATGACGCTGGCGCGGCAGCGGGCCTGAGGAATTGTCACCCAGGGGCGCGAGGCCCCTGGGTGGCAGGCAAGGTCAGGGGAACAGCTTCTCGCGGCCTGGCATCGGTCCTGCGACGATCGAGACCGAGTCGGTCTGGCTCACTTGCTTGGGGTGCGCCATCTCAAACGCCACGACGGGACCGGAATACCAGTCCAGAATGGCGCCTAGGTAACCGACAAGCGAATCGTCGAACCCACCCTTGAACAGGTTCTTGATGCTTCCCGTCACGCCCGAAGCAGTCGGGATGCTCAAGGTGACGCCATTGGCAACACTGCCTTCAGGATTGAAATACCGAGCCTTGAACGCCTCGTAGGTACCCGCAGCCTTGGCGTCATCGGCGCCCTGGATCAGTTGAGCCAGCGCGTTGCTGCGCACCTGCTGGGCCACCCGCAGCTCACTGGCGGTTATCGGCCACTTGACCGGATAAGTCAGGGCACACTGAGGACCGCCGCGGGTTTTGAGCAGCGAGCCAAGCTTCGGAAAGTTCCCCATGCTTCGGAAGCTCGCGGCGATCCCGCCGAACGCGCCGAACATGCCGAATACCTTGCCCCAGGCTTCCAGCGTGCGGGACAGTTGCGGATCGCTCTTCTCGATGATCAGCGCCGCGATGTCGAACGAGAACGTCAGCGCCGCCAGGGTCGTGGTCGCCACGGCCAGCAGTATCGAGGTACCTGCGCTAAAGGGTGCCATCAACAATCCTATCGCTCCCACGGTCACGCGAAATGCCGTGCTGGTCGTCACCGGGCTGGCGCCCCAGCGCTGGTATTGCGCGATGACCTGATGACCACTAGGGTCGGCGTGGTTGACGGGGTCGCCGTTGCCGAACACATAGGCTGCGGCACCGCCGACGCCGAAGGGGCTGCAGTCGTCGGGAGCCAGGAAGCGCCCCCAGACCGGGTCGTACAGGCGGTAGCCATTGCCCAGGTGGTAGAGCCCCACGCGATTCAGCGGTTCGCCCTTGAAGCCAAGCCAGCTCGTCGCTTTTTCTCCTTCGAACCGCTCGCCATAGGGCCGGTAGCGGAAATGGGTGATGGCTTTCGTCTCCAGATCGATGCTGGCGATGACCGAGCCATTGGCATCGCGCAACTCGAAGGAGCGGCTGGTCTTGTCGTCACTGATGGCATCCTGCATCAGGCAGGCCTGGCTGTCGTTGCGCAGCACCAGGGTGCGCTTGGCGAAGCCCTGGCTCTTGGCTTCATCGCCCTGCACCAGGGCGTAGACGCGCTCGCCACGGTAGTGATAGGTGTCGCTCAGCTTGCCAATGCTGCCGCCGCGCACCCGCCCCTCGCTGTCGTAGCTGAAGCTGTACTGGGTCTTGTTGCCGTCGAGTGAACAGCTCTTGACCTGCCCGTTGCCGTGGTAGGCCAGCTTGCGATCGCCGCTGGAAGTCAGGCGTCCTGCGTCATCATGGGTCGGGTGACATTCGATGGGGGCTTTCACCGGCAGGTCATCGACCAGGACACCCACGTAGTCGGTCACCTGCCCCAGCTTCGCGGCATCGTAGGAGAACGTGCCCGAATAACGGACCATAGCCTTCGAGTCCTGCATTTTGGTGATGTTGCCCAGCGCATCGTAGACCCAGGTGTCCCAGATGCGGTTGATGTCTGCGCTGCGGCGACTGTCGGTCCATTTCTTCAAGCGCAGGGATGCATCGTATTCATAGCTGTCACTGCAAAGTTCCTTCTCCGTCACCTTGCCTGCCGCCGTCTTCGCTGACTTCAGCGTGCTCTTGCCCAACCGCCCGTCCGCCAGCAGGGTCCGCTCCAGGGTCAGGGTCTCGATCCCCTCGCAGGTGAAGACGCGGCGGGTTTCCTGCCCCAGGGCGTCGTAGCTGTAGCTGACCTTCATGGTCAGGTTGCCGGCCTTCAGCGCCTTGATGCTTTCGCTGGCCAGAAGGCCGTTGTCGGCATAGGTGAAGGTGCAGACGCACTGGTCGTTGCTGGAGCCGACCACCCGGTCGAAGAAATCGTATTCGTAGGTGGTGACCGTGCCGGTCAGGTCGGTGAAGGTCTGGACCCGGCCGCCGGTGGTGAAGACCAGGGTCGAGCTCTGCTTGTCCAGGGTCTGGACATGGCTGCGCTTGGCCTTGTCCATCGAGCTGCTGTAGCCGGTCAATGCCGTGGGCGTCGTGCCCGGCGTCTTCAACGTCGCGCAGGTGGATGCGCCGGTGTAGCTGAACTCGGTTTTGCAGCCGTTGACGCTCTGGCTGCTGGCCCTTCCGAACAGGTCCACGGTCTGCGTTCCCAGGCTCAGCGCGCTACCGCTGCCGGCCTTGACATGACTTTCCTTGGCTACGGCAGCGAGGCTGGCGGGGTCATAGGTGTTGCTGAGCACTACACCATCACGGCTGGTGCTCAACAGGCGACCGGCGCTGTCGTGGCTGTAGGTCGATGCTGCCCCCAGTCTGGGCGCCACCTTGCTTAACTGGCCATGGGCGTCGTAGCTGTAGTCGATCCTGTCGTGTTCGCTTTCCTTGCCGGACGCGTCGACCACAAGGTAGCGCACTGACTTCAGCAGCCCTTCGATGCCAAGCTTGCGTTCGATCCTGCAGGCGCCGCTGCCGGACGTCACGTAGTGCTCGGTGAGCGTCTTTTTTTCGACATCGAACTGGCAAGTGCTGGTGAAGTTGCCCTGGACAACACGCGCGCCGCGCACGCTCGGAGTGCGGACCTGGGTGCTTTTCTTCAGGTCCTTGCCATCGGCGCCCTTGAGCACATGGGCCTGGGTAACTGCCCCGGTCAGTTCGTCGTAGCTCCATGTGGTCCGGCGCTGTGCGGCCTTCTTGTTGTCCTTGCCGTAGTCGGTTTCCTGTTGGGTGGCGATACGGCCTTGCGGATCGTAGGTCCAACTGTGCAACTCCAGCCAGGTGCTGGCGCTTTTCATTTTCAGAGACTGCTTGCGGCCCAGCATGTCGCGGACCATACGGGTGGTGCTGCCATCCTCGACCATGTCGTAGACAAACACCGGCCCCCGGTCCACGGTGACAGTGGTTTCCCGCAGGGTGGTGGTGCCCTGGCTGACCTTCTCGCTTTTCAGATTGCCCTGCGGGTCATGGCTCCACACGGTTTTGACGCCTTCGCTGTCGGTGCTTTCCAACAACCTGCCGGTGTTGCGCGAGCGCGTCTGGCTGGACTCGACGCTGGTGGCGCCAGTGCGGGAGATAGTGGTCTTGATGGTCAGGCGGCGGCTGTCCTTGGCGTCCACGCTGTACTCGAAGCTGGTCTTGCGGCGCGAGGTTTCGATGGTCTTGCCCTGGTCATCCAGCAACACCGTTTCCACCGACTTCAAGGTGCCGTAGCCCGGCAGCTTGCTGTCGGTGTGATACTCGAAGGTCTCCAGCGACATGGACCCCGGCTTCCAGCTTCCCAGCTTGAAGCCCTCGCCATTGACCTTGCTCTGTTCCTTCAGGCTGTGGTCGAGGTCTGACAGCGTTTGCTTGAAGCTGGTCTGCTCGGCCCCACTTGTCGCCTTGATCTGCTTGTTCAGGCTGTCGGTGAGTTGCTTGGCGGCAGCCTGGGCAACTTTCAGCTGCTGGTCGACAACATTGACCCGGGTGCAGTCGGGCTGGAGGATGACCAGCTTCTGCCTCGGCCGCAGCACGTCGTCGACGACTTCATAACCGAAGAAGGTCAGGCGCTGAGGCACCTCCTTGCCATCGATGCGCTGACAGACCAGTTCCGACTCCACATCACTGGAAAGCGGCCGATGACTGCCTGTATGGGTGATGGCCACCGGCAGGTTGAAGGCGTCCTTGGCGTAGTCGTTCTTCGCCGGCAACATCTCGACCTTGGTATCTATCTGCGTACCCCAGCTCATGCCGCCCGAGCCGCCGATCACGAAGCCGAGACCGATGGGATTGACGTAGTCGACCAGCTTGAACAGGAAGCCGAAGAAGCTCCAGTCCTCCACCCGCTTGGCGGTTTCCGTCACCTTGTACTGCTGGTAGTTGTTGTAGTAGGTCCAGTAGGTGATCGTATCGTCCTCGCGACGGCTGACCGGGTTGCCCACGGCATCGACCGTCAGGCCCTGCTGCTCGACGGCGACCTCGCCCTCCCAACTCTTGCTTTGCGACACCAGGCACTTCTGGGTCTGGTCGAGCGCATGGCTGGATTGCCTGCACAGGGGTACCGCTGCGCTGCCGTACTCTTCGAAGAACGACTGCCCGCCGGAGAAACGATAGGTGCGCACGAACGCGGTTCTCGGCTGTTGGGTCCTGAAATAGCCGGTGAGGCGGGTGCTGTCGCTGGCATAGGTGTAGTCGTGGACCAGGTCGTCGAAACCCAGGGCGATGACATGCCGGTCGACCTTGCCGTCGACGGTGTAGGCCAGTGTTTCACGGTGCACGAAGCTGTCGGTCACGGTCTTGCCGCTCTCGGTGAAGTCGTGTTGCTGGGTGATCTGCAGACTGCTCAGCCGCCCTTCGCGGTCCTGCGTGACCGTGCAGCACTGTTTTCCCGAAGCGCCGAAACCGTCGAGTTCGAAGACGGTCTGCAGACTGCCCTCCTGTTTCTGGGTGAAGGTGTAGGTTTTCCTGGCCTCATTGTCATTGGGAAAAACGACCATCGACTTCAATTCCGCAGTAGGTACTTCCACCCTGGGCGTCGACATGAATATTTTTGTGAACCATTCGAACCTGGCCAGTGTGTCCCTGCCGTTCTTTATCTCCGTCACCCGGCCCAGGTCATATATGAGTTCCAGGGCATTGCCGGAAGGCAGGATCACTTTTTTCAAGCGAACAACTACATTGCCGGACAATTTCCCCTGAGTGAACGTGTAATCCTCACGCACCCCATCCTTGTAGTTGACCGTGAAGTCATAACCGAAAGTGTTCTTGCGCTCTTCCGTTGAATGAACATCCAGCCTGAAATCATCGCCATTGAATGACTTCGTGGCGAGGTCAACCTGAAGGCTCCTGCCACTCCTCAAGGTAATCACGTTGTGGTCCTGCAGATGACGAACCCCACCGTTCAGATGCAGGTGAACACCCTCCTCGGCGTCATATGACAGGCTCACCTTCAACGGATGAGTGAAGCCATCATCGGCGAACAGCTCCGCGACGGGGATATTCAGGTCCGCCTGCCCGGTCCGGGTATCCACGAAAATGTGCTTGCGCGACTCCGCGTACTTGTCGAACAGCTCCTTCGTTTCACTGGTCATCCCCGGCACATCGTAGGGAATCCCGGAAATGATCTGCGACTCGACCACCAGCCCCGAGCCCTTGGGAATCCAGAAGAAGTTCGCATCCTGCTTGTGCATCGGCTCCATCAGATGCGTCGTGGTGTTTTCCTGCCCGCCACGGATGAAACGGCAGCGTGCATTGATCTGGTTGCAAAAGTCCTTGGGCCAGAGGGTTTTCGAGAAACGCCCCGGGATGGGCCTGAACAGCAGGCTTTCGAAGATCCGCCCGCTCTTGCCGCCCTTGACGATCAGCACCACCTGCTCGTCCTCGCGCAGGTCGCGCGGGCCGATTCGCTGGCCCTTGTCCCAGTTCTTCAGGCTCATCAGGGTGGTGAAGGCCCTGACGTTCTTGGCACAAGCCCACAGTTTGTTGCGGTAACCGCTGCCGAGAGGCGCGGGCTTTTCGTCGGCGACCTTCTCCCCAGCAGCGATCAGCTGGGTCATGCTGTTGATCCGTACAGCAAGGTCCCTGGAGGCCTGGTACATGCCATTGCGTTTGTCCACCGGCCTGAAGTTGATCTCGCGCAGGATCTCCTCCGTCGTGTCGTTGAGCACGAACACCTTGCAGGTCTCGCTTCCGGCCATGTCCCGCTCCAGCGACAGGTAGCCGATCTCCTTCAGTTCGCTGGTTTCCCAGCTCACCTTCAGCCCCGAGTCCTTGGGCAGCCAGACCAGGTTGGCCTTGGCGTCCTCCTTGGGCGCGATGGTCTTCTTCGTGGTGTCCTTGACCCCGGCCTTGAGGTAGCGGCTGTGCTGGTTCAGGTGCGCGGCCAGGTCCTTGGCCCACTGCGCCGCCTTGAGCCGGGCCGGATCGGGGGTGAAGGTCAGTTCTTCGCAGAAGTTGCCCTTCTTGGTCGTCGACACCATGACCACGATGCGCTGGGCCGCTGTCAGATCGGCCTTGGCTTCCAGGGTGGCGCCCTGGACCCAGTTATCCAGATGCAGCGCGGTGGTAAAGGTACGCAGCTCGGCGTAACGCTCGAAGATCAGGTTGCTGCTGGCGTCGTCTTTCGGCGTGTAGCTGGCGGTGCTGCCCGCGCCCGCCCGGGCATGGCTGGATGACGCATTGATCTGCTTGGCCAGGTCCGCCGGCCATTGCTCCTGCTTCAAACGGTTCTTGTCTGTCCGGGCGATCAGGGTGATGCGGTCCAGTGGCCGATCGGCGATGTCGTCGAACACATGCAGGGAGATCTGCTCCTGGTCCAGTGCGGCGCGATCAGAGAGGATCTTGCCCGCCTCGCGCAGGCCGTTGAAGCTCCAGCTCACCGAGAGGCCCGAGTCCTTGGGTATCCAGATGTAGTTCGAGTTGCCTTCCCAATAGGGCTCGATCAGGTTGCCGCTCTCGCGCCCGGCGCGCACCAGCTGGCTGGTGTTGTTGATCTGGATCGCCAGGTCCTTGGTCCACAGGCCCGGAGTCAGGCGTCCGGCGCTGGGTGTGAAGTTGATGGTTTCCAGCAGTTCCCCGGTAGCGCTGCGCACCTGCACGCGAATGCTGGTGTTGGTGGACGACAGGGTCTTGGTCGAGTGCAGCGCCACCCGCTCGTCGCTGCTCCAGTTGATCTGCCGCGGCAGCGTGGCAACCAGTTGCAGCTCCCGCGAGGTGATGTTCCAGAAGTGATTCAGGTAGCTGCTTTCGAGCACCTCCCACTCGCCGCTGGCGGTTTCCAGGCCAGCGCGAACCAGGGCCGAACGGGTGTTGATCTCCCGGCAGAAATCCGCCGCCCAGACCTTCTGAGCGGTCTGCTGGCGGCTGGGGCGGAAGGTGATCTGTTCGAGCAGGGTCTTGAGCGACTTGTCGAACACATTCAAGGTGACCCGCTCACCCTCTGCGAGGTCGCGGCCCGAGAGTACTTCGCCCAGATCTTTCCAGTTACGTGCCATGGCGCATGCTCCTCGACAAGCATCGGATCACGAGTGCGCGGGCACCGTTTAACCGACGCGACAATCACAGGTTGGGGACAAGGGAGAGATGGAGATAACGGTAGTGAGGCAGGACATCTCGGACAACTGACAGAAATATCAGGTGGCTGGGTATCCAGTGGTCGCAGCAGAACGGCGAGGGCCGCCAGACAGCCCTCGCCCGCTTGCACTACGGGAACAGCTTCTCGCGTCCGGCGATGGGGCCGGCGACGATGGAGACAATGGTGGTTTCCCCCGGCGGTGGAGAGAGGAATTTCTGCACCAGGGTGTTCGGACCGGCATGCAGATCCAGCAAAGTTCCTAGCGCGTCCGCCACCGAAGCGTCGACCTGGGTGATTATCCCCGTGACCAGGTTTTTCGCCGTATTGCCGGCACGCTGGGTCAGCCGCGTACCGCTGCCACCCGCCGGCACCGACGCATTCACCGAGCCGGGCTCTGGGTGGAAGTACCTGGCCTTGAACACATCGTAGGTACCGGCAGCCTTGGCTTCTTCGGCACCGCGGATCAATCCGGACAGCGCTTTGGAACGGACCTGCTGGGCATGACGCAGCTCGGCGGGCGCTCTTATCAGCTTTGTCGGCTGGGGCCCCGGCAGGCCACCACGCACCTTGAGCATATTGCGCGGCACTCCCTTGATGCTGTTCAAGCTCATGGAGATCCCCGCCGCTGCGCTGGCGATGGCGAAAGCCTGACCCCAGGTTTCCAGGGTGCGGGCCAGCTCGGGGTCGCTTTCCGAAAGGATGATCGAGGCCACGTCGAGGGCAAAGGAGACGGCTGCCAGCGCCGTGGTAGCGACCGCCAGCAGGATCGATGTCCCGGCGGTAAAGGGTGCCAGCAGTACACCGAGCGCCCCGACCGTGATGCGGAAGGCGGTGGTATGGATGAAGGGGGTGGTGCCCCAGCGTTCGTATTGGGCAACGGTCTGATGGCCGCTGGGGTCGTGGTTATTGATCGGGTCGCCGTTGCAGTAGACGTAGCCTGCGGCGCCGCCAACGCCGAAGGGGCTCAGGCTGTCTCGCGTCAGGAAGCGCCCCCAGGCCGGGTCGTAGGCACGGTAGCCGTTGCCCAGGTAATAGAAGCCCAGGCTGTTCAATGGCTCGCCCTTGAAGCCGAGCCAGTTCTCGGGCTTGTATCCGGCGTAACGCCTGCCGTAGGGAGAATAGCGAAACAGCACGATGGCTTTCGAAGCAAGATCGACACTCGCGAAGACCGTACCGTTGGCATCACGCAACTCGAAGGAGCGACTGGACTTACCGTCGGTTTCAGAATCCTGCAGCAAGCAGGCCCGGCTTTCGTTACGCAAGATCATGGTGCGCTTGGCGAAACCTTCGGTCTTTGCACTGTCGCTTTGCTTCAGCGCGTACACGCACTCGCCGCGATAGAAATAGGTGTCGCTCTTCTTGCCTATGGTTCCGCCGCGCACGCGACCTTCACTGTCATAGCTGAAGGTGTAGGGGGTGGGGTCGTTGTTACGAGAATAGGTATCGATCTGACCGTTGCCGTGATAGCTGATCTTGCGCTTGCCATCGTCGGTCAGACGCCCGGACGCATCGTGGCTATTGGGTGTGTATACAGTTCCGACGGGCCGCTGGGTACCTACCGGAATATCCTTCACGGTGCCCAGCAAGCCAGTGCCTTCGTCATACCAGAACGCCCGGGAGTCCCCATTGATCATGTTACCCAGCATGTCGTAAGCAAACCGGTCGTGCTCTGGACCACCGCTGGCCTCCTTCAAACGCAGGCACTCATCGTATTCGTAGGAATCCGAGAACTGGTCCTTACCCGCCTTCTTCAAGGTGCTCTTGGCGAGCCGGCCGTCGGCGCGCAACGCTCTTTCAAGACTCAGAGTATCCACTCCCTCGCAGGTGAAGGTGCGCTTGATCTCCTGGCCCAGTTCGTCGTAGCTGTAGGCAACCTTCATGATAAGGTTGCCGGCCTTCAGCGCCTTGATGCTTTCACTGCTCAACAGTCCGTTGTCGCCATAGGTGAAATGGCACTCGCAATGGTCACTGGTCGAGCGAATCACACGATTGAAGAAGTCGTATTCATACGCGGTGGTGGATCCGCTCAGATCCTTGAATGACAGCAGCCGACCGCTGGTGCTGAAAACCAGTGTCGATGCCAGTTCAGTACTGTCCACGGTGACCGTCTGCGTATGAGTACGAGTCTTTTCGTCCGCGCTGCTGCTATATCCCTTGAGGGCCTTGGGCGCGCTGCCCGGGCTCTTCAGGGTGGATCGCCTGGAGCCTCCGGTGTAACTGAATTGCGTAGCTGACTTGTTCACGGTCTGACTGCTGACCCGGCCCAGCATGTCGACGGTTTGCTGACCCAGCACCAATGGGAAGGTGCCGCCGTTGACCTGACCAGTGCTTGCAACCGGTGCCAGGGATGCAGGGTCGTAGCCATTGCGCAGGGTCACTCCCTCGCGGGTGGTGGAGACAAGGCGACCCACGCAGTCGTAGGTATAGGAGGATTCCGCACCCTGTTTCGGGCTGGCTTTGCTCAGTTGTGCATATTGGTCGTACTCGTAAGTGACCTTGTCGTGCTCGGTTTCCTTGCCGGACTTGTCGATCTTCAGATAGCGCACCGATTTCAGCAGACCGTCGTCGGCCACCGTGCGTTCGATCTTGCAACTGTTCTCCGAGCCGTTCCTGTAATGCTCGATGAGATAACTGCGATTGGGGTTGAACTGGCGGTCCACGCTGAACGTGCCCTGGCTGAAGGTCTCTCCGCGGATATTCGGGGTCAGTGTCTGGGACGTCTTCTTCAATTCCTTGCCGGTGCCGTCCTTGAGCACATTGCTGATCGAGACCCTACCGTTCAGCTCGTCGTAGGACCAGCTGGTGTAGCGCTCCGAGATCTTCTTGTTGTCCTTGCCGTAGTCGGTTTCGACGCTCTTGCTCGCGCGTCCGACCTTGTCGTACTCCCAGTGCTGAATTTCCAGGAAGCCCGTGGCACCAGAGGGCTTGAGCAACAGGGTCTTGCGGCGCCCGTGCACATCCTGGAGCAGCCGCGAGGTGACCCCGTTTTCCACCAGGTCGTACTGGCATTCCAGCTTGCTCACCAGCGTGCAGGTGGTCTTGCGTTGCTCGGTTTTGTCCTTGCTGACCGTCTCGCTGGTCAGGTTGCCTTCGGGGTCGTAGGTAAAGACGGTCTTGATTCCCTCGCTGTCGACGCTTTCATACAGCCTGCCGGTCAGCCGCGAGCGGGTCTGGCTGGAGACGATATCGGTCTCGCCGGTGCGCGAGACCGTGGTCTTGATCACCAGCCGGTTGGTATCGGCGCTGTCCTCGGTGTAGTCGTAGGTCGTGGTCCTGGCGGAGTTGGCGATCACCTTGCCGTCCTTGGACAACAGCTCGGTCTTGAGCGACTTCAGCGTGCCGAAACCCGGTTGCTTGTCGTCGGTGTGGTACTCCAGGGTTTCGACGAACATCGACGCGGCTTTCCAGGTCTGCAGCTTGTAGCCTTCCTTGTTTTCCTTGCTTTGTGCGACAAGGCTCTTGAGCAGGGACGCCTTGGTTTGCTCATAGGCTTTCTTCTCGTCACCGGAGGCCTTCCCGGCCTGCTTGTCCAGGCTGTCGAGGAAGGGCTTGGCAGCGGCCTTGGCCGTCGCCAGCTGTTCCGCTTCGACATCGGCCTTGATCGAATCGGGCTGCAGGACCGTGAGCTTCTTCGTCACCCGCACGCGCCCGCTGACCATGGCATAGCCGAAGTAGGTCAGCCGCTGTGCATGCTCCGCGCCATTGACCCGGCGGGTGACCAGTTCGGATTCGACATCGCCGGAGAAGGTGCCGTCACTGCCGCAGTGGACGATATCCACCGGCAGGTTGAAGGCCTTTTTCGCATAGTCATTAGTGGCGGGCAGCATGTTCACGGTGGTCTTGATGTAGGTGCCCCAGGTCACGCCGCCGGAACCCGCCGCGAGCAAACCCCAGCCGATCGGATTCACATAATCGAACGCGCCGAAGATGATACCGAACAGCCCCTTGTCCTGGACCTTCTCCTCGACCTCGATGACTTCGAACTGCTGGTAGTTGTTGTAATAGGTGTAGTAGCGGGTTTCACCATTGTCGGTACGACTGATGGGGTTGCCGATGCCATCGATGCTCATGCTCTGGTCCTCGACCAGGACGTCCCCCTCCCAGACCTTGGTCCTGGATACCAGGCACTTGTTTTTCTCGTCGAACTCGTGGCTGTGCTTGCGACAGATCGGCACCCGGGTGCTGCCGTAATCCTCGAGACTGGAGTGCTGGCCGTCGAAGCGGTGATAGCGTTCGAAGGCAGTGCGCGGCGCGACTGTACGGAAGTAACCCGTCAATCGGGATACGTTATTGGCATAGGTCCATTCGTGTACAAGGTCGTCGATACCTGAACCCGGGCAAATGTCGTGGCGCTTGACCTTGCCGTCGGCTCCATATTGCAAAGTTTCCTTATACAGCGCTTTCTCCATGGACTTGGCAGTTCCGGCGGTGACTTCAAGCTGGCGCTCGACATCAATCCCCATCATTCTGCCACCTCTGTCTTGAACAATGGTGTAAAGCACATTTCCTGCGCTTGAAAAGCCATCTCTCTGAAACTTTATGATCAAATCACTTTTTACTCTCTTCGTGAAGGTATACGTGAGCTTCTCACCATTACCGTCTGGAAAGACAACCAGGCTTTTCAATATATATTCATAAATCTGAGCACCTGCCAGATCCAGCATAACATCGATTTTGAACCAATCGACTTGAAGGACAGTACCCTGCCCTGTTACTACTTTTTCGAGCTGACCTGAAACACCATAAACAAGCTCGAGAAATTTCCCATCAGGCAATTTACAGCGACTCAAGCGCAGTATCTCCCTGGTCTGTCCGCTTATAACTTCGGACGCGAACCTAAACTCCTCCACGAATCCATCTTCATAAATAACGGAGAACCCAACGGTACCTAACTCCTTGAAAAATTCGTTCCATTCGACGATCAATTCAACTTTGAAATCACCGCCATTAATCGCACCCATAGCACTATTGACTTTCAACTTTCGACCATCGCGCAGGGTAATCAGGAATTCTTGCTCCGAAAATTTATCCGGCCGCGGCAGGCGCCTGTTCTCCTTCCCTATCTGGAGCCTGACTCCATGCTCCGGATCGTTGACCAAAGCCACATTGAGCGAATCACTCAAACTGTCATCCGCAAACAACTCCGCCACCGGAATCTGCAACGTCGGCAACCCCGTCCGCGCATCCACGGTAATCAGCCGCTGCGCCTGGGCATGCTGGTCGAACAGCTGCCTGGCCTCGCTGGTCATTCCCGGCAGCACCTGGGCGATGCCGGAGATGATCTCCAGTTCCACTTCCAGGCCGGCCCCCTTCGGCGTCCACAGATGGTTGCCGGTCATGCTGAACGCCGGCTCCATCAGGAACAGTTCCGGCTTTTCCTCACCCGCGCGGATGAACCGGCTGCGGGCATTGATCTGCTTCGACAGGTCCAGCGTCCAGGATTGCACGCCATAGCGCCCCGCCGTCGGCCAGAACACCATGCTCTCGAAGATGCGCCCGGTCTTGCTGCCCTTGACCCGCACGATCACCTGCTCGTTGACCTTCAGGTCGCGCTTGCCCAGTTGCGCGCCCTTGTCCCAGTTGCCCAAGGTCAGCAGTGTGGTAAAGGCGCGCACATTCTTGTGACAGGCATAGATCTGGTTTTCCTTGTCCCAGGTCGGGTCCGGCGCGGCATCGCCACTGACGTACCCGGCCGCTACCAGCTGCGTCTGCGCATTGATGCGCAGCGCCAGGTCCTTGGGACCGAGATTGCTGCCGGTTCGCTTGCTGGACGGAACGAAACCGATATCGCGCAGGATGTCTTCCGTGGTGTCGTCAAGCACGTACACCCGGCAGGCCTCGCCGTCCTTCATGTCACGCTCCATCTTCAGCGAGACGAGCCGGGTCGGTGCGACCATCTCGTAGGTCACCTTCAGCTTCGCGCCCTTGGGCGCCCAGATCACGTTGGTATCTGCCGTTTCCTGGGGGACGATGGTCTTCTTCGCGGTGTCCTTGACGCCCGCCTTGAGGTAGAGGCTGTGCTGGTTGATATAGGCCGCCAGGTCCTTCGGCCATTGTGTGCTCTTGAGCCGTTCCGGGTCGGGTGCGAAGGTCAGGGCCTCGCAGAAATTGCCTTTGTCGCTGGTGGATACGGTGACCGACATCCGCCACTTGGCGAGCAGATCGTAGCGAGCGTGGAGCGTGGCCTGCTCCTCCCAGTTGTCCAGGTGCAGGGCCGTGGTGAAGGTGCGCAATTCGGCGTAGCGATGGCTGATGACGTTGTCGCTGGCGCTGTCCTTGGGCGTGAAGGTGGTTCCCGAGCTCACGCCCGCGCCGGCATGCCCCGACGAGGCATTGATCTGCCGTGCCAGGTCCGCCGGCCATTGGGCCTTGCCCAGGCGCTTCTTGCTGGCGCTGGCGGTCAGGGTGATGCGATCCAGCGGCTTGTCGGCGATATCGTCGAAGGCGAAGAAGGAGATGCGCTCGCCGTCCAGCGCATCGCGGTCAGCCTGGATCTTGCCGGCATCGGTGAGGCTGTCCTTGGACCAGGTGACGCTGAGGAACTCGCCGTTGAACGGCATCCAGATCCAGTTGCTGTTGTCTTCCCAGTGGGGCTCCAGGAGGTGGTTGTTCTGGCGCCCGGCCCTGACGTAGTGGCTGGTGTTGTTGATCTGGATGCAGAAGTCCTTGGTCCACAGGCCCGAGGTCAGGCGCTTGGGATCGGCTGCCGTGAAGGACACGGTTTCCAGCAGGTCCCCGGAGCTGGTGCGCACGTTCATGCGCAGCTTCGTACCCAGCGCCAGCTTCTCGGTGGAATGCATCGCCACCCGCCGTGACGTCGCCCAGTTGTTGCTGCGCGGCACCGTGGTCAACACCACCAGGTCGCGGGAGGTGATGTTCCAGTACTTGTTGCGGTAGCCACTTTCGAGGATGTCCCATTCGCCGCTGTCATCCTCGACCCCGGCGCGAATCAGCGCCGAGCGATCGTTGATATGCCGGCAGAAATCCACCACCCAGACCATCTGCGGCCGGTGCTCGTCGCGCTCGGGACGAAAGTTGATCTGTTCCAGCAGCACGTTCAGCGACTTGTCGAACACGCTTACCGTGACCCGTTCGCCTTCCTGCAGATCGCGCCCCGACCAGACTTCGCCCAAGTCTTTCCAGCTGCGTTTCATCCGTGTGCTCCTTCGGCCGGATCGGTCGACGAAGCCCATTGCCATCGTCGAGTCGACGCAACAGCCGCATGGTTGAGAGTGGATACGTCAACCACGGTAAAGAGCGACGGCGACCCGCACAACTGACAGAAATATCAGGTGGCGGGTCGTGACAAAGCGTGCTTCACGGCTGGGACGGAGCCCACAGGCCCATTTCCCGGGCCAGGCCCTGGGCAGCGATGGTGCGTTTCTGCCAGGCCGGCGCGTGGGGATTGGTGGCCAGCCAGAGCATCACCGCTGCCGGCACTTCCGGCGGTGCGCTGCCGGCGCGCAGGGCGATCACGCCCTGGTCGCCGATGGTCGCCTTGAGCGCCTCGGTGGTCACCACGCCGGGGTTGAGGGTGTAGGCCTGTATCCCGGCCTCGCCCAGCTCGGTGGCGATGATCCCGGACAGGCGCGACACCGCCGCCTTGCCCGCGCCATAGGCATAGCCCCAGCCACCTTTCTCCGCCGCCACCGGCGGATCGCTTTCGCCAGCGCCGGAGGTGACGTTGATCACCACGCCGCCGCCCTGCTCCAGCATGCTTTCGGCCACTGCCCGGGTGAGCAGGAACGGGTTGAGGATATAGCCCTGGAACATGCGTTCCAGGGTTTCGGGCTGCAACTTCAGAAAGTCGGCGTTGAGGTCGCTGCCCTGGTAGATGGCGTTGTTGACCAGCACGTCGATGCGGCCGAACCCGGCCAGCACCGTCTTGCACGCGGCCAGGACCGAGTCGCTGTCGAGCAGGTCCATGGGCACCACCAGCACCCGCCCGCCAAGGTCGCGGATCGCTGCCGCGGTGCCATTGAGGCTGCCGGCCAGCGGTGCGCCGCTGGGGTCGCGCAGGGAATGCGGGTGTCGCTCGCCCTCCTCCAGCGTGCGCGCGCTGATCGCCACGTCGAAGCCGGCCCGGGCAAAGGCCAGTGCCGCCGCGCGCCCGATGCCGCGACTGGCGCCGGTGATGAATGCAACCTTGTTCATGGGCAACTCCTCAGACCCGTTGCGGGCGGACCATGGCGTCCATGCCGCCATCGATGTACATGACGCCACCGTGGATGAAACCGGCCTGCTTCGATTGCAGGAAGGCGATCAGCGCGGCGATTTCCTCCGGGTGGCCATTGCGCCCCAGCGGCGCCACGAAATCGCGCACCGCCTGGCCGAAGCGCGGGTCGTTGCGCGAGGCATCGTGCAGCGGGGTTTCCACCGCGCCGGGGGCGACCACGTTGAGGCGGATGCCCTTGCGCCCCCAGGCTGCGGCCAGGCGGCGGGCGTGGTGGGTGATGGCGTATTTCGAGCAGGCGTAGGCGATCTGCGGTTCGGCCAGGGTGTCGGCGAGCTCGCGGGCGCTGGCTTCGTCGTTGTCGAGCATGGCCTGGGTCATGGCCTCGTTTTCCGCGCCGGGACGGATCGCGGCGACCGAGCCGATAACCAGGGCGGCGGGATCGTCGCCCTGGGCCAGGGCGCCTTCGAGGCCGGCAAGCAGTTGGCTGACGCCGAAATGGTTGATCGCCACGATCAGGCCGCAGGACGGCGCGGTGACGCCGACGCCGGCACAGCAGACCAGGCCGTCGAGCACGCCGTCGCTGAGCTGCAGGACCTGGGTGATGGCGGCTTCGCGGCCTTCGGGGGTGGAGAGGTCGGCAATGACTTCGGCGTTGGCCCGGTCTATACCGATGACCTGGTGGCCGGCGGCGCGCAGGGCAGTGGCGACGGCGGCGCCGATGCCGGAGGCGGAACCGGTGATGACGGTGGTAGGCATGGGGTATTCCCTGAAAGAGGTGGTGGATTCATCGCTGGCAAGCCAGAACACCGCCCCTGTGGGAGCGGGTTCACCCGCGATTGCGATAGTGAATCCACCGACGCCATCGCGGGTGAACCCGCTCCCACAGGGGCGGTGTTCTGCCGCCCCCCCTCATGATCGAAGACCGGACAGGCCAGAACATCCCCCAGCCGGACTAGAAATCAGGCCCGCCTGGCCACCGCCAGTTGCGGCGGCGGCACCTTGACCTTGCCCGGCGCTTTCAAGGGCATCTTCGGCTTGCCCAGGGCCACCACGCTGTTCAGCAGGATCCGCACCAGCTCGGTCTGCCGCCGGACCCCGGTCTTGGAGAAGATCGAACGCAGGTGCGCCCGCGCCGTGTTGCGCCGGATATTCAGTTCCTCCGCCGCCTCTTCCAGCGACAGCCCGTTGGCCAGTTCCATGGCCAGCGCCGTCTCGGCCTTGGTCAGGTTGAACAGCTGCTTGGTCACCAGCTCGCTGGCCAGCGACTTGCTCGCCGCATCCCGGATGTACACCAGCGCCGCCGGCTGGCCCTTCTCTTCCGCCCAGTCCAGCGACGGGATCGGCTCCACCACCAGGCCCAGGTTGACCTGCCCGGACGGCCGGGTCACCGACATGGCCTCGGCGCTCTTCGGCGCATCCGGGGAGAAGGCGGTACGGATCAGCCGTTGCAGCTCGCGGTTGTCGCTGGGGTAGGTCGCTTCCAGGCGCCCGCCCACCAGCTTCAGGCCATCGGCCTGGGCCAGCAGGTCCTGGGCCACCGGGTTGACCCGCAGCACGCTGCCGCTTTCGTCGAGGACCAGGGTCGCCACCGAAAGGCGGCTGATGGCCTGGGAATACAGCTCGCTCAAGGACTCGCTGCGGTCCCGCAGGTTGTGCATCTGCATGCCGCGGCGCAGGTGCGGCAGGAACATCGCGCACAGCGCCCGGTCATGCCGGCTGAACGCCGGGGCGCGTTTGGGCCGGGTGATGCGCAGGCGCAGCTTGCCGCCGTCGGGGGTGGAGATGTCGGCGCCCATCACGTGGTAGACGTCCTGCGGACCGCAGAACATCTTGAAGTAGGCCGAATGCTCCCATTGCTCCGGGCTGAGCACGTCGTCCACGGTGAACACGTAGTCCTGGGGCAGGTTGGTGAAGGGGGTCTGGGTCTGCGGGTAGGTCATGTAGCTGACTTCGCCGGCGCCCTCGATATCGCCGACGATGATCATCAGGCCCATGTCCGGCTGGTCCGGCACGCGCAGGATCAGGGTGACGTAGTTGGCGCCGTAGAGATCGCGAAAGCTGGTGAGGGCCTTGGCCATGCGCCGTGGATCGATGGCGCCGTCGTAGACCTCGCTGACCAGGCGATCGTAGTGGGCCAGGTCGAGACCCAGCGCGTCCAGGCCTGCCTGGGTAAGTACAGGATTCTCCACAGTCTTGTCCTCGCTCGGGTAAGGCCGTGGCCTCCCCTTGTTGTTTTTATGAGTTCGGCTGCTGCTTTGTTGCAAGGCTGGGCTCCAGGGGAGCCGCGCCACAGTCTCGCTGTCTCGCGGAACGCCCACAATAGGGCGCTCCCCTATTTTTCGACGATGGGCGCGGCCGGCTGTCGCTTCGGCCGGAACTCCCCCCGCAGGACCTCGATGGAATGCGCCTCCCGGGCTACCAGCGGCCGCCCGCGATTGAACCAGGCGGCCAGGGCCGGCAGCAGGAAGATCGCGCCGAGCACGTTGACCAGGAACATGAACGACAGCAGCACGCCCATGTCGGCCTGGAACTTCAGCGGCGCGAAGGCCCAGGTACAGACACCGATGGACATGGTCAGCGCGGTGAACACCGCCGCCGTGCCGCGTTGGCACATGGCCTGGTAGAAGGCCTCGCGCAGGTTCGCGCCGGCGGCCATCTCGTGCTGGATACGCTCGTACAGGTAGATGCCGTAGTCCACGCCGACCCCGACGCCCAGGGCCATCACCGGCAGGGTCGCGACCTTGAGGCCGATGCCGAGCATGGCCATCAGCGCATTGCACAGGATCGCCACGATCGCCAGCGGCACCAGGATGCACAGCACCGCGCGCATGGACAGGAAGGTCAGCCAGCAGAACAGCGCCACCGAGCCGAACAGCGCGGCCAGCATGATCACCTCGGCGCGCTTCACCGCTTCGTTGGAGGCCGCCATGACCCCGACGTTGCCGCCGGCCAGGAGGAATTCCACGTGGGGCGTGGCGACGTCGGCGATGATCCGTTTCGCCTCGTTGATCGCGTGGCTGATGGTTGCGCCCTCATGGTCGGCGAGGAACACCAGGATCTGCATCTGCTGGCAGCCATCGGTGACCAGGCCGTCGTCCGGCATGTAGGCGCGGGCGCCCTGGCTCAGGCCGCGGGACGACCCGGGAATCGCCGCCCAGCGCGGGTTGCCCTCGTTGTTGCCGGCGATCACCCGCTTGCCCATGCCGGCCACGCTCTGCACCGACTGCACGCCCTGCACCGCGCGCATGCGGAAATCGAAGCCTTCCACGGCGCGCATCACCTCGGGGTTCAGGCAGCCCTCCTCCACGCCGTGGGCCTGGACGAACACCGCCAGCACATCGAGGCCGATGGAGTAGCTACCGATGATCCGCGCGTTGTCCTGGTTGTAGCGCGAGTCCGCGCGCAGCTCGGGGGCGCCGGCGCCGATATCGCCCACGGCCAGGTCACGGGCCTTCCAGGCGCCGGCCGCCAGCAGCAACAGGCTCAGGCCGAACACCGCCAGGGCCGGCTTTGGCTCGGCCAGCGCGGACAGGCGCCACCACAGGGCATGGCGGACGCTGGCGTCGGCCTGTTCCTTGCGCAGCAGGCCCTTTTCCAGCGGCAGCCAGGAAATGATGATCGGCAACATCAGCTTGTTGGTGACGATCATCAGCATCACGCCGATGCAGGCCGTCACCCCCAGTTCGTGGACGATGGGGATGTCGATCAGCATGATCACCGCAAAGCCCAGGGCGTTCATCAGCAGCGCCAGGGAGCCTGGGATGAAGATCTTGCAGAAAGCCGTGCGCGCCGCCTGCAGCGAGGTGGCGCCGGCCACCACGTCCTGTTTCCAGGCGTTGGTCATCTGCACCGCGTGGGACACGCCGATGGAGAAGATAAGGAACGGCACCAGGATCGACATCGGGTCGATGCCCAGCCCCAGCAGCGGCAGCAGGCCCAGCAGCCAGACCACCGGCAGCAGCGCCACCAGCAAGGCCACCACGGTCAGGCGCAGCGAGCGCGAGTACAGCCACAGCAGCAGGCCGGTGATGACGAAGGCGACGGCGAAGAAGCCGATCACCGTGGTCAGGCCCTCCACCACGTCGCCCACCAGCTTGGCGAAGCCGACGATGTTGATCTCGATCTTGTCGCTGGAATACTTGTGCCGCACCTCTTCCAGCTTCTGCGCGATCTGCGCGTAGTCCACCGGCTTGCCGCTGCGCGGATCGAGGTCCTGCAGGTCGGCGCGAACCATTGCCGACTTCAGGTCGTTGGCGATCAGCCGGCCGACCTGGCCGGAGGCGGCGGCGTTGCTGCGCACCTGGGCCAGGTCCTCGGGGGTGCCGCTGAAGCGCGGCGGCACCACCACGTCGCCGAAGAAGCCTTCCTCGGTGATCTCGATGTAGCGCACGTTGGCGGTGAACAGCGAGGTCACGCTGGGGCGGCTGACGCCGGAGATGAAGAAGACGTCGTCGGTGACCTTGCGCAGGGTGTCGAGGAATTCCGGGTTGTAGATATCGCCCTCGCCCTTCCAGTGCACGCTGACCAGGAAGCGGTTGGCACCGGTGAAGTACTGGCTGAACTTGAGGAAGTTGACCATCCAGGCGTGGCGCACCGGGATCTGCTTGTTGAAGCCGGGGTCCAGCTGCGTGTTCAGGGCGCTGTAGCCCAGCCCCAGGCTGAGCAGCACGAACAGCGCCAGCAGCCCTTTGCGCCAGGCCATCAGCCAGTCCGCGATGACCTCGACGCTATGCGTCACCCATTGTTTGACCTGATTCATCAACCCGTCTCTCGTTGGTCTTTGACCGGATAGTCGGGCGCGAGGGGGTCGGGGGCATCGTCCAAACGGGTTAGGGCCGGGCTATTGCTCCACCCGCGCCATCGCTGCCTGCTCATAGCGCGGATACAGGTGGGTCACGCTGCGGATCAGCTCGTACTTGCTCAGGTTCACCGCCGCGAACCGTTCGGGGATCGGCGTGGCGATCACCTCGTTCATGTCCAGCCCGTTGGCCGCGCTGTCGCGCAGCAGGTCATCCAGCCAGCCCAGGTAATCGACCATCTGGTCGAACGGCCCGCGGTCGCGGCTCACCGGCCCGTGGCCCGGCACCAGCACCTGCCAGGGCAAGCCCTGCAAGCGCTGCAGGTCGTCGACCCACTGCGCCAGTCCAGGACTGTGCGGCGTGGTCAGGGCACGCTGGTAGAACAGCAGGTCGCCGGCGAACAGCACGCCGGTCTTCTCGTCCAGCACCGCCAGGTCCGCGCCGCTGTGCCCGCTGAAGGCCAGCAGGCGCAACGGATGCGAACCGAAGGTCTTCACCCCCGGCTCCAGTTCCTGCCCGGGCAGGCGCACCTCGGTGCCACGCATCCAGTCGCCGACCATGCGGTACATGTTCTCCGCCAGGGCATCGCCCTCCTTCGCCAACTGCTCGCGGGTGCCCGCCAGGGCGCCGATCGGCACGTCGGCGAAGGCCTGGTTGCCCAGGGCATGGTCGGGGTGATGATGGGTGATCAGCACCTGCACCACCGGCTTGTCGGTGACCTTGGCGATGGCCTCGCGCAGGGCCTGGCCGTAGCGCAGCGAAGGGCCGCTGTCGATCACCACGACGCCGTCCTCGCTGACGATGAACCCGGTGTTGACGATATTGCCGCCATTGTCCCGGGAGAAATTCTCGGTGCTGCCCTCCAGCACCCAGGTGTCCGCCGCCACCTGGCGCGGCTGCAGGTGATAATCCAGCGCCGCCAGGCTCGGCAGGCTGACAAGACTCAACAGGCACAGCAAAGCACGCATCCGGGACCTCATTCGATGGCGGCGTCGAAGGCATTGCCGTTGTTGTCGCGCAGGCTCAGGCGTACCGGGCCCGGACGGCGCAGGTCGAACGACAGGCTGGGGTTCTCGCTCACGGCGGGGAACAGTTCGAGGGTCGCCAGGGACTGGCCCGCGGCGTCGAACAGTTCGGCGTGTTCGATGAAGAATTCCGGGATTCCGGCCAGCAGGCCGTTGTCCATGGGATGGGAGACCGACAGGCGCAGGCGGCTGTAGTCCTCGCGCGGGTAGCGCCCGCCCAGCACCTGGCCGAGGCGCTCTTCCCAGCCGGGCTGGCTGCGCACCACGCTGGGCGCGGTACAGCCACCGCCGGCGGCGTCGATCAGGGTCGAGCCGACATGCCAGACGCCATCCTCGGTCTGCACGGCGGCACGCAGCGGCGTGGCCTGCTCGATGCGGATACGCACCGCCAGCCAGGGCAGCACGTCGGGGCCCGGGGCGAAATCGACGATGCGTGGCAGCGGGTTGAGCTCGGCCCAGACCAGCATGCGCCTGACGGTGCCCGGCAATTCGCGGGCATCCACCTGCAGCGGCACTTGCCGGGCATCCTCGGCGAACGGCGGCGCGACGACCTTGACCCGCTGGTCGAAGCGGTAGGGTTCGTCGCCAATCCATTGTTTACGGTAGAACTCCCACATCACCGAGGGCACCGGGTCGGGGCCCGGATCCAGGGCGTATGCCGGGGCGCCCAGACACAGCGCCATCAGCAACAACGGCACCCGGCCCATGGCCTCACTCCTCGACGTGGACGCTGTCCAGGTAAGTACGGATGGCCCAGAGCGCTTCCTGGCTCAGGTAGTCGGCCATCTTCGGCATGTACACGCGGCCATCGCGCACCGAACCGTGGCGCACCCGCTCGACGAACCATTCGTCACCGCTGGCACCCTCGTCGAGCATGCGCAGGTCCGGAGCGATGCCGCCGGACTTGGCTTCCAGGCCATGGCAGGCGGCGCAGTTCATGTTGTAGGCCGAGGCACCGATGCTCAGGGCTTCATCGTGGTTCTTGCCGGTGCGATAAGGGTTCTCGGTGCGCCATTCCTCGCCGAGCTTTTCCAGGTTGCCGATATTGACCGCGCTCGGCGTCACGTTGCCGTGGGCCATGACCGCCCCGGTGCTGGCCAGGCCGGCCATGAACAGGGTGCCCAGCAAGGCGTTCTTCACTCTTGTCATTGTTTTGCCCTCGACTACTTCAGGTTGCACGATTTGCACGCGAAAACCTCTCTGGCGAAAGGTTCTGCCGGCCATCTTAGGAAGCACCCGGGGGCGTCCCCATGCTGCTTTGGTGGTCGCGCCCTCGTCCGTTGGTAGTAGGGCTTGTGGGGCAGTGCCAAATCATGCCCGGCCTGGGAAGTTTTCCCGGCAAGGGCGGGAGTTTTTCCGTATCTCGGGAGGGCCTGGCGTTCCAGTCTATGCAGGCCAAAACCTCCATTGGGAAACACCAACATGACAATAAGATCGTTACCCGCCGCTCTCTCTCCACTGTCCCTGGCCGTACTGCTGGTGGGAACCTTCGGCCTGGCCCAGGCCCAGGCCAAGCCCGTGACCTGGGAAGACATCGCCGACGACCACAAGACCACCAACAACGTGCTGCAGTACGGCATGGGCACCAACGCCCAGCGCTGGAGCCCGCTGGCTGCGGTCAACGACAAGAACGTGTTCAAGCTGACCCCGGCCTGGTCGTTCTCCTTCGGTGACGAGAAGCAGCGTGGACAGGAGTCGCAAGCGATCATCAGCGACGGCGTGGTCTACGTCACCGGTTCCTACTCGCGGGTATTCGCCCTCGACGCCAAGACCGGCAAGCGCCTGTGGACCTACAACCATCGCCTGCCGGACAACATTCGCCCTTGCTGCGACGTGGTCAACCGCGGCGCGGCGATCTTCGGCGACAAGATCTTCTTCGGCACCCTCGATGCCCAGGTCGTCGCCCTGAACAAGGACACCGGCAAGGTGGTGTGGAAGAAGAAGTTCGGCGATCACTCCGCCGGCTACACCATGACCGGCGCCCCGACCCTGATCAAGGACCAGAAGACCGGCAAGGTCCTGCTGATCCACGGCAGCTCCGGTGACGAATTCGGCGTGGTCGGCCAGCTGTATGCCCGCGACCCGGACACCGGTGAAGAAGTGTGGATGCGTCCGTTCGTGGAAGGCCACATGGGCCGCCTCAACGGCAAGGACAGCACCCCGACCGGCGACGTCAAGGCGCCGTCCTGGCCGAACGACCCGACCACCGAGACCGGCAAGGTCGAGGCCTGGAGCCACGGCGGCGGTGCCCCTTGGCAGAGCGCCAGCTTCGATGCCGAGACCAACACCATCATCGTCGGCGCCGGCAACCCTGGCCCGTGGAACACCTGGGCACGGACCTCGAAGGACGGCAACCCGCACGACTACGACAGCCTCTACACCTCCGGCCAGGTCGGCGTCGACCCGAGCACCGGCGAGGTCAAGTGGTTCTACCAGCACACCCCGAATGATGCCTGGGACTTCTCCGGCAACAACGAACTGGTGCTGTTCGACTACAAGGACAAGGACGGCAAGCAGTACAAGGCCACCGCCCACGCCGACCGCAACGGCTTCTTCTATGTGGTCGACCGTACCAACGGCAAGCTGAAGAACGCCTTCCCGTTCGCCGACAACATTACCTGGGCCAGCCATATCGACCTGAAGACCGGTCGCCCGGTGGAAAACGAAGGCCAGCGTCCGCCGAAACCCGAGCCAGGCCAGACCAAGGGCAAGCCGGTGGAAGTCTCGCCACCCTTCCTCGGCGGCAAGAACTGGAACCCGATGGCCTACAGCCAGGACACCGGCCTGTTCTACGTACCGTCGAACCAGTGGAAAGAGGAATACTGGACCGAGGAAGTCAACTACAAGAAAGGCTCCGCCTACCTGGGCATGGGCTTCCGCATCAAGCGCATGTATGAAGACCACGTAGGCTCGCTGCGCGCCATGGACCCGACCACCGGCAAGATGGTCTGGGAACACAAGGAGCGCCTGCCGCTCTGGGCCGGCGTACTGGCGACCAAGGGCAACCTGGTGTTCACCGGTACCGGCGACGGCTACTTCAAGGCCTTCAACGCCAAGACCGGCGAGGAGCTGTGGAAATTCCAGACCGGCAGCGGCATCGTCTCCCCGCCCATCACCTGGGACCAGGACGGCGAGCAGTACATCGGCGTGACCGTCGGCTACGGCGGTGCCGTTCCGCTGTGGGGCGGCGACATGGCCGAGCTGACCAAGCCGGTGGCACAGGGTGGTTCGTTCTGGGTGTTCAAGATCCCGAGCTGGGATTCCAAGACCGCACAGCGCTGATCTGAGCCGTGCAAAGGGGGCCTGAGCGCCCCCTTTGCTGCCTGAAAAGCGACACCATCCCCGGTGGGAGCGGGTTCACCCGCGATTGCGATGTTGGGTTCACTACTGTCATCGCGGGTAAACCCGCTCCCACAGGGTCTGCGTTACGCATCCATGAAGGAGCTATCCATGAAATACCTCCCGCTACTGCTCACCCTCGCCATTACTCCCGCCTTCGCCGTCATTGCCGACGATGGCGACGACCAGCCGCTGGTCATCAACGGCTGCGTGATCCAGCCGGAAAGCCAGTGCCCGGGCGCCAACCTCGAAGGCGCCGACCTGAACAACCAGGACATGCACAAGATGAACCTGGCCGGCGCCAACCTGAAGAACGCCGACCTGCGCCATGCCAACCTCGACCTGGCCAACCTGGAGAAAGCCCAGCTGCAGGGCGCCAACCTCAACCGTGCCAGCCTGCAGCAGAGCAACCTGCGCATCGCCGACCTCACCGGCGCCAGCCTGATCGCCACCCAGGCCTGGGGCCTGTTCGCCCAGGGGGCGAAGTTCAACGACGCCAATCTCAGTGGCGCGTACCTTGAATTCGCACGTCTGTCCGGAGCCAAGCTGCACAACAGCAACCTGCAGGCCGCCGACCTGGAGATGACCTGGCTCAGCCGTGCCGACCTGCTCGGGGCCAACCTGTCGGATGCCAACCTGCAGGAAGCCAAGTTCGGCGAGAGCAATCTGGAGAAGGCCAACCTGCGCGGTACACGCGTGCATTATGCGAATTTCCAGGATGCCAATATGGAAGGCTGCCAGGGGTGCCCGAAGACCTGGGATTGATGGTGTATGCCGCAAACCCTGTGGGAGCGGGTTCACCCGCGATTGCGATGGCGAATGCACCGACGCCATCGCGGGTGAACCCGCTCCCACAGGGTCCGCGTGGCGTTCTCGGCTCCGGCATCCAGCTCGGAACCAAAGGAATCAGGCAGCGATCCGCAACAGCCCGGCTTCGATCGCCAGGTGCACCAGCTCCGCATGGGAACTCACCTGCAACTTGCTCTTGAGCACCGTCAGGTAGTTCGACACGGTCTTGCCACTCAGGCACAGATGCTCGGCAATCATGCGCATCGACGTGCCCTTGGCCAGCATCAGGAAGATTTCCGTCTCGCGCTGGGTCAACCCGGTCAGCCGCGCGTGCTGCGGCTGGGTCGCCAGTTGCGTGGCCAGGGCCTGCTCGATATAGGCATGCCCGGCCAGCACCCGGCGCACCGCTTCCAGCAGGGTCGCCGGGGCCACCGCCTTGGACAGGTACCCGCACGCCCCCGCATCGAGCGCCTGGCGCACCAGCCCCAGCTCGGTATGTTCGCTGAAGAACAGCACGCGCAACTGCGGCAGGCGCTGGCGCAGGCGGCGGGTGGTTTCCAGGCCGCTGATCCCGGGCAGGTCGAAGTCCATCAGGACCAGTCCTGGCACCTGTTCCTGCACCCGCAACAAGGCTTCTTCACCGCAGGCGGCTTCACGCACGGGCAGTTCGGCGCTGAGCACCGCACCGAGTCCCAGGCGCAGCATGGGGTGGTCGTCGACCAGCAGGATATCCATCGGCGTGGTTCCTTGTTGTTATCGCCATGCCCCATGCTAGAGCGCTCCCCGGCCCCGCCGCCTACTACTTTGGTAGCGTTTTTGCTGTCGATGGTCGCATTCACAAAGCCGTGCGACTGACCTGTAATGACGGCATAACAAAAATGAGACTGCCGACCATGCTGCCTCGCGTCCTGCCCACCCTCCTCGGCCTGGCCCTGTCCGGCCTGCTCGCCAGCCCTGCCCTGGCCGATGGCCCGCTGTTCTCCGCCGACGGCTACCGTACCGGCCTGTATCGCAGCCCGACGCCCGCCAGCGCCGAGGTCGCGCAGACCGTCGACACCGCCCAGGTGCAGGCCCTGGCCAAGGAAAACGCCCTGCTGATCGACGTGTACAAACGCCCCTGGCTCAACGGCCGCTTCATCGACAGCGAGGCCCACGCCAACCTGCCGCACAGCCATTGGCTGCCCAACACCGGCGACGGCCAGCTGGACGGCCAATGGGCCACCTATTTCAGTCGTCACCTCGACCGCCTCAGCGCCGGCGATCGCGCCCGCCCCATCGTCTTCTACTGCCGCTCCGACTGCTGGCTGAGCTGGAACGCCGTGCGCCGCGCCACCGCGCTGGGCTACTCGCGGCTGTACTGGTACCGTGATGGCCTGGATGCCTGGGAGGCCGCCGGCCTGCCGGTGGTCGCCGCCACGCCCGAGGTGTTCCCCTGACAAACGCTGTTCCTGCGGTCTTCGCCAAAAACAATAAGGTGCAAAGCCATGTACAAGATTCTGATCGCCGACGACCATCCGCTGTTTCGCGAAGCCATCCACAACGTCATCAGCGACGGTTTCCCCGGCAGTGAAGTGATGGAAACCGCCGACCTGGACAGCGCCCTGGCGCTGACCGGCGAGCACGACGATCTCGACCTGATCCTGCTCGACCTGAACATGCCCGGCATGCACGGCCTCGGTGGCCTGATCAACCTGCGCAACGAAGCGCCGACCATCCCGGTGGTGATCGTCTCCGCCGAGCAGGACAAGCAGATCGTCCTGCAGGCCATCACCTACGGCGCCGTGGGTTTCATCACCAAATCCTCGCCGCGCTCGCAGATGACCGAGGCCATCGAGCAGATCCTCAACGGCAACGTCTACCTGCCTCCGGACATCATCCGTACCCAGAAGAGCGGCAGCCGCCGCAGCCAGAGCGAACCCCAGGGCTTCGCCCCGGAGCTGCTGCAGGCCCTGACCCGCAAGCAGCTGCTGGTGCTGGAGCGCATGACCAAGGGTGAATCCAACAAGCAGATCGCCTACAACCTGGACATCGCCGAGACCACGGTGAAGGCCCACGTCTCGGCGATCCTGCGCAAGCTCAACGTGCACAACCGCGTGCAGGCGATCCTCAGTGCCGGGGATATCGACTTCACCGCCTACCTGCGCCGGTAGGCTTTGTACGAAAAGTGCCTGCGCGACGATCAGGCTGCGTTGAAAACAGGCTCGGAATGCTCATTGACAACCAGTCAACTCCGCTTCCTCGCCTGTTTTCGCCTTGCCTGATCGCCGCTCGGCGACTTTTCGTACAAACCCTGGAAAAATTGATCGTTTCGATTGAAATCATTTCTTGAAACACGTCGTTACGCTGAAGTAAGCTCGAACGCATTCAACAGGAGCACACCATGCACCACGCCTCTCACATCCACGCACAACGCACCGCACGCCTCGCGCGCGCCGTGGCCTGCGTGGCTGTTCGCGGCGCAAGCGCTCCGTATTACTTCGGGTATTGGTTTAGCCACAGGCGCCGCTGATACCCACACCGGCGCCCATCAACAGGGCCGCCGCGCACGAGAACTCTCGAACCCCCGGACGGCCCAGCCCTCCGGGGGTTTTGTTTTGGGCCCGAAAACACCGACATCACTGAGGAATCGACACATGAACCATGCCACCTATTACCGCTACCAAAGCTCTGCCTGGCGATTTAGCCACTGCCTGTCGGGCCAGCCTGCCGCCTCCGACCGGTCCGCAACAGGTGGCGATGACGCACTCACACGAATCTGTCGAACACATCGATAGGGCCGAAGGCGCGGGACAGAAAACCCGCCTTCCGCCCAGGGAATCCGAACATGCAAGCGAACACCCAGGCACTGCCACTGAACACCACCGCCGCAGCCAACACCGCCGTCAGCCTGCGTCTGCCCAGCCCCGTGCAACTCAAGCAGCAGTTGCCCCTTTCCACGGCCCTCACGGCCCAGGTCCAGCAACACCGCCAGGCGGTGAAGAATATCCTCGAAGGTCGAGACCCGCGCCTGCTGGTGGTGGTCGGCCCTTGCTCCCTGCACGATCCCCGTTCCGCCCTGGAATACGCCGAGCGCCTGGCCGAGCTGTCGCAGCGCGTGGGCGACCAGCTGTTGCTGGTGATGCGCGCCTACGTCGAAAAACCCCGCACCACCGTCGGCTGGAAAGGCCTGGCCTACGACCCGCACCTGGATGGCAGCGACGACATGCACGGCGGCCTGCGCCTGTCCCGGCAACTGATGCTGGACATGCTGCGCCTCGGTCTGCCGGTGGCCACCGAGCTGCTGCAGCCCATGGCGGCCGGCTACTTCGACGATGTGCTGAGCTGGGCAGCGATCGGTGCGCGCACCACCGAATCGCAGATCCACCGCGAGATGGTCAGCGGCCTCGGCCTGCCCGTGGGCTTCAAGAACGGCACCGACGGCGGTGTCGGCATCGCCTGCGATGCGATCCGCAGCGCGGCCCATCCGCATCGGCATTTCGGCATCGATGCGCAAGGGCATCCGGCGATCGTCGAGACCCTGGGCAATGCGGATACCCACCTGGTCCTGCGCGGCGGGCACAAGGGCCCGAACTACGATGCCGCCAGTGTCGAGCAGGCACGCCAGGGGCTGGCCAAGGCCGGGATCGCGGCGCGGATCATGGTGGATTGCAGCCATGCCAACAGTGGCAAGGATCCGCTGAAGCAACCGGCGGTGTTCGCCGATGTGCTGGAGCAGCGCCTGGCGGGTGACCGGTCGCTGGTGGGGGTGATGATCGAGAGTCATCTGTTCGATGGTTGCCAGGCGCTGGGCAAAGGGGCGCTGGAATACGGTGTTTCGATCACCGATGGCTGCCTGGGCTGGGACGGCACCGAGGCGATGTTGCGCAAGGCGGCTTGCGAGCTGCGCAAGCAGCGCGCGTTGGGCTGATCTCGATCAAGTGAAACGCGGTCCCTGTAGGAGCGGGTTTACCCGCGATGACGATGCCGGCTTGACCGCCGTCATCGCGGGTGAACCCGCTCCTACAGGTTATGCGTGCGCCGCAGACAGCCTGTAAGCCTCCGTTGGGGAAACAGCCCACAAGGTTTCAGAAGAAATCACCCTCCAATTGCGGTAGGCTCTGGCTTTTCATTTATCAGGAGTTTCCCCATGGCCCGAGCCACCGCCCGCCACATCCTCGTCAGCAGCGAAGACAAGTGCAACGAACTGAAGGCGCAGATCGAAGCCGGTGCCGACTTCGCCGAAGTCGCCAAAGCCAACTCCACCTGCCCGTCCAGCCGCCAGGGCGGTGACCTGGGCTCCTTCGGTCCGGGCCAGATGGTCAAGGAATTCGATACCGTGGTGTTCAGCGCGCCGCTGAATGTGGTGCAAGGCCCGGTGAAGACCCAGTTCGGCTATCACCTGCTGGAAGTGACCAGTCGCCAGGACTGATCGGTTTTGCTTCGTAAGGCCCGCATGGCCTTGGGGGACCGCTTCGCGGTCCTTCGCGAGCAAGCTCGCTCCCACGGGACAGTCGTGTGCCTTGCCCTTCTCTGTTCATGGCAAAGCGCGCAAGCCGCACCGACCCACGCCCTCACCGTCTACGGTGAAGCCCCGCGCTATGGCGCCGCTTTCCAGCATTTTGCCTACACCAATCCCGATGCCCCCAAGGGCGGCAGCCTGCGTCGCTCGGCCATCGAGATCGGTCAGTTCGACCACATCCTTCCTTATATCGACAAGGGCATCGGCGTCAGCGAGATCGACGGCTGGCTGTATTCGCCCCTGGCCGTGCGCTCGCTGGACGAGCCCTACACCGTGTATGGCCTGGTGGCCCGGCGCATGGAGCGGGCCGACGATGGCCTGTGGCTGCGCTTCTACCTCGACCCGAAGGCGCGCTTCGCCGACGGCAAGCCGATCCGCGCCGAGGACGTGCGTTTCACCTACGACCTGCTGCTGCGCGACGGCAACCTGAAATACCGCACCCAGTTCGCCGATGTCGCCGATGTGGTGGTGGAGTCGCCCACCCAGGTGCGCTTCGACTTCAAGACCAACCAGAACCGCACCCTGGCCCTTGACCTGGCCTTGCTGCCGGTCTTCCCCGAACACTGGTGGAAAGGTCGCGACTTCGCCAACGGCGGCGGCTTCGAGGCACCGCTGGGCAGCGGCCCGTACAAGGTGGCGCGGATCGATAACGGGCGCAGCATCACCTTCGAACGCAACCGCGACTGGTGGGGCAAGGACCTGCCGGTCAACCGCGGCCGCTACAACTTCGACCAGCTGCGCATCGAGTACTTCGGCGATACCGACGTGGCGCGCCAGGTCCTACGCGGTGGCGGCTACGACTACAACCGCGAGTTCTCCGCCACCGGCTACACCATCGGCTACGCGGGCCCGGCCCTGGATGACGGACGCCTGCAGCGCGCGCACCTGGCCAGGGAAGCCCCGCAGAATGCCCAGGGCTACGTGTTCAACCTGCAGCGCCCGGTCTTCCAGGACCGCCGCGTGCGCCAGGCCATCGCCCTGCTCTGGGACTTCGAGTGGAGCAACCGGCGGATGATGCGCGACATGTATATCCGCCAGCAGAGCTATTTCGCCAACAGCCCGCTGGCAGCCCGGGCACTGCCGGATGCCGAGGAACTGAAGCTGCTGGAACCGCTGCGCGGGCAGATCCCCGACGAGGTCTTCAGCCAGGTATTCGAGGCCCCAAAAACCGACGGCTCGGGGATCATCCGCGACAAGCAGCTGCAAGCCCTGGCCCTGTTGCAGGCGGCCGGCTGGCACCCGGATGGCGATCGCCTGGTCAATGAGCAGGGCGAGCCGCTGAGCTTCACCTTCCTCAACGGCCAGAACGGCATGGAACGCCTGCTGCTGCCGTGGAAGCGCACCCTGGCGCAGATAGGCATCGACATGCAGATCCGCCGCGTCGACTCGGCGCAGTACGTCAACCGCCTGATGGCCCGCGACTACGACATGATCGTCACCGGCTACCCGGTCACCACCTCGCCAGGCCTTGAGCTGTACAGCTACTTCGGCTCGGCGTCGGCCAACGACCCGGGCTCGAACAACTTCATGGCCCTGAAGAATCCGGCGGTGGACAGCCTGATCGACGGCCTGGTGCGCGCCAGCACCCAGGCCGACATGCAGCGCCACGCCCATGCCCTCGACCGGGTGCTGCAATGGAACTACTACTGGATTCCCAACTACTACCCGCCGGGCACCTCCAGCGTCTGGTGGAACCGCTTCGGCCTGCCCAGGGTGCCGGCGGCCAATGACCCGGCGCTGGACACCTGGTGGGAAGTCAGCCCCACTGCCCTGACCAACGCCGAGATGGCCGCCCGCCAAGGACGCCAACCGTGACCGCCTATATCCTGCGGCGCCTGCTGCTGATCATCCCGACCTTGCTGGTGATCCTGCTGGTCAACTTCGTCATCGTCCAGGCCGCGCCCGGCGGTCCGGTGGAGCAGGCCGTGGCCCGCCTGCAGGGCATCGGCGGCGGCGCGCCGGGCGCCGGCTCGGTGCAGCTGGACTCGCGGGCCAGCCGCGGCCTCGATCCGGCCCTGCTGGAAACCATCAAGAAGCAGTACGGCTTCGACAAGTCGGCACCGGAACGCCTGTGGCTGATGCTGGGCAACTACGCCCGGCTGGACTTCGGCGAGAGTTTCTTCCGCGGTGCCAAGGTCACCGACCTGATCCTCGACAAGATGCCGGTGACCCTGTCCCTGGGCTTCTGGGCCACCCTGATCACCTACCTGGTGTCGATCCCCCTCGGCATCCGCAAGGCGGTGCGCCATGGCAGCGTGTTCGACGCCTGGAGCAGCAGCCTGATCGTGATCGGCTACGCCCTGCCCTCGTTCCTCTTCGCCCTGCTGCTGATCGTGCTGTTCGCCGGTGGCACCTCGCTGAACTGGTTCCCGGTGCGCGGCCTGGTCTCGGAGAACTTCGCCGAACTGAGCCTGATCGGCAAGGTCGCCGACTACTTCTGGCACCTGGTGCTGCCGGTGGGCGCCCTGGTGATCGGCGGCTTCGCCACCCTGACCCTGCTGACCAAGAACGCCTTCCTCAACGAGATCACCCGCCAGTACGTGATCACCGCCAAGGCCAAGGGCCTCACCGAACGCCGCGTGCTCTACGGCCATGTGTTCCGCAACGCCATCCTGCTGGTGGTGGCCGGCCTGCCCCAGGCGCTGATCACGGTGTTCTTCGCCGGCTCCTTGATGATCGAGGTGATCTTTTCCCTCGATGGCCTCGGACGCATGAGCTACGACGCCGCGGTGAGCCGCGACTACCCGGTGGTGTTCGGCTCGCTGTTCATCTTTACCCTGTTCGGCCTGCTGATCCGCCTGGTGGGGGATATCTGCTACACCTTCGTCGATCCACGCATCGACTTTGCCGCGAGGGCGCATTGATGTTCTGCCTGTCGCCCGTCAGCCAGCGCCGCTGGCAGCGCTTTCGCAGCAACCGCCGTGGCTGGTTCTCGCTGTGGGCCTTCGCCGCGCTGCTGACCCTGAGCCTGGGGGCCGAGCTGATCGCCAACGACAAGCCGCTGGTCCTCGGCTACCAGGGCAGCCTGTATTTCCCGGCCTTCAAGCGCTACACCGAGCAGGAGTTCGGCGGCCAACTGCCGTTCCAGCCGGACTACCGCAGCCAGTACGTGCGCGAGCTGATCGAGGCCAAGGGCGGCTGGATGCTGTTTGCCCCGGTGCCGTTCAGTGCCGACACGCCCAACTACGACCTGCAGGTACCGGCGCCAAGCCCGCCGACGGCGAGCAACTGGCTGGGCACCGACGACCAGGCCCGCGACGTGCTGGCGCGGGTGCTGTATGGCACCCGGGTATCGATCCTCTTTGCCCTGGCGCTGACCCTGGTCAGCACGCTGATCGGCGTTGCCGCCGGCGCCCTGCAGGGCTACCACGGTGGCTGGGTCGACCTGATCGGCCAGCGCTTGCTGGAGGTCTGGTCGGGGCTGCCGGTGCTGTACCTGCTGATCATCCTCAGCGGCTTCGTCGAGCCGAATTTCTGGTGGCTGCTGGGGATCATGGCGCTGTTCTCCTGGCTGGCCCTGGTGGACGTGGTGCGCGCCGAGTTCCTCCGTGGGCGCAACCTGGAATACGTGCAGGCGGCGCGCGCCCTGGGCCTGCCGGATCGCCTGGTGATCCTGCGGCATATCCTGCCCAACGCGATGAATGCCACCCTCACCTACCTGCCCTTTATCCTCACCGGGGCAATCTCGACCCTGACCGCCCTGGATTTCCTCGGTTTCGGCATGCCCGCCGGCAGCGCCTCCCTGGGCGAACTGGTCAACCAGGGCAAGCAGAACCTGCAGGCGCCCTGGCTGGGCTTCACCGCTTTCTTCGCCCTGGCGCTGATCCTCACCCTGCTGGTGTTCATCGGCGATGCCCTGCGCGAAGCCTTCGATCCCCGCGCCTGAACACGGACCTGCCATGCACGACAGCGACAACCTCAAGGACTACCAGCGAGTCCGCCGCCTGGCGATCAAGTCGCTGTTCGAGATCATCGAGCAGTCCAGCGAAGGCACGGTGATCGTCGATCGCGATGCACGCATCGTGTGGATGAACGAGCGCTATGCGCGGCGTTTTGGCCTTAGCGATGCCAGTGCCGCCATCGGCCAGCCCTGCGAGCAGGTGATCCCCGGCAGCCTGATGCGCGAGGTGGTGACCCAAGGTCGCCCGGCCCTGCTGGACATGCTCGACACGCCGAAGGAGCCGCTGGTGGTGATGCGCCTGCCGATCCACGATGCCGGCGGCGAGGTGATCGGTGCCATCGGCTTTGCCCTGTTCGACGAACTGCGCAGCCTGTCGCCGCTGCTCAAGCGCTATTCCAGCATGCAGCAGGAGCTGGCCTCGACCCGCTCGCTGCTGCGCGCGCGCCAGGCCAAGTACAGCTTCAACCAGTTCATCGGCACCAGCGCGGCCAGCCTGGAAGTGAAGCGTCGGGCGCGGCGCGGGGCGAGCAGCGACTCGCCGGTGCTGCTGCTCGGCGAAACCGGCACCGGCAAGGAGTTGCTGGCCCACGCCATCCACGCCGCCTCGCCACGGGCGCACATGGCCTTCGTCAGCATCAACAGCGCAGCGATTCCCGAGACGCTGCTGGAGGCTGAATTCTTCGGCACCGCCCCGGGCGCCTTCACCGGCGCCGAGCGCAAGGGCCGCGCCGGCAAGCTGCAACTGGCCGAGGGCGGCACCCTGTTCCTCGACGAGATCGGCGACATGCCCCTGCCGCTGCAGAGCAAGCTGCTGCGGGTGTTGCAGGAGAAGGAATACGAGCCGGTGGGCTCGAACCAGATGCTGCACAGCGATGTGCGGGTAATCGCCGCCACCTCCCGCGACCTGCAGGCGGCCATGGCCCGGGGCGAGTTTCGTGCCGACCTGTATTACCGCCTGAACGTGCTGCCCATCGAGGTGCCGGCGCTGCGCGAGCGGATCGAGGACCTGCCGGCGTTGAGCGAGGCGATTCTCGAAGATTTGGGCAGCCGGCATGAACTGGAGGACGGGGCGCTGGCCTTGCTGGCGCGGCATGCCTGGCCAGGGAATATCCGCGAGCTGCGCAATGTGCTGGAGCGGGCGACATTGCTGGCGGACCGGGCGTTGCTTGGAGTGGCGGATATCGAGTCGGCGCTGGGGAAACTGATGCCGCGCTCGGTGGATGAGCCGGTGCAGGAGTATCGCGAGGCGTGCGAGGGGTTCGAACGGGAATTGCTGCAGAAGGCCTTGGCGCGCTGTGCGGGGAATGTGCAGGAGGCTGCAAGACAGCTGGGGCTGGGGCGTTCGACCTTGTACAAGAAACTGGTGGCGTTGGGGATTCAGTCTCAATAAAGAGACTTTGATCTCATTAAAGAGACAAGAACACGGATCCTGTGGGAGCGGGTTTACCCGCGATTGCAATGGTGATTTCGCTGACGTAATCGCGGGTGAACCCGCCCCCACAGGGTCTGCGGCGCACTCAGCAATCTCAAAATAGAGACAAAATCACCAAGAACAGTCAGGAAAAATATTTTCTACCTTTTAAATCAATAACTTACATACCTGGCACAGTCCCTGCTATCTCCTTGCCACCAACAAAAACAAGATCCACCAAGGAGACACCCGATGAGCGTAATCATCGCCCTCGCAGCGCTCGCGCTGCTGATGCTGGCGGCCTATCGCGGCTACAGCGTCATTCTCTTCGCCCCCATCGCCGCCCTCGGCGCCGTCCTGCTCACCGACCCGTCCGCCGTGGCGCCCGCCTTTACCGGGGTGTTCATGGAAAAGATGGTCGGCTTCATCAAGCTGTACTTCCCGGTGTTCCTGCTCGGCGCGGTATTCGGCAAGCTGATCGAGCTATCCGGCTTCTCCCGTTCCATCGTCGCCGCCGCCATCCGCCTGCTCGGCACGCGCCAGGCCATGCTGGTGATCGTGCTGGTCTGCGCCCTGCTCACCTACGGCGGCGTGTCGCTGTTCGTGGTGGTGTTCGCGGTCTATCCCTTCGCCGCCGAGATGTTCCGCCAGAGCAACATCCCCAAGCGCCTGATCCCGGCGACCATCGCTCTCGGCGCGTTTTCCTTCACCATGGACGCCCTGCCCGGCACCCCGCAGATCCAGAACATCATCCCCAGCACCTTCTTCAACACCACCGCCTGGGCGGCGCCGTGGCTGGGGCTGATCGGCACCCTGTTCGTGTTCTGCAGCGGCATGCTCTACCTGCAACGCCAGCGCAACAAGGCCCTGCGCGCCGGCGAAGGCTACGGCAGCGAGCTGCGCAACGAGCCGGAAACCGCCGACGACCTGAAGCTGCCCAACCCGCTTCTGGCCCTGTCGCCGCTACTGCTGGTGGGCATCATGAACCTGCTGTTCACCCGCTGGATCCCTGAGTGGTACGGCAAGAGCCACAGCCTGCAACTGCCGGGCATGGCCGCCCCGGTGCAGACCGATATCGCCAAGCTCACGGCCATCTGGGCCGTGGAAGCGGCGCTGCTGCTGGGCATCCTGCTGGTACTGGTCAGTGGCTTCAAGGCGATCAAGAGCCGCCTGGCCGAGGGCACCAAGAGCGCAGTGGGCGGTGCCCTGCTGGCGGCGATGAACACCGCTTCGGAATACGGCTTCGGCGCGGTGATCGCCTCGTTGCCGGGCTTCCTGGTGCTGGCCGATGCACTCAAGGCCATTCCGAACCCGCTGGTCAACGAGGCGATTACCGTGACCTTGCTGGCCGGGATCACCGGTTCGGCCTCCGGCGGCATGAGCATCGCCCTGGCCGCGATGTCCGACAGTTTCATCGCGGCCGCCAATGCCGCCAATATCCCGCTGGAAGTCCTGCACCGGGTCGCCGCCATGGCCAGCGGCGGCATGGACACCCTGCCGCACAACGGCGCGGTGATCACCTTGCTCGCAGTCACCGGACTGACCCACCGCGAAGCCTACAAGGACATCTTCGGCATTACCCTGATCAAGACCCTGGCGGTGTTCGTCGTGATCGCCACCTTCTACGCCACCGGCATCGTTTGAGGACCTGACTTCATGAAGCTTTCCGGAAAAACCGCACTGGTCACCGGCTCCACCAGTGGTATCGGCCTGGGCATCGCCCGGGTCCTGGCCGAGGCCGGCGCCGATATTCTGCTCAACGGCTTCGGCGATCCGGCGGCGGCGCTGGCCGAAGTCGGCCGGTTCGGCACCCGGGTCCGCCATCATCCTGCCGACCTCGGCGATGTCGCCCAGCTGGAGGCGCTGTTCGGCTTTGCCCAACGGGAGTTCGGCGGCGTCGATATCCTCGTCAACAACGCGGGCATCCAGCATGTGGCACCGGTGGACGAATTCCCGGTGGAGCGCTGGGACGCGATCATCGCGGTCAATCTTTCCGCGGTGTTCCATTGCACCCGCCTGGCCCTGCCGGGCATGCGCGCGCGGGGCTGGGGGCGGATCGTCAATGTCGCCTCGGTACACGGCCAGGTGGGTTCGGTGGGCAAGGCGGCCTATGTGGCGGCCAAGCATGGGGTGATCGGCCTGACTAAGGTGGTCGGGCTGGAAACGGCGACCACGGCGATTACCTGCAATGCCATCTGCCCGGGCTGGGTACTGACGCCGCTGGTGCAGAAGCAGATCGATGATCGTGCGGCGGCGGGTGTGGATCCGCAGCAGGCGCAACATGACCTGCTGGCGGAGAAGCAGCCGTCGCTGGCGTTCGTCACGCCGGAGCATCTGGGGGAGTTGACGCTGTTCCTGTGCAGCGAGGCCGGCAGCCAGGTGCGGGGCGCGGCCTGGAATGTGGATGGTGGCTGGCTGGCGCAGTAGGCCTGTGTGATTGACTCGGGCCTCATCGATCACGAAACGACAGGGCGCCGTGTACCTGTGGGAGCGGCTTCAGCCGCGATCGGCGGCGCAGCCGTCGTAAAACCTGAGTCCCAAGTCTGCCTGACACACCGAGGGCACAGGTTTTATGGCCGCTTCGCGGCCAATCGCGGCTAAAGCCGCTCCCACAAGGTCCGCGTCGAGCACAGACACTGTGGCTGGCCTGGAACCCTGTGGGGTGCTGAGGCCGGAAGTGGCAAGACCAGTGTTCAGGCTAGACTCAGGGCAATGACAGACCACCAGGAAACACCGACATGAACGAAGTGCTCTGGCGCCCGGACGCGGCGCGTATTCAGGCAAGCCGGATGGACCGTTTCCGGCGCGACATCAATCAACGCTTCAACCTGGAACTGGCGGACTACGCCGACCTGCATCGCTGGAGCGTCGAACAGCGCGCGGATTTCTGGGAAACCCTGGCCGAGACCTTCGCCGTGCGCTGGCACCACAGCCCGATGAAGGTCCTCGACGAAGGCCCGGCGATGCCCGACGCACGCTGGTTCCCCGGCGCCACGCTGAACTTCGCCGAGCACCTGCTGCGCCGCCGCGATGACGCTACCGCACTGGTGTCAGTGCGTGAGGATGGCCAGCGGATCGCCTTGAGCTACGCCGAACTGGCCGCCCAGGTGGCGGGCCTGCAACGAACCTTCAAGGCCGCCGGCATCGGGGTCGGTGACCGGGTCGCAGCGTGCATGCCGAACACCTGGCAGACCGTCGTCGCCATGCTCGCCGCCACCAGCCTCGGCGCAGTCTGGTCCAGTTCCTCGCCGGAGTTCGGTACCCAGGGCATCGTCGAGCGCTTCGGCCAGATCGAGCCGAAGCTGCTGCTGGTCTGCGCCGGCTACCAGTACGCCGGCAAAAGCCTGTCCCAGGTAGACAAGATCAACGAGGTGCTGGCCGCCCTGCCCGGCCTCGAACAGTTGCTGGTGGTGCCCTACTGCAACACCGAGGCTGGCCTGGACGCCTTCGTCACCCCGGCCACAACCAGCCTCTGGGACGACTTCTACCGGCCCGGCGGCGAACCCGCTTTCGTCCGCCTGCCGTTCGACCACCCGCTGTACATCCTCTATTCCAGCGGCACCACCGGCGTGCCCAAGTGCATCGTCCACAGCGCCGGCGGCGTGCTGCTGCAGCACCTCAAGGAACACGGCCTGCACAACGACCTCGGCGACCAGGACTGCCTGTTCTACTACACCACCTGCGGCTGGATGATGTGGAACTGGCTGGTCAGCGGCCTGGCCCTGGGCGCGACCCTGGTGCTGTATGACGGCTCGCCCTTCCATCCCGGCCCCGAGCGCCTGCTGGACCTGATCGACGCCGAGGGCATCAGCGTGTTCGGCACCAGCGCCAAGTACCTTGCGGCGCTGGAGCAGGCCGGCCTGCAGCCGCGCACCAGCCATCGCCTGGAGCGCCTGCGCCTGTTGCTGTCCACCGGCTCGCCGCTGTCGCCCCACAGCTACGACTATGTCTACCGCGAGGTGAAAACCGATATCTGCCTGACCTCGATGTCCGGCGGCACCGATATCGTTTCCTGCTTCGTGCTCGGCAACCCGACCCTGCCGGTGCGCCGCGGCGAAATCCCGTGCAAGGGCCTGGGCATGGCCGTCGAGGTATGGAACGAACAGGGCCTGGCGGTGCTGGAGGAAAAAGGCGAGCTGGTGTGCACCCGGCATTTCCCGGCGATGCCCTTGGGTTTCTGGAATGACCCGGAGGGCGAGCGCTTCAAGGCGGCCTATTTCAGCCAGTTTCCCGGCGTCTGGTGCCAGGGCGACTACGCCGAGGAATTCCGCGACGGCGGGCTGGCTATCCATGGTCGCTCGGATGCGGTGCTCAACCCCGGCGGCGTGCGCATCGGCACGGCGGAAATCTACCGGCAGGTGGAAAAGGTCGAGCAAGTGCTGGACAGCGTCGCCATCGGCCAGCAATGGCAGCATGACGTGCGCGTGGTGCTGTTCGTCCGCCTGGTCGACGGCCTGACCCTGGACGACGCCCTGCAGGCACGGATCCGCAAGGTCATCCGCGACAGCACCAGCGCCCGTCATGTGCCGGCGGTGATCGTCCAGGTGGCGGACATCCCGCGCACCATCAGCGGCAAGATCGTCGAGCTGGCGGTGCGCAACGTGGTGCACGGCCTGCCGGTGAAAAACACCGACGCCCTGGCCAACCCGCAGGCGCTGGAGCATTTTCGTGACCGCATCGAGCTGCGCGATCAGGCATAATCGCCGGCTTTTACCCGCAACCCCGAGGCACCCGCATCATGAAAGCACAGGCCCGCCACATCCTGGTCAAGACCGCCGAAGAAGCCGAGCAGCTCAAGCAACGCATCGCCAAGGGCGAGGCCTTCGACGTGCTGGCGAAGAAACACTCGATCTGCCCGTCGGGCAAGCGCGGCGGCGACCTGGGCGAGATTCGCCCGGGCCAGATGGTGGGTGCAATCGACCAGGTGATCTTCAAGAAACCCCTGCGCACGGTGCATGGGCCGATCAAGAGCAAGTTCGGCTATCACCTGGTGCAGACGTTCTACAGGGACTAACTGGCGTCGCGCAGTGGCACCCGGCTCTGCTGGTCCAGCAGGTCGCAGCGCATGCGGCTTACCAGGCTGACAATGGCCCGGCTGCTGTCCAGTTGCTCGGGGCGGATGCCGGTGACTTGCAGGTCGTAGTGCTGGGAACCGTGATTGAACAGCTGCACGGTGAGGGAATGATCAGCCGCCTGGGTGCAGCGGCAACGGACGGGCAAGAAACTCTTCTCGACGATATCGCGCAGTTCCAGCGTAGATAGCATTTCCATGTCTCCCGGGCAGTTGAAGGACCGCAGCTCCGTGCTTGCAGTGCGTTCTCAATCGTAGGCCAACGGATTGGATCCGGTCAGATTATTTCCCGATAAGGCGCCGGGTTTACTGCGTCGATGGTTTATCATCCCGCCCCGGGGTCAGGCCAAAGGCCATGAGCCACGATTCAAGGGATGAAGAGAGCCGTCATGGGGAAAGCGACACACAACGCGCGACTGCGGGCATTGATCAAGAGCGTCGAAGGCGCCATCGGTCCGAGCAGCAACAAGGACGAACTGCTGGGTGCGATACAGCAGGTTCGCGACTTCAACGAACCCCTGCAGTTCGACAATTCCACCCCGAAAACCCTTGCCTTGGGCAGCCTCGCGCTCATCGCCGCGTTCATCGCGTTCGGCCAGTGGGCCCCGTTCGAGGCCAAGGCCTGGCTCACCCGGCTGTTCGGCATGCAGTACGGCGAAGCGCTGAGCCTGGCCGGCATCGTCGCGCTGGTGTTGATGATCGCCAGCTTCGTCTTCATGCGCGTGCGCTCGAACCGGTTGCACAAGGTGTCCGAGGACATCGCCCGCTACTCATCATGGGACACCATCGGTCTCTACAGCATCGATACCCCGGCAGCGGCCCTGCTGCAGCGCCTGTCCCAGGACTTCGGCGATTACGAGCGCGGCAACTACAGCCGCGAGATCACCTCTGCCTCGCAAGCCGTGTATCCCGGCGCAGTCCATGAACTGCCCTACGCCTATTACCAGTTGCACTACGTCAACAAGCGCATCGTCACCACCACCGAATCCGACGGCAAGGGTGGCACCCGCACGGTCACCAAGACCGTCTACGATCACTACGACCGCTATAGCCTGGTCATCGATTTCCCCTGGGTCGAGGGCATCACCGCGCGCACCGGCGGCGGGCGCAACCTGGACTTCGAACATCGTCACGACACCGCGTCGAGCGAATTCAACAAGGCCTTCACCCTGAGCGGCGGCACGCGCATGGCCTGTGCCAAGTTCGCCAAGCCGGTCACCGTCCTGCACTTGCTGAGCATGCACAAGCACTTTCGCGGGATGAACCTGGAGTTCTCCTGGAACGGCCAGTTGTGCCTGAGTTTCGAAGACAGCAACACCCTCGACTTCGACATGCGCTGCGACCTGTCCACCCCGGATGAATTCCACGCCTGGATCGACGAAGGCGTGCGCCTGCCCCACCTGGAAAACGCCCTGGCCATGGTCCACACCCTGGCCGAGCAGCACGACGACAACTTCAACCTGCCGAACACGGCGGCCCATCAAAAGGAATATTGAGTCATGAGTTCGACCCTGGTCACCTTGCTGGTCATCGCCGCGGTTGTCGCGATCGTGGTGATTTCCCTCTACAACGCCATCGTCGGTGGTGCCAACCGCGCGCAGCGCGCCTGGTCCGACGTGCTCACCTACGAGCGGCAGAAGACCCGCGTGCTCGACGCCCTGCAGCAGCAGGTCGGCAGCTACAAGGAATACGAGCAGAAGATCCTCACCGACATCACCCGCCTGCGCAGCGCCATCCATGGCCTGCCGGACCAGGCCAACGGCCAGTCGCTGGTGGGTTCGCAGCAGGCCACCCGTGAACTGCTCAACGACCTGCGCGTGGTCTTCGAAGCCTACCCGGACCTGAAGGCCGCCGAGGTGGTCAACAACCTGATGCGCGAAATCGCCGAACAGCAGGAAAACGTCGGCGCCGCGGTGGTGATCTTCAATGGCGAGGTGGAGCGGTTCAACAACACCATCCAGATGTTCCCGGGGTCGCTGGTGAACGGGATGCTGAACAAGAAGAGTGCGATCGTGCCGTTTTCCGATTCCGAGGCTTCGCGCAGTTTCGAGTACAAGCCGAACTTCTGATGCTTGCAACGGACCGGCCTCGACCAGAGGCCTGTCCGTCTCCCCGCGGCCATCAGCTCTTCGGCTTCGGTTTCGCCTTCAACCAGCCCACCATCCCTTCAAGCTGCATGCTGTGGTCGAACAGCTCCCTGGCGTCATACCAGCGCTCATCGGCCGGCACCTGCCATTCGGGGCCCCAGCTGCTGCGCAGTTTCAGGCCGGTATAGCACTTCTTCACATCGCACAGTTCCGCATAGCCGTAGGCCACCAGCGAGTGGTTGTCGTCGCACTTGCCGTTCTTCTTTTTCGCCGAGAGGCAGATGCCTTCGAGGATGACCGGGTCGTCACGCTTGATCGCGTCGATGATGGCTTTGCGGTAGCCCGCGTAGGACAACGTCTTGGTGCCCGTTTTCGGCACGATTTCCATCGCATAGCGGTGCTTCTCGAAGAACGAGCGGTTCTTGGCCCGCGCGCATTCCGCCGGGATCGCCAGGCGGGTGAGGAAGCCGTCGAACGAGTCGCGCCGCGCGGCGTTGGCCAGTCCCCGGGCATCGGTGTGGTAACGGGGCAGTATCGCCGCCAGTTCCTCCAGTGCCCCGGCCGGACACTGCGGGTTGCAGGACTGCGCGTACTGTTTGTAGAACGCCTTGAGGCTTTCAAGGGTCTTGCCCTGGGACAGCACCACTTCATCGGCCACACCCTGGCCGGTATCCGGCACACCGATGAAAAAGCTTTCGTGAGGCGCGCACTGCTGCGAGGCGACTTCACCGACGAAGAGCGCCGCCTTCTCCAGGACGTAGAGCGCCGAACCACCTTCGATGCGAATGTTCGGATAGGAGCTGGAGTAGGTCATCTCGCCATCGTCCGCCGGTGGGGTGGCGAAGCGGGTCATATCCAGTGGCGAGGCCAGTTCCTTCCTCGAAATGCTGCTGCAGTCCTGGCCGAGCGCCTTGCACACGTAGTAGTTGTATACGGTCGCGGCGGCATGGGCGTAGCACAGCGGCAACGAGCCCTGGTCCGTCGGCGGCGGCAGGTTCTGGATGATGTGGGAGTGCTTGACGTCGAAGCCCTTCAGCGACGTGAAGGGCGACACGATTTCAGCGGCCTGGCCGCTACCCACGAAAAATGCCGGGACGCTCAGTGCCAGCAGGGTCAGAGAACGCTTGAACATGCTCACCCCCGCCGCGCCGCCAGCAGCCCCAGGCCCGCGCAACCGAGCAGTCCGGCACTGACCCGATTGAACAGGCGCCGCGGCCCCGGCTGCTCGAACCAGCGCTGCAGATACGCGCCAAGCCAGGCATAGATGGCGATCGCCAGCCACTCCAACGCCAGGAACATCGCCCCCAACCAGAGGAACTGCTCGCCGACCGGGGTGGCACTGTTCATCACCACGAACTGTGGCAGGAAGGCGGTGAAGATCAGGATGGCCTTGGGGTTTCCAGCCGCGACCAGAAACTCCTGCCGTGCCAGCCGCAGCACCCCGCCCTTGCGCTCGACCGCTGTCCCACCCTGCCCGACCGGCGCGCGCCACAGTTGCCAGGCGATATAGAACAGGTAGAACGCCCCCAGCACCTTGATCGCCAGGAACAGGTATTCGCTGGTGTGCAGCACCACGGCCAGGCCAAGAGCGGCGAGGACGATCATGCCGGCAAAGGCGAACAGTCGGCCGATCCCGGCAACGCAGGCGGTGCGCAGGCCGTAGCGGCTGGCGTTGTTCAGCGACAGCAGGTTGTTCGGCCCGGGGGCCATGTTGAGGGCGAAGCAGGCGGGGATGAACAGTGCGAGGGTGGAGAGGTCCATGGCGGGCTCCTTGGGTAAGGAGCAAGCTTCGTAGGTCCTGGAGACTGGCGTCAAGCGCAGCGGCGAGGTTGCCCTGGCGGCCTTGTCGCTGGCGTGGCCCGCGACAAGCATAGGTCTTCGAGCTGGATACCAGAGCCAACAAGGCAACGCGGACTCTGTAGGAGCGGGTTCACCCGCGATTACTGTAGTGAATTCACCATAGCAATCGCGGGTGAACCCGCTCCCACAGGGTCCCCGCCTCACCTGACCAACATTT
>NZ_JAZDQN010000032.1:0-73918 GCF_036324125.1 Pseudomonas ulcerans | reverse complement strand
CCTCGCCGCGTGGGGGCGGGGGTCCCCCGGGTTTGCGTGTGTTGATCCCACCGACGCAATCGCGGGTGAACCCGCTCCCACAAGGACGGTGGCGTTTACACGGACGGTGTAGCGGCAGTCAGCCAGCGGGGCTCAGAGCGATTGCAGGAAGCGCAACAGCGCCTCGCGGTCTGCCTGTGCCATGTCGACGAACCGATCTCGCGCCACCTGCGCTTCCCCGCCATGCCACAGCACCGCCTCGGCCAGCGTCCTGGCCCGCCCGTCATGCAGATAGCCGGCCCCGGGATTGATCTGCTCGATCAGCCCCACGCCCCACAACGGCGGCGTCCGCCATTCCTTGCCGCTGGCGAGAAAATCCTCCCGCCCATCGGCCAGCCCGTCTCCCATGTCATGCAGCAACAGATCGGTGTACGCCTCGATGACCTGCGTGCCCGCCTGCAACCGGGGACGGTGGCACGCCACGCAGCCCGTCGAAGCGAACAGCGCTTCTCCGCGCCCGACCTGGTCCCGGTCGCGCCGCGCCGGGGGGGCCAGCTGCGACAGATAGAAGTGCAGCTCCATCAGTTGCATCCCGTCCACCTCCGGCTGCCCGCCACTCAACGCCTTCTGGCAATCCCGCTGCTGCGGCGCGCAGTTCTCCCGGGGATACAACGGCGAGGTGATCCCCAGGTCGCCATGCAGGGCGCTGGCAATCTGTTGCATCAGGTCCGGCTGGTTGGCCTTGAGCCCGAACCTGCCGGGCTCCAGGCGCTGGCGCTCGACGCTCCAGACCTGGTTGACCCGCCCGCGCACACCATCGGCCTTGGGCTCGTCCGCCATGCGCTGCAGCTCCCGAGCACTGACAGCCTCCAGCAATCCCAGGCCGAACACCGGCGTACCGACCCGCGCCGAGGTGAGCACATCGCCCAGCGGCCCGTACCCCAGCTCGCTGAAGGACAGGTGTGGCTGGCGCAGGCTCACGACTTCACCGCCGGCCAGCGCGACGGCGCGTTCTTCCCAGCGAATCCGCGCGCGACCTTCGCCGCGCACGCCGGGAATCCCCAGTTCGTTGAGCTGGTCGCCGTAGGCCGGATGGGGCCGCGGCCCGCCGTGGGCATCCTGCCCCGGCAGCGACAGGCGTACCAGCAGGGTGCGCATCGGCGCGTTCTCGTCCACCGGTGCCTGGCCGCGCCCATTCTTTGGATGACAGGCGATGCAGGTGATGCGGTTGTACAGCGGGCCCAGGCCATCCACCGCTTCATCCCGCGACGGGGCGATGACCCATGCCTGGCGAAACAGCCCGCGGCCCTTGAAGAAACGCTCTCGCTGCGCCTCGTCGTCCAGCCCCGGCAGCGGCTGCGAGAACGCCTCGCGGTCCGCCCGGGCGCTGACGGAGAGGACCGCCAGCGCCAGCAGCACCCAGATGCGCCTCACAGTCCCATCTCGTCCAGCAGGCGCGCCGCTTCGGCGTGCCGGGTGGCGCTGTGGAACTGCCAGGCGATCTCGCGCCGGCCCAATTCGTCCTGGTCGCTGGCGGGCGCGTGTTCCATACCGCCGTCCTGGCGCTCGCCGAACAACTTCAGCAGGTCCGCCGAGGCGGCCTGGCCGGCGCTGATCGGGGGCACGCCAAGGTAGGCGCGCACGGCCTGCAGGTCGCGGCCCATCGCTTCGCCGGTATGCACCCGGGCCCATAGCGCACTGAGGCGCTCATGGGGCTGGCCGAGCCACTGCACGAACAGCGAAGTGACCAGTGCCAGGCGCTCGCGGGAAGCCTCCTGGTAGCGGTAGGGCGCGGCGAACGGATCGTGGTAGCCCGCCGGCAGTTCGGCGTAGACGCTGGGCCGTACCGGCAGCTTGCGGATATCCGGGTCGGCCAGCAGCTTCTGCCCGTCCGCCGAGAGCACGAAACGCACGAAAGCCCGTGCACCTTCCACCTGCCTGGCCTCCCGCGTGATCGCGATATGCGCCGGATTCAACCCGCCATGGGCCGGATAGACGAAGTCCACCGGCTGTCCGTTGCTCACCGCCGAGGCGACGAAGAAGTCGATGGACAGTCCCACCGCCGCGCGCCCGCTGGCCACCTCGTCGCTGACCAGGGTGCCGCCGCGGCTGACCAGCCGCGACTGCCCGGCGATCTCGCTCCACAGCGCCCAGCCGCGCTCCCAGCCATAGGCCTGGAGCACGATGTCCAGCAGCACCGGGGCGAAGCCGACCCGGCCCGGGTCGGGCAGGGCGATGCGCCCGCGCAGGCGCGCATCGAGCAGGTCGGTCCAGTCCTTCGGCGCCTCCATGCCCAGTTCCTTGAGCACCCGTGGATTGGTGGCAAAGCCGTAGCCGGCCAGTTCCGTGGCCTGGTAGCGGGCCTGGCCATCGCGCAGCGCGGTGTCGCCGATCTTCGCCGGCAAGCCCTTGAGGTCGACCCCCAGGGGTTGCCAGCCGCCATCCCTGGCGAGCCGGGCGAAGTTGCCCGGCGACGGTGCCCAGTACACATCGACGCCACCCTGGTCCTGCTGGCGCAGGAAGGGCAGGGCATCGAAGCCCTGGCGCCAGAGGATCTGCAGGCGGTAGTCGGGGTTGGCCTGTTCGAAGGCTTCCTCGAAGCGGCTCATCATTTCCTCGGGGTAGCTGGTCAGCACCACCACCGGTTGCGGAGCCGCCGCGAGGGCGCTCGCCGGGCCCAGGACCCAGGCGAGCAACCATGCCTTACAGCGGAACATTGAACTGCACGAAGTAGTTGCGGCCGATCTCCGGGTAGCCCTCGCTGTACTCGTAGAGACGGTCGAACAGGTTGCGCACGCCAGCCTCCACCAGCACGTCGTTGCTGAAGCGGTAGCCGCTCTTGAAGTTGTACACCGCGTAGCCGCCGGACATCTGCGTGCCGTCGGAAACGTTGTAGCGCCTGGACGCCGCCTCGGCGCTGCCGGTCAGGCGCCAGGCATCGTGGTTCCAGGTAGCCGAGGCGAACAGGTTGTGGCGCGGCGTGTCGATCGGGTGCAGCTCGGGATTGCTGCGGTTCTCGCGGTCGAGGAAGGTGTAGCTGGCGCCCAGTTCCCAGTCGCCGAGATCGCCCTTCAGGCCCAGTTCAAAGCCCTGGTTACGCGCCTTGGCGATGTTCTGGTACTGGCCGCAGGGCGCTGCGCAGTTGAGTTGCGCCGGCACCGTGACCTGCTGGATCGAGTCTTCGATATTGGCCACGAACAGCGCCGCGTCCAGGCTCCACTGCGACGTCAGTGCGCCGCTGTAGCCCAGCTCATAGTGGGTGGCGCGTTCCGACTTCAGGTCGGGGCTGGGGATGACCGTGCCGAAGCGCGTCGAGTAGCGGTCCTTGATGGTGGCGAAGCGGCTCTTGCGCGACACGGTCAGGCGCACCTGGCCGTTGTGGTCGATGTCCAGCAGTGGGCCGGTGTTCATGAACAGGCCGAGCTGGCTGTTGACCGCGTCGTCGCTGCCGGTGGGCTCGTCGTACAGGGTCTTGCGCGTTGGCGAGGTGCTGTTGGTGCCGAAGTTCTCGGCGTCCAGGCTCTTGCGGTAGTTGTACGAGACGCCACCGACCACGCTGAAGATATCGTTCAGGCGCAGGGTGTCTTCCAGGGCGATGGACTGGGTCTGGTCGCGGAAATGGGTCTGCGGGTCGCTGCCGTCGCGGGAGCGATGCACGTCTTCCTTGAAGTGGTAGGCCACGCCCAGGCGGTTGCCTTCGGTCATTGCCAGGTCGCCTTCGATGGAGAAGCCGGTGGATTCGTCGTCGTACTTGCTCGGGAAGCCGGACTGCAGGGTGCCGGGGATGCCGTTGTTGTAGTTGAAGCTTTCCAGCGAGTTCTTGAAGGTGTCGTGGAATACCCGGGTCTTCAGGCCGTGCTCGCCGAAACGGGTGTTGGTGGCGAGGAACAGGCTGGTCTTGTCCCATTGCGGCCATTCCCACCAGCGCTTGCGCTGTCCGGTGGCGGGCAGATCGCCGGCGTAGGGTGGCTGGCCCTTGCGGCCCTCCTGCTGGACATAGCCGACCACGTACTCGTCGGTGGCGTTGGGGGTGAAGCCGAGCTTGAAGCTGAACTTGCCGTCGCGCTTGTTGCTGTTCTCGCGGCGGCCTTCGCCTTGCTGGTTGTTGGTCGGCTTGAAGTCGTCCGGCAGCAGCGTGTAGTCGTAGTCGACATAGGACACGCCGCCCTGCATCCACCAACTGCCCTGGTTGGAGCCGACGTTGGCGTAGCTACGGTAGGCGTTGACGTTGCCGTGGTCGGTCATTTCCAGGCCGCCGCCGACTTCGCCCTCGAACGCCTGGGTCGGACGCCGGGTCACCAGGTTGATCGCCCCGCCCAGGGTGTTCGGGCCGTACAGCAGCGAGGCGAAGCCCTTGGCCACTTCGATGCGCGACAGGTCATAGGTGGTGAAGCGACCCAGGTCGATATTGCCGTCATAGGGGACGTAGGTAGGGATGCCGTCGATATAGACGGGCACCTGCAGGCGGTCGAAACCGCGGACATAGACCACCTGCTCGGCGCGGCCGCCGATGTAGCTCTGGTTGACCCCGGGGGCCAGGGCCAGGGCGCGGTCGACGGTTTCCCGGTCGTGCAGGCGGATGTCCTGCAACTCGACCACGCTGCTGCCGGTGGCGAGCTTGTCGTCCTGCGGGGCGGAAATCTGGATTTCGCCGAGGGTGAACGGCTTGCTGTCTTCGGCGAAGACGGACTGGGCGCTGATGGCGGCGATGGCCAGCACCAGGGTACGGGGGGTGAAGGGCTGCATGACTGCTCCGTGTTCATGGAATGCATCCGCTGCGGGTGGCCCGGAAACGGAAACATTCTGTTTCGTTATATATTTTTATATACAGCGATACCCGCAAAACAGCCCGGGCCTTCCTCCCCGAAGACATCGAACCGTTTGAATTGCTGCGGATGCGGGTCCGGCACAGGGCCGGACCGCGGCGAATACTAGCGCCGTCGGTCGTTAGCTGACAACGCTATATATTCAAATATATAGCGAGGGTGTCGTAAGCGTGGTCATCGACTGTCGCAGATGGGCAGGAAAAGCTTTGCATCGCGCAACGGCTTGGGTCATGGTTCCCGGGATCGTCATATCCTTCATGAGAAAGAAAACCTTTCAATGTCCCTGATCTATCTCAACGCCCTGCGCGCCTTCGAAGCGGCGGCCCGACACCAGAGTTTCTCCGCCGCCGCAGCGGAGCTGAACGTCACCCCGGCGGCGGTCGGGCAGCAGGTGCGCAGCCTGGAGGCCTGGCTCGGCATTCCGCTGTTCACCCGTGCCGGCAGCGGCACGGCGCGGCTGATGCTGACCGAGATCGCCCGCGCGGCCTTGCCGGATATCCAGGCTGGCTTCGACCGCCTTGGCGTCGGCCTGGCCCGGCTCAAGGACGCCAGCGTGCAGGCCGGGCTGACGGTGAGTGTCAGCCCGGCGTTCGCCTCGAAGTGGCTGCTGCCGCGGATCGAGCGCTTCCAGCAGGCCTGGCCGGGGCTCGACGTGCTGCTGGACACCAACCTGCGCACGGTGGATTTCCAGGCCGAGCGGATCGATGTCGGGGTGCGTTATGGCGGCGGCAAGTGGGCCGGGCTGACGGCGGTGCACCTGCTGGACGAGACGCTGTTCCCGGTGTGCGCGCCGGGTTATCCGCTGCTGAAGAAGGGCCGGTTGACGGAGGCGGCGTTGGCCAGGAGCACGCTGATCCATGACCTGTCGATGGCCAGCGACCCGGACTACCCGACCTGGCGCATGTGGCTGGATGCCTCGGGCTTTCTCGACATCCGCGCCGACCATGGCCTGCGTATCAACAATTCGGCGGCGGTGTTGCAGGCGGCGATGGACGGGCAGGGCCTGGCCCTGGCACGTAGCGTGATGGTGAAGGATGACCTGGAGGCCGGGCGCCTGATCCGGCCGTTTGCCGACAAGGGGCTGGATTGTCCGCTGACCCAGGCGTACTACGTGGTCTATCGGCCGGAGTGCGGGGAACTGGCGAAGGTGCAGGCGTTCCGGGACTGGTTGCTGGAGGAGGCAGGGAAATAGCCGCCGCGCTGGACGCGGACCCTGTAGGAGCGGGTTTACCCGCGATTGCGTCGGTGATGCCACCATCGTAATCGCGGGTAAACCCGCTCCTACAAGTGCCCGCAAAGAGGTCCTCGATCAGATCACCCAGCCAAACACCTTGAAATGCTGATGCGGAAACCGCACCCGCACCGGCAACGAATCGATCCGCCACTCACTGGCCAGCGGCTCGTTGAACCGTGCCGGCACCATCAAGCCGCGGGTCGGGCTGCTGAACGGCTTGCGCAGGTCGCTGGGCAACGGGTTGGCGGTCTCCGCAGGGCTGATCACCTCGGCCCCCACCCACTCGCCATTGGGCAGGCGCACATCCAGTTGCGACCCCGGCGTCGAGTGCTCCACATCCTTCGGATCCAGGTATACCCACAACTGCGCCGGTCCTTCGCGTTCCAGACGCATGAGCAAGGTCCCCGGCCCGACATTCTCCCCGGGCGCCGCGATCACTTCCGCCACTCGCCCGGCTTCGCTGGCCTGCACATCCATCCGCGCCAGTTGCTCCTTGAGCCATTGCCCCTCGCGCTGCTGTTGCTGCGCATAGGTGCTGTCGGCACCGCCCACCAGGCTGCGTTCGAAGGCGAGCAATTCGACCTTGCGGCTGTCCAGGGCGTTCTGTGCCTGCAGCAGTTCGCCGCGGGTTGCCGCGCCCTGGCGGACCAGCTGCCCGACCTCGGCAACCTGCCGCGCCGCCCGGTCCACCAGGCTCTGCAGCGCCGCACGATTGCTCTCGCTAACCGAGGCGGGTGCGGCGGGTGCGTTGCCGGCCTGCAACAGGCTCAGGCGCAAGCGCCACTCCGGATTGTCCAGGTCTGCCAGGGGCATGCCGGCCTGCACGTGGTCACCGGCCTGCACATGCAGCGCGCGGATTTCCCCCGGCTGCATCGCCCGCACTTCCAGCGTCGGCAGGCGCACCAGTGCGGGGGCCTCGATGCGCATCAGCGCCAGGCCGTAGCGGCCCGCCAGCCATAACACCGGGAGCAGGATCAGAAACAGGATCAGGTACCAGCGCAGCTTGAACGCCAGGCGCTTGCCCGGCGCGTAGAGCACCTGCATGCCGTTGTCCTGGGTGGGTTGGTGTTCCTTGGGACTGCTGAATCGGATTTTCATCGGCTTCTCGGGTAGTCGGTCCAGGATTGCCAGTCGATACCGCTGATGCCGGCGGGCAGCAGCGCCTGTTGCCACTGGGTGGTCTGTGCGCGGAACTGGCCGTGGCCGGCGTCGGCCCAGCTGAGGTCCGCGGGTTGATCGGCTTCCACGCTTTGCGCCAGGCGCAGGTGCAGCGCCGGCCATTGGCGGGCGATGGCCTTGATCCGGCTGGCAGCGGTCTCGGGGTTGCGGGTGTAGATCATCAGGCTGATATCGCCGACCCCCAGGTGCTCCAGTTCGCAGGGCACGCACGGCGTGCGTCGGGCTTGCTCGGCGAACCAGCGCGGGTGGCTCGACAGGCGCAGCGGCCACGGACTGGCCGCCTTGGCCGCGCGCAGGGTGTCGAGCCAGTCGCGCAGGCGCTGGTCGGGCACCGGCCAGCCCAGTTGCTCGACTTCCAGGTCCAGATGCAGGCCGTCGAAGGGCAGGGCGCTGAACTGCTGGATCAGTTCGGTCAGTTGCCCGCGCCCGCGCGGCTTGATCCACGCCGGATCGCCCAGCAGCAGGTTGACCTGCAGGCCCTGGGCATGGGCCTCGCGCAGCAGCTCGCTCAACGCGGAGCGGGTGCGCTCACGGTCGGCGACCTGGCGCGCATCGAGGCCGACATTCAGCACGCCGATCCCTGCCTCGCGCAGCGCGCGCAACTCCGCGCCGCGCCGACGGGGATCGAGCAGCGCCTGGCTGTCCCAGATATACACGCCCTGGCGCCAGTTCAGCGCCTGCGCCGGTGCGCCCGTGTCCTGCGCCTGCCAGCGCAGCCACTCGCTGCCCAGCAGCGCTTCGAACTCGGCACTGTCATCGCCGAACAGGCGCAGCGCCGCATCCTGCAGCCAGGCGGCATGCCACGCGGAAATCTGCGCGAAGCCGGCGTTGTAGTGGTCGACCTCGGCCTGCATCAAGCGCAGGCTGGCTTCCCCGGCATCCAGCCCGGTGCGCTGGCGGCGCTCGGCGACGATACGGTCCACCGCCTCGCGGCGTTCGCTGCGCCAGACGTACTCATTGGCGTTGCGTCGCTGTTGTTCCAGCACCTTGCCCAGCTCGCGCACCAGCGTGCCCTGTTCCTGCTCGCGGGCGCGCACGGCTTCCTGGTAGCGCGCCTCGCCTTCGCGGTTGCGCGCCGAGCCGTAGTCGAGCAGGTCCAGCGGTGCGCTGAAGGTCACCCCGGCGCTCAGACCGCTGCCGTTCTCGCCGGCGCCACTGCGCTGCTCGACCGTCTGCGCGACGTTGAACGACGACTCGATGGCGCTGTACCACGGCCGCTTGCGTCCCTGCTCGGCCAGGGCCAGCTCGGCGTCGCGGCGGGCCATGCGCGGGTTGCTGTCGAGCAGCGCACGCCAGGATTCCAGCGGTCGTGGGTGGCCGGCCAGGGGGATGGCCGCCGGCGTGCTGTCGGCATCGACCCTGACCCCGAGGCTGCGCAGGCTCTCGCGCACATCCGCCAGCAGGTCCGCTTGCAGGTCGCAGCGGCGGGTCACGGCGGTCCATTCGCTGCGCATCAGGCGCGCATCGGAGGGCAGGATCCACTTGCCGTCCAGACGCTCGCGCAGGTGTTGCTCGGCCGTGCGGGCGGTGGCCTGCGCGTCCTCGCACAGGCGCTGTTCCTGGGTCGCGCGCCACCAGTCGGCGTAGGCGCTGCGCACCGCCAGGCGCTGGCGGGCGCGCTGGTAACCGACCTCGATCTCGCTGACGCGGATATCCCGCTCGCTGGCCCGCACCGCGTCCATGCGCCGTGCCAGGCTGCCCAGCAACGGATAGCGCACGCCGATGGCAGCGTTGCGCCCGTAGTAGTCATCGCGCACATCGTCGGTGACCAGTTCGTGGTAACGCCCGACATTGGCGTTGCCGAACACCTCCCAACCGCTTTCGCTTTCACGTTGCTCCTTCGCGGCATAACGCGCCTGGAGCCGGGCATTGCTGGCCGCGCTGCCATGGCCGTCGCCGGCCATCTGCAGGGCCTGGTCGAGGGTCAGGGGGGCGGCATTGGCCAGCAGCGGGGCGCACAAGGCCGCCGCCAGCAGGCGGTATGCTGTTTTAGCAATCATCGATCTGCCTTAGAAACGGTTGGCCCGCTTGAGTACCCACCAGGGCGCCATGCTCGATTCCTCGTGCCCGCGCCGCAGGGTTTCGTTGAGAATGGCGACCACGCTCCAGCAACGCAGGGCGTACATCGCCAAGGGGTAGAAGGGCAGGACCCAGGTCAGGCGCAGGTCTTCCCTTGGCCGTTCGCTGACCATCAGCAACAGCCCCAGGTACAGCAGGCCGCTCAGCGCCAGGTACAGCGTGTAGATCAGCAGCGAATAGAACAGGAACGCCATGGGCGGCAGGATGAACAGCGCCACCAGGCTGTAGCCGAGGATGATGAACGGCAGCACCAGCTGGAAGAACAGCCCGCTGACCAGCAGCATGAGAAAGTTCGGCCAGCCCAGCAGGCCCGGGTTGAAGGCGTGGCGGTGCTTGCGCAGGTAGACGAAGAGCAGGTCGCCATCCCAGCGCAGGCGCTGGTCGAGGAAGCCGCGCAGGGTCGCCGGCGCGTCGGTATGGCCGATGGCGCGGGGCTCGAAGGGAATGCGCAGGCGGTAGCGGCGGAAGTAGCTCTTGATGCGCAGGGTGAGGTCGAGGTCTTCGGCGGTGTGGGTGTCCCAGCCGCCGATCTGTTCGAGGAAGCTGCGCCGGAACGCGCCGAAGGCACCGGACACGTTGTTGACCAGGTTCCACTCCGCCAGGCCGATCTTGCACATCTGGATCGACAGCAGGTATTCCAGCGCCTGCACCCGCGCCACCCACGACTGCCGGGCATTGCGCACCCGCAGGCTGCCGGCCACCGCCGGCACGGCCGGATCGCGGAAATGGCGGACCATGCGCACCACCATGTCGTTGTCGAAGGAGGTATCGCCGTCGACGTTGATCAGGATCTCACCGCTGCTGAAGGCCAGGCCGCTGTTCAGCGAAGATACCCGGCCGCCACGCTGCCACTTGGCGATGGGCCGCAACACGCGGTTGCCGGGCAGCCGCTGTTCGGCCTTGAAGCGCCGCACCACCTCGGTGGTCACCTGGTTGGCCGCGGCACCGTCGACGATCGGAATGATCTCGATCATCCCCGGGTAGGTCTGCTCGGCGAGGCTGCGCAGGGTCAGCTCGACATCCTTGCCCTCGCTGTAGCAGGTGATGATGCACGACACCCGCGGGTACCAGGCCTCTTGGCGCGGCACCGCGACGTGTTCGCGCACGAACCAGCGCAGGGTGCCAAGCAGCACCAGCAGGTTCAGCGGCACCTCCAGCAGCAGGAAGTACGGAAACACCATCAGGAACAGCCGCCAGTGGCCGTCCGGTCCCTGGATCTCGGCGAGCCAGGCGTCGAAGTGGGCGAGCAGGGCATCCATCAGAGAGCCCCCGCCAGGCGCGCCATCAGCAACTCGGCGTCTTCCTTCTCCACCAGGTCGGCCGGGGCCACGCAGCCGCTGGTGGTCAGCACGATGTCCTGCAGGTCCTGGCCGACGAACAGCTCGCTGATCTGGTTGAGGCGTTCGGTGACCCGCTGCAGGCCGACCTGGTCGGTGCACATCAGCAGCAGCCAGAGCTGTTCCTCGCTGGTGCGGGTGCAGCGGTCGGTATCGCGGATGGCCACCTGGATGCGTTCGATCAGGGTGTCCAGCAGCGCATGGCCGCGCTGCGGCCCGAGGCGTGCCAGGGCCGTGCCGAGGTTCTTGAAGCGCACGCCGAGCAGGGCGAAGGTCGGTGCGCTGTGCCGGGCGATCAGTTCCAGCTGCCAGTCGAGCAGGGTCTTGAAGGCATTCACCCCGACCAGCGACAGGCCGCCGAAATACTGGTCGAAATCCCGCTCCAGGCCTTGCCGCGCAGTGAGCAGGCCGGTCTCGGACAGATGATGGTCATGCACCTGGCGCACCAGCAGTTCATCAGGCTTGTGCTGTTCGCCGCAGTCCAGGCAGCGCGCCTGGATATCCGCATCGACGAAGAACGCCGCGCAGGCCTTGCACTTGTAGTTTTCCAGCGGCCGGTCGTAGTCGGTGCCGATATGGCGCAGGCGGGTCAGGCAGTTGGGGCAGACCAGCAAACCGTCCTTGAGGTACTCGGCCTGGGCGCCGACATGGCCGCAGGTGAAGCAGTGCAGGGAGGGTTCGCGGACGATCTCCAGCGAGCTGCATTCCACGCACACATCGACGTAGTTCAGGTGCCCGCTGCCGCAACTGCGGCACAGGCGGATGCGGTCCACCAGCACGCTGCTGTCCAGCAGGTTGCGCTGCACCAGGCTCTGCACCAGGGCATGGCCGTTGAGCTGGTCGTCGCCCAGGGCATCGATCAGCGGGTAGTGGTAGAGCGCCGGGGATTGCGGGGCGCGCAGGGCCTTGAGCTTGCCGGGGGCGCGTAGCCAGAGGTAGGCGAGCAGGTGGGCTTCCGGGCCTTCCGGCGCGCGGCCGCGGTTGAACAGGGCCAGGCGTTCGCGCCATTGCTCGAATGCCTGCGCGGGATTGGCGGGTAAGGGGCCGTCGGTCAGCGCTTCGCTCAGCGGGTGGTCGCCGATGCAGTAGATCAGCCTCAGCGCGTAGGCCGGATGGCGGCGCAAGCGCCGGGCATTTTCGGCGTCCTGCTCGGGGTCGGCGGCGAGCACCAGCACATCGAACGGTGCCTCGGTGAACAGCGCGTCGAGGTGGTCGAAACGGTGAAAGGTGGATGGGAGGGTTATGTGGCCGGGGCCGATCGCAGCAATGCGCAGGGTCGTATCGGTCATCGAGCTTTCCAGGTTTCATAGCCTGTCTGGTCCGACCCGAAGGTTGTAGGAAAAGTTCTACAAGAAGTTTGGCTGTACAAGTTTCATGTACAAGTTTCAGTGGCCTGGAATACCGAGGTCCAGCGCTGCATCCTTTACCCAGACCCGTGCGCCCTCGGCTCCGGCCCGCCCCAGCAGATCCTGCCCGGCCGGCAAGCGCATCCAGTCCAGAGGCACCAGCCTGAACCCGGCCCCTTCCAGTTCTCCCGCAAGGCCCAGCACTTCCAGGCCCCGTGCATTGCCGATCCGCACCGGCGCGCCTGGCTGGAAATCCCTGACCCAGACCCGCTCGAAGGCATTCTCGAAGAGCAACGCATCGCCACCAGCCGGTATCTCCCGTACCTCCTGCTGCTCATCCAGCGGATGAAACTGGCGCAAGCGCACGAAGATCATGCACCCCTCCGCCGACCCCGGCGCATGCTCGCTGCCCGGCGGATTGCGTACATAGCTTCCGGCCGGATAGTGCCCGTGCTCATCCTCGAACACCCCCTCCAGCACCACGAACTCTTCCCCGAGCCCATGCCGGTGCGGACTGAACCGACTCCCCGGCGCATAGCGCACCAGCGACGTCGCCCGCGCCTGCTCGCCGCCCAGGCGATACAGCGGACGCCGCTCGACGCCAGGTAGCGGACTGGCCAGCCAGGGCAGGGTGGAGCCGTGCATGAACGCGGGTTGGTCGAGGTTGGCGTTGAGGTGTTCGTTCAGGGTGGACATGGCGATTTCCTGCGCAGGGTCGCCGGCATTATCGGCCTGGCGCAGCGGTGTGGCGAACAAGGATTTCTGCGCGGTAGCGAAGCAATCCTTGTCCGTCCGCTCAGCGGTCCGGGTTGAGGCAGCCGGCAACCTTGACTACCATGCCCGGCTTTGCCCGGTCTCCCGGGTTTGTCGCGAGGCGTCAAGCATGCCCAACCCGATCCCCCTCAAGGACCATGAAAAGGAAGGCCGGCTGGTCAATCGCCGGCTGCTGGCCTGTGGTGCGCTGGTCCTGCTGGCGGCCTGCGCCCTGGTGGCGCGCCTGTATTTCCTGCAGGTGGTCGAGTACGACTACAACTCGACCATCTCGGAAAACAACCGCGTCCACGTCCTGCCCATTCCCCCTGAGCGCGGGCAGATCCGCGACCGCAACGGCGTGGTCCTGGCCGACAACCGCCCCAGCTTCAACCTGACCCTGACCCGCGAGCGCGCCGGCAATACCGCGCAGGTGCTCGACACCCTGTGCAACGTCCTGCACCTGTCCAGCGAGCAGCGCCACGACTTCGACAAGGACCTCAAGCGCTCGCGCCACCCCTTCGAGCCGGTGACCCTGATGTACGCCCTCAGCGAAGAACAGATCGCCGAGATTGCGGTGAATCAGTACCTGCTGCCGGGGCTGGATGTCGAGGCGCAGTTCGTCCGCGAGTATCCCTACGGCGAGCTGTTCGCCCACTCCCTGGGCTATGTCGGGCGGATCAACGAGAAAGAGGCCAAGACCCTCGACCAGACCGAGTACCGCGGCACCCAGTCGGTGGGCAAGACCGGTGTGGAGCACTTCTATGAGGCGCAGTTGCACGGCCATGTCGGTTTCGAGGAAGTCGAGACCAACGCCCAGGGCCGGGTGATGCGCGTGCTGCGCCACACCGACCCGGTGGCGGGCAAGGACATCACCCTGAGCCTGGACATCAACCTCCAGCGCGCTGCGGAAAAGGCCCTGGATGGCCGCCGTGGCGCCATCGTCGCCCTCGACCCGCGCACCGGCGAGGTGCTGGCGATGGTCAGCGAGCCGGGCTACGACCCGAACCTGTTCGTCACCGGCATCAGCTACAAGGAATACACCGCGCTGCGCGACTCCATCGACCGCCCGCTGTTCAACCGCGTGCTGCGCGGGCTGTATGCGCCGGGTTCGACCATCAAGCCCGAGGTGGCCATCGCCGGCCTGGATGCCGACGTGATCACGGCCGGCACGCGGATTTTCGACCCTGGTTACTACCAACTGCCCAACTACGACCACAAGTACCGCAACTGGAACCGCAGCGGCGATGGCTGGGTGGACCTGTACGCGGGGCTGATGCGCTCCAACGACGTCTACTTCTATGAAGTCGCCCACCGCCTGGGCATCGAGCGCATGCACGACTACCTGAGTCGTTTCGGCCTCGGGCAAAAGGTGTCGCTGGACATGAGCGACGAAGCGCCCGGACTGATGCCGTCCGAGCAGTGGAAGCGGGCGACGCGGCGCCAGCCGTGGTTCCCGGGCGAGACGCTGATCCTCGGGATTGGCCAGGGCTACATGCAGGTCACTCCGTTGCAGCTGGCCGAGGCCACCTCGCTGATCGCCAGCAAGGGTGTCTGGCACCGACCGCACCTGGCGATGATGGTGGGCGACGCCGCGCCGGTGGATGAGCATCCGTTGCCGGATATCAAGCTGCGTGATCCGGGGGCCTGGGAGCAGGTCAATCGCGGGATGCAGGCGGTGCTGCATGATCCCCGCGGCATTGCCCGGGCCTCGGCGGTGGGCGCGCAGTACCGGATTGCCGGGAAGAGTGGCACGGCGCAGGTGGTCGCGATTCGCCAGGGCGAGCGCTACAACCGTAATCGCACGGCGGAGCGCAACCGGGACAATGCGCTGTTCGTCGGCTTTGCACCGGCGGAGAGCCCGAGGATTGCGGTGGCGGTGATGATCGAGAACGGCGAGGCCGGCGGCAAGGTGGCGGGGCCGGTGGTGCGGCAGGTGCTGGATGCGTGGTTGCTGGACCAGGACGGGCATTTGAAGGCGCAGTATGAGGTGCCCTCGACCAAGCCGGTGAATCCGGGGCATGTCTGACGGCGCTTCGTCTTGAGGAAAGCACCGAGCCCTGTAGGAGCGGGTTTACCCGCGATTGCGATAGTGAGTTCACTGCCGCCATCGCGGGTAAACCCGCTCCCACAAGTCCCCGCTGAACCAATGAATCATGCGGTGTTCTACGATCGCTGGCTGCCATCCGCTCAGTCCATTGCCGCTCCGGCAACCCCTGCATCTTTCTTCAAACATCCCTTCAACAACGAATCCAGCAGCGCCAGGCCGATTTCCAGTGAATGCTGGGTCGCCCAGGCCAGGCCGCGCATCCGCAGATCCGCCGACTCGCAGACCTGGAAGTTGGTTTCATAGGCGGACTTCAGCGATGTCGACAGATGCACCAGGGCATCTTCCAGCGAGGCGCCTTCACATACGGCGAAGAGCGGCGGGTGGATGCCGTTGCAATCTGCGAAGTGGGTGTGGGCGGTGGTGAGGGTCGAGAGTAGGGCGGGTGGATCAGGAACCGGCTTAACCATGGTGAATCTCCTCGTAATGGATGGGATTCGCCACGTCGTGACCAAACGATGGGTGGCGACTGTACACAGGTTGGTCAACCGGGATCCGAGGCAAACCCGGCGCGCTCGAAAGCGCCCTGCGCACAGCCGCCATAAAACAGCAGCCACAAAAAAGCGCCCGTTGAAACGGAGGGCGCTCGTGCGCAACGGATTTGCCAGGTGACCAAACCTGATCGCTGATGTGCAGCGACCGGCGGAGATTAGGCAGCGTTTCCCAAGAGCGCAACGACTGAAAGGGCGCGCAAGTATGATTGGGAAATTGCCTACAAGAAAGCAGGAAATCGGAGCAGTTTTGTTGCTCTATGCAACACCTTGACCGGTCGATCCCGACCCTGCGGCAGCATGCGCCGCAGGGTCGGGTCGAGGTTCACCAGCGGTCAGCTGGCGGGCGTCGCCGCGTACTTGATGTAGTACAGGATGTTCGCGTTGATCGGCCTGGTTTCGGCGTCACCGCCGCCCACCGTGGGGGCCTGGGCGCCGTCCCACTCGGCTACCGAGCTGCACCAGATGGCGCAAGAGTTGTCCGCGTCGTCGGTCGGCATGTGATCGATCGGGCCGGTGATGTCGCCGGTTCTGGGCCGCCCGGTCGCGCCGCCTTGCCGTGAGCCTACGTTTGCCCCGATCGCCCCGCCGGGAGCCGCTGCGGTGCGCGAAGCGGCATCCGGATCGAGGTTCTTGCCCAGGTCTGCGCCGCGCATGAAGTAGCCACGGTAGTCCGGGAGATTGAAGGCGCTGCCGTTATTGCCGCCGCTGGCATCGCCGATGGCGAAGTACAGGTCTTCGTAGTCGGTGCTGGAGAGACTGCTCCCGTCGCACGGCAGCCACTGCGCGGCAGGAGGCGCAATGTTGCCGGGGAAACCGATCACCGCGCCGATCGGGAAGATGTCGCTGGTGTTCGCATCGATGTCTCGCAGCACGTAGTGGTCGACAGCAACGTTCACCGGGCGGGTCTCCTTGTCACCACCTGCGGCGGTGAAGGAGACGGTGGTCGAATTCTGGTTCCATTCGGAGTTGTCGTGCCCGGAGCAATGATCGGAGGTCTTTTCCGAATTGCCGACGTTGACCCAGATGGTGAACGGATTGACCGGTGCCGCCGTTGCCCAGTCCTGAATCGAACCGACCGCGTCGCCCGTGGCACCGCCTGCGGCCATCGCCGTGCGCGTCCCGGCATCGGGGTCGCGCTGGGCGCCGCTGTCCACGCCGCGCAGGAAGCGGCCACGGTAGTCAGGCAGGTTGTAGGCAATGTCGCTACCACCGTGGGCCTTGCCGATGGCCTTGAACAGACTAGGCCATTGGCCTTGGGGAAGAGCGCTGCCGTCGCAGTGCAGGAAGTAACTGAGCAGATTCGAACTGCTGTTGGCGCTTGCACCGGTGAAGGTGACGATGGCCCCGGTGGGCAGCCCGGCGTTTTCCACGAGCTTGATGATGAAGTTGACGTAGGCGTTGACCGGACGCGTTTCGGCATCGCCGCCGGCGGTCGAGGAGAATATCTGGCCGTTGCCGGGCTCCAGCATGTCGGCATTGGTTCCGCTGTAGGCGTTGTGGTCGTCAGTTGGCACGTGCGGCACCAGTGCGGTGAACGGCGTGTTCGGCACGGCGGTGGCAAAGCCTTCCACGCTGCCGACATTGGCCCCGGTCGCCGCGCCGGTACGAGGAGCGGTGCGCTGGTTGGCGCCTTTGTCGACGGTGCCGCTGTGATCGACTCCGCGCAGGAAGTAGCCGCGGTAATCCGGCAGGTTGAAGTTGAGGTTGCCATTGCCGCCGTTGCACGTGCCGATCGCCGCGAACAGCGCGGGATAGGAACTGATCAGCAGTTGCGTGCCATCACAGATGGACCAGCCCAGTTCGTTGAGCTGGTTGTTGTCGAGGTTGCCGGCATAAGGCAGTACGGCGCCGACGGGTACGGAGAGTCCTTGCTTGCTCATTTCCTGCTCCTGGTGGGGACAGCACCATGCCGTCCGTTTCATCGAACCTGAAGTCATTCGTCCGCTGCCCTGATGTAAGGCATTTCATGGCGGGGATCGGAAGTGAGGCGAGTGTTGCATGCGGTAATGGCACTTAGATATCACTGAAATCAGGTATTCTTGCGCCGCGAATGGAGCCGGTCACTCGTCAGCAAGCCCTGGCTCAACAGGCATATCCAGGTCGCGCACCACCCCCTTGTCATCTACCTTCACCACCCGACAATCCTGCGCATTCTCTTGCATGACCCGCTTCCCGCCCTGATCCCCCTGCAGGCCGCGCAACCGCTCCCAATAGGTGCGCGCGAATACCACCGGATGGCCCCGCTGCCCCTCGAACTCAGGCACCACGATTCGCTCGCTGGCGGCCAGGTCGCGTAAACGCTCCAACGTCCCCACCTCAACCCAGGGCATATCCCCCAGCATCACCGCCACCGCCTCGAATCCGGTCCTCTCCAGCGCCTTGACCCCCGCCGCCAGACTGAACCCCATCCCTTCATCGGCCCGCTCAGCCCTCACCACCGTCACCCGCTCATCCACCCCCAGCGCCGCCGGATCATCCTCCACCCGCAACACCACCCACACATCCCGGAACGCCGCCAACGCCCGCGCCAACGTCTGCGCCAGCATTCGCTCCCCGGACGGCAAGACCGCCACCCGCTTGTCACTGCCGAACCGGCGCCCGCGCCCGGCGGCCAGCACCAGCGCCACGCACCCCTCGGTCATTTGCTTTGAACGCATCCTGACGCCCCCCGGTCGCACCTGAAAAGCACAAGCATAACCACCGTGAGGCCTTTGTCATGAGCGATGTCCCTTCCGCGACGGTCGCGTACGCGATCGACCTGCAGATCAACGGCGAGCGCCATCTGCTGAAAGTGCCACCCTGGCTGACCCTGCTCGACCTGCTGCGCGACCAGCTCGACCTGACCGGCACGAAGAAGGGCTGCGACCACGGCCAGTGCGGCGCCTGCACCGTGCTGCGCAACGGCCGCCGGGTGAACGCCTGCCTGACCCTGGCGATCATGTGCGACGGCGATTCCCTGACCACCATCGAAGGCCTCGCCGACGGCGATCGCCTGCATCCGCTGCAACAGGCCTTTATCACCCACGATGCATTCCAGTGCGGCTACTGCACCCCCGGCCAGATCTGTTCGGCACTCGGCCTGGCGCACGAGGGCAGGGCGCATTCGCGGGCGCAGATCCAGGAGGGCATGAGCGGCAACCTGTGTCGCTGCGGGGCCTACGGCAATATCGTCGCGGCGGTCGAAGAGGCTTTGCCACAACTGCGAGGGTCGCAACGATGACGCCGTTCGCCTATAGCAAACCCACGACTATCGAACGCGCCGTGCAGCAGGCCGGACCCCATACGCGCTTCATCGCCGGCGGCACCAACCTGCTGGACCTGATGAAGGAAAACGTCGAGCGTCCGGCCCAACTGATCGATATCACCGGGTTGCCCCTGCGCGAGGTTTCTACCAGCGCCAGCGGCGGCCTGCTGATCGGCGCCCTGGTGAGCAATGCCGACCTCGCCTGGCACCCCGAGATCGAACACCGCTACCCCCTGCTGGCCCAGGCGATTTTGGCCGGCGCCTCGCCGCAGTTGCGCAATATGGCCAGCACCGGCGGCAACCTGTTGCAGCGCACCCGCTGCCATTACTTCTACGACGCCGCCGTGCCCTGCAACAAACGCCAGCCGGGCAGCGGCTGTCCGGCGCGGGACGGACTGAGCCGCCAGCACGCGATCCTTGGTGCCAGCGAGCACTGCGTGGCGGTGCATCCGTCGGACCTGTGCGTGGCCCTGGCGGCGCTGGAGGCGCGGGTACAGGTGCGCGGACGAAATGGCGAGCGCAGCATTCCCTTCGCCGACTTCCATCGCCTGCCGGGCGCGACGCCGGAGCGGGACAATTGCCTGGGCGAGGGTGAACTGATCGTCGCCATCGAGCTGCCGCCGCCACGCTTTGGCGAGCATTGCCGCTACCTGAAGATCCGCGACCGGGCGTCCTACGCCTTCGCCCTGGTCTCGGTGGCGGCGGCGCTGGAGCTGGACGAGCAGCAGAACGTGCTGGAAATGCGCGTGGCACTGGGCGGCGTGGCCCACAAGCCCTGGCGCGACCCGGCCCTGGAACGCTCGACCCGCGGCCGCCCGGCGGGGCGCGAGACCTGGGCGGCGTTCGCCGATGCCTTGCTGGGCAACGCCCGGCCGCTGGCGCACAACGCCTTCAAGATCACTCTGGCGAAAAACGCCATCATCCGCGCGTTGAGCCAGGCGACCCCTGGGGAGGACCACCCATGAACAAGCCTCTCAGCGGCCAGGCCCTCGATCGCATCGACGGGCCGGCCAAGGTCACCGGCAAGGCCCGTTATGCCGGCGAGTTTGCCGATGAAGGCCTGCTCTACGGCAGCGTGGTCAACAGCAACGTTGCCCGTGGACGCATCCTGCGCATCGACTGCGACGCCGCACTGGCAGTGCCCGGAGTGATCGCGGTGCTGCATCACCTCAACCGACCGCCCATGGCAGGGGACGACGAGTCCTATGAGGATGCCGACGCCGCCCACGGCCAGCCCTTCCGCCCGCTGTTCAACGACCGCGTGCTGTACAGCGGCCAGCCGCTGGCGCTGGTGATCGCCACCAGCCTTGAGCTGGCGCGCCATGCCGGTTCGCTGTTGCAGATCGAGATCGAGGCGGCACCGCACCAGACCGACCTGCTCGCCGCCCTCGACCAGGCCCACGACGCGCCGGCGGAGCTGCCCGAGCCACGGGGGGATTTCGACACGGCCTTCGCGGCCTCGCCCTTCCAGGTCGATGCCACCTACAGCACCCCCAACGAGCACCACAACCCCATGGAGCCCCATGCCTCGACGGTGATCTACCTCGCCGACGACAGCCTGCACATCCACGACAAGACCCAGGGCACGCAGAACAGCCAGGACTTCCTGCACAAGGTCTTCGGCTTGCCCAAGGAGCGACTGCGGGTCTGCGCTGCCTATGTCGGCGGTGCGTTCGGTTCCGGGCTGCGCCCGCAGTACCAGTTGACCCTGGCGGTGATGGCCGCCCTGAAGCTGCGTCGTTCCGTGCGGGTGACCCTGACCCGCCAGCAGATGTTCACCTTCGGCTATCGACCGCGCACGCTGCAGCGCCTGCGCCTGGGTGCGGATCGCGAGGGGCGGTTGCAGGCCATCCATCATGCGGCGACGGCGCAGACGTCGCGCTTCGAGGACTTCACCGAGCACCTGGTGGAATGGGCGGGCATGCTCTATCGCTGCGACAACGTCGCCACGGCCTATCGCCTGGTGCCGCTGGATGTCTACACGCCGCTGGACATGCGTGCGCCGGGTGCCGCGTCCGGGGTGATCGCCCTGGAGTGCGCCATGGACGAACTGGCGGAAAGCCTCGGCCTGGACCCGCTGGACCTGCGCCGGCTCAACTTCGCCGACAGCAACGGCAACCTCGGCAAGCCCTATTCGAGCAAGGCGCTGCTGGAGTGCTACGCCCAGGGCGCGCTGCGCTTCGGCTGGCACCAGCGCGATCCCCGGCCGCGCAGCATGCTCGATCATGGCGAGCTGATCGGCTGGGGCATGGCCGGCGGTGTCTGGGAGGCGCTGCAGATGAAGGCCAGCGCGCGGGCGCGGCTGGATGCCGACGGACATCTGTGGGTGAGCAGCGCGACCACCGATATCGGCACCGGGACCTATACGGTGATGACCCAGATCGCCGCCGATGCCGCCGGCATGGCGTTGCCGGACGTGACCTTCCAGCTCGGCGACAGCAGCCTGCCGACGGCACCGTTGCAGGGTGGCTCGTTCACCGTGTCGTCGGTGGGTTCGGCGGTGCGTCAGGCCTGCCAGTTGCTGCGCGGCAAGCTGGTGGCGCGGATGAAGGAGCGCTATCCGCAATTGCTCGATGAAGCCGCCGAGGACTTCGAGATCCGTGGCGGGCAGGTGCAGGTCGGGACGCAGTGCTATCCCCTGGAAGAGATGGATGCGCGGGTCGATGCCGAACCCTCGGCCAGCCGCCAGGGCTTTGCCTGCGCGACCCATTCGGCAGTGTTCGTCGAGGTACGGATCGACGAGGCGCTGGGCACCTTGCGGGTCAGTCGGGTGGTCAGTGCGGTGGCGGCGGGCCGGGTGATCAATCCGAAGACTGCGCGCAGCCAGATCCTCGGCGGGGTGGTGTGGGGGCTGGGAATGGCGCTGCACGAGGAAACCCAGGTCGATCACGGCCTGGGACGCTACATGAACCACAACCTGGCCGAGTATCACATCCCGGTGAATGCCGATATCGGTGACATCGAGGCGATCTTCGTCGACGAGCCGGACGCTATCGTCAACGAGCTGGGCTCGAAGGGCGTGGGCGAAATCGGCGTGGTCGGCGTCGCGGCGGCGGTGGCCAATGCGGTACGGCATGCGACCGGGCGACGGCTGCGGGACTTTCCGTTGACGGTGGAGAAACTGCTGGGCTGATCCCGGTCAGGCAATGAAGTCCGCCGTGGTCGGCTCCGGCGCCGGCGGGTCCTGGCTCATGTCGGCAAGCACGGCGGCGGTGCACACGCCCACCAGGCCGATGCTGGCCAGGACGATTTCGCCCAGCAGCATGCCGACGACCAGAAGCAGCAGGGCGAGGCGAGGGAAGGTGAACATGGTGGCTCCCAGCGGTGAAATGTTCCTGTAACAGGATATTGCCTGAGCCTTGCCGGGCAGCCTAGCCCCGCAGCAGGTTTTTCAAGGACTTGTCGAACTGGCGCAGGGCGTCGGCCTGTACCTCTGGCTCCTCGTCGAGCTGGCGCAGCAGGTCGGCACTGCCGACGTCCTTGCGTGCGCTGCCCTGGGCCTGGCCGATATAGGTCAGCTGGTTGTCGAAGAAGCGCGCCACCACCCGGGCCTGGATCGCCTCGTTGCCGGCATTGGCCAGCTGGCTCTGGGCATCGAGCAGGACGATCACGTCGGGGCGGTCGGCGAGCAAGGTGTCGAGGTCGTCGTAGAAGGTGACTTCGGCGAATTCCTGGGACAGCGAGCGGGCCAGCCAGGTGTAGGCCTGGGTGCCGCCGAGGGTGGCCACCGGGGTGGTGCGCGGTGAATCCGCGGCGACCTGGTCGCGATGGCGCTGCAGGTAGTCCAGGGTCGCGGCGGCGTTGCGACCCAGCAGGACCGCCACTTGCTGGCCGCGGTCCAGGCTCACGTGGGAGAGCTCGGTCGCAGTGTAGAAATGGCCGTCGGGTTGCGCCGGGGTGCCAGTGGCGGCGCAGCCGGTGAGGGAGGCCAGCAGGGCGAGCAGGGCGGCGAGCATGCCGGTTTTCATGATGGGTTCCTTGGCGAGGTGGGCAATGGCGCTATCTTCTGCGCGCCGCCTGGCTTGGGGAACTTGATGGCAACGATGGTGGGTATTGATGGGATCGATAGCCGACTGTGCAAGGTTCGCGGCTTACTCCGGTGGTCACGCAGGAAAATTCCTACTTAATCGAAAGAATTACCCTGCTTACTCATGAGTCCATTCCAGCAAGGATCTGCCCCTTCTCCGCGGGATGTCCTTCCCGGCGGAACTCTTTCAACAAGAAGACAAGGAAGCAGATACATGGCGATTGGCTACGTGATTCGCATGGGCGACAAGACTTCATGTGGCGGACAGGTGCTGGAGGGCAATCCCGGCATCCTCGTCGGCGGCATGCCTCAAGCCCGGGAAGGCGACAGTGTGTCCTGCGGCGTTACCGGACAGACCTACCGGATCGTCGGTGGCGTGTCGTCGGTCCCCACCAACGGCGGACTGGCCGCAGGCAGTCTGGACAGCACCAGTTCCTGTCCCTGCCAGGCTACGCTGCTGCCTGGCTGCCAGAGCTTTCCGTACAAGTCGAACAGCGGTACGCCGACATCACGACAGCACGGGCCCGGCACCAGGCCCCGAGATGCAGAGGCAGCGGCTGCATTGCAGCAAGCCTCGGTTTCTGGCGTGACAAGTCGGACCTCGCCTGCTCAGAGGCCGGGTGCAAGTACTCCGTTCCAGGACAGCACCCAGGCCGTAGAGCCTGGATTCCACATCGTTCCCTACAGCATGTCGCGCAGCGCCCTGGAAGCAGCACTGTTCGACAGCCCGTCGCTGGAAGTGCTGAGCAAGTTCCGCACACTCAACCCCGGCCAGGGAACTATCAAGGCCGGCGCCATGATCATCCTCAGCGACCCGCGAAATCGGACCTGCACCCGTGAAGAAGCGCTGTTGATGGAGGCCGCAGAAATCGTCAACAAGGCACTGGAGCCTCTGACCGAGGAAGAGGCGGACTTCATGGCTCGCCACCATGAGGAAATCTCGACGTTTCTTGCCCATACCGCTGCTGCAGTGGGAGTGGGTGAAGCGATGTTTTCGCGCAATCTGAACAATGTGAAAGGCAATATGAACGCCGTCCAGGATCTGTACACGAGGTCTTTCGATCGCGATGGTCATCTGAAATCGACGCAGTTTTTCGCCGAGCGCGCTCGCCTGTTTGCCGATCTGGACATGAATCTCTCGCCACTGACGCGCAAAGCCATCGGCTTTCCCGATCACCCCAAACTGAAAACCGCACTGGGATTGTCTACCCGCAGCCTGGTACATCACTGGAAAAAAGCGGGGGCGTCGGGCCCGATCCCGGGTTACGCGACGCACATCGAGCAAGTGAGCAGGACGGCGAAGATTCTGAAGGCAGGTGGCTGGGTCGGTGCTGCAATCGGTGGAGGGGCTTCATATGTGAAAGTGCAGCAGGTCTGCACCGAAGGAAGTGCCGAAGCATGTAGAAAAGTGATGTTCACCGAGGCTGGCAGCTTTTTTGGCGGGATTGTGGGCGGCGCCGGGGGAGGGGTCGCTGCTTCGGCAGGCGCTGGCCCGTTGTGCGTAGCAATCGGCTTGGGCACAGCAGTTGTAGGCGGGGTGGTCTGTGGAATCGTTGTTGCTGGAGTAGGGGCATATGCCGGCGGAGCGTTTGGGGCCAGCAAAGGAGCACAGCTTGGTGAAGTCATTTACCAGAAATCCAGGTAGCCCTTGTCATGGCTGATTACTTCTGGATGCTGGTTATGTGCACCCTGTTTATTTCTGTGCTCACAGCCATTTATTGGGGATATCGAAAGACTGACGCACTCCTTGCCAGCCTGCCGAACTGCACGACCTTGATTGCCCGCGCAGCGCTTTGGCGAGATAGGGGGGTTATCGCAAACGCTCATTTGATGATGAGCATCGCCATGACCGTTACATACCCTCGTTTCATGTCTCTCAGTGACGTCGTATCCATGGAGGACTTAGGCAAACTTCCTCGATCAGAGAGGATAAAGCTGGCTCTGCTTGTTTACGCCATGCTGGGTAGCTTGGCTTTGCTGGCGGGCGCATGGCTGATTTCCAAGCTGACTAATTACTTCAACGGTACCTGATCCCTTCCCGATGCAAAGTGCAGGAGCGGACCTCTCACCGCTCCTGCATCATCCCGTGAAGAAGCGCTGTTGATGGAGGCCGCAGAAATCGTCAACAAGGCACTGGAGCTTCTGACCGAGGAAGAGGCGGATTTCATGGCTCGCCACCAGGAGGAAATCTCGACGTTTCTTGCCCATACCGCTGCCGCAGTCGGGGGGGATGAAGCGATGTTTTCGCGGAATCTGAATAATGTGAAAGCCAATATGGAGGCTGTCCAGGATCTGTATATGAGGTCTTTTGATCGCAATGGCAATTTGAATTCGTCGCAATTTTGCGCCGAGCGCGCTCGCGTGTTTGCCGAGCTGAGCACCAATCTCTCGCCACTGACGCGCAAAGCCATCGGCTTTCCCGGTCATCGCAAACTGAAAACCGCGCTGGGACTGTCGACTCGCAGCTTAGTGCATCACTGGAAAAAAGCAGGTGCGCTGGGCCCGATTCCGGGGTATGCGACGCATATCGGACAGGTAAGCAAGACGGCGAAAATCGTCAAGGCGGGTGGTTGGGTCGGTACGGCAATCGGCGGCGGGGCATCCTATGTGAAAGTGCAGCAAGTCTGCTCCGCAGGCGATGAACAAGCTTGCACCAAGGTCAAGTACACCGAGGGGGGAAGCTTGCTGGGTGGAGTTGCAGGTGGCGCGGTAGTCGGCGCTGCTCTCGCAAAAGGTGGCGCGGGCTTGCTTTGTGTGGCGTTGGGCGTACCGACATTCGGTATCGGTGCAATCGCCTGCGGAATCGTGGTTGTCGGGGCTGGATCGTTGGCTGGAGGCATGCTGGGCAGCAAATATGGCGCAGATGCAGGTGAGTTGATTTTCGAGAGTAGTCGGCAATAGCAGTGGCTATTCTTCGGTACGCAGGAGTTCTGTTGCTATTGGATCTCTTCATCCTGCTGGGCATCACCCTCTACTTTGGTTACGCCAAGGTAGAGGAGATCAAGCAGGCTTTCAGAAACACCAGGCTTGTTGCTGATTACTGCGTTTCAGGGGCACGGCAAAGGCTTGGGTTCGTTGGTACAGCCGCATGCCTGATAACGTTCCCTGTTTTTGCCATCAGGAAAGGACTGCTTGATCGTGAGGATTTTGAAAACTTCCCGACCTCCCTTCGTTGGAGGCTGGAGTGGCTGGAGTGGGCGTTGATAGGACACTTCTCTGCGATGTGCTTGTTGGCTGTCATGGATGAATTGCTGACTGGAGGAGACCTGCTCGGAGGCTCTTCCTGATCCGGCGAGATGGCTAGTACCTTGCCTTCCCGATGCAAGGCGTAGGGGCGGACCTCTCACCCCTCCTGCACCATCCCTTCCAGCTCCTGCTTCGCACCCACCACCGACACCTCCCGTGGCAATGCCACCTCGTTCTTCACCGCCAGCACCTCCGCCATCACGCTCACCGCAATCTCCGCCGGCGTCTTGCTGCCGATATAGATCCCGATCGGCCCATGCAGCCGCTTCAGCGACATTTCCGTCTCGCCAAAATGCTCGATCAAGCGCTCGCGCCGGCTCTGGCTGTTGCGCCGCGAACCGATGGCGCCGATGTAGAACGCCGGGCTGTGCAGGGCTTCGAGCAGGGCCAGGTCGTCGAGCCTGGGGTCGTGGCTGACGGCGATGATGCAGGTGCGCACATCCGGGACGAAGGCGCGGACCACGTCGTCCGGCATGCCGACCAGCCGCTCCACGCCATCCACTTTCCAGGCGTCCATGTACTCCGGACGCGGGTCGCAGACGCTGACCCGGAATCCATTGAACGCGGCCATGGTGGCGAGGTATTCGGCCAGCGCGCCGGAGCCGATCAGGAGCATGCGATAGCCGGGGCCGAGCGTGTTGGTCATGCCGGCCGGAGCGAAGCTGAAGCGCTCCGGCGAGCTCGTGGTTTCCAGTGTGACCCGGCCGCTGGCGAGGTCGAGGTGGCGACGCACCAGGTGACCGTTGTCCAGGCGCTGGAGCAACTCGCCGAGGCTGTCTGCCGCCGGGGCGAATTCGAGCACCAGTTCCAGCGTGCCGCCGCAGGGCAGGCCGAAGCGGTGGGCTTCGGCGGCATCGATGCCGTAGCGCACCAGGCGCGGGGTGTCCATGGGCAGGCCGGGGCCCTGGTAGGCGCTGGTGTAGCGGTGGATCAGGTCGTCCTCGATGCAGCCGCCGGAGACACTGCCGATCACCCGGCCATCGTCGCGCAGGGCCATCATCGAGCCCACCGGGCGCGGCGAGGAACCCCAGGTGCGCACCACGGTGGCGAGCAGGGCGCGGTGGCCGCTGGTGAGCCAGTCGTGGAGGGTGCGCAGGACCAGGAGGTCGATGCTTTCCATTGGCGATCCTCTTGTTGATTGAGGGTTGGACTGCCGGACGTGTCCGGGAGTGCGACCTGTGTTGTTGCTGATGGCCCAATCGGCCCACAGGGCCAGCGGTACACGCCATACCTGTGGGAGCTGGCTTGTCGGACCGCCGCACCGCAGCGATGAGGCCATCAGCAGCACCATCACTCCCACTGCTCAACGCATCCGCAGCACAATCGGGCTCGGACTCGCCGGATCGGTTTTCTCGCGCAGCTCCTTCACCGCCTCGACCTCCACCGCACCCCCGCGATTACCCCAGGCAGTGCGCACGAAACCCAGCACCTCGGCAATCTCCCGGTCGCTCAACTGCTCGCGAAACGCCGGCATCCGGTACGCATCCGGCACCCCGGCGGCAACCACCCGCTGCGAGCCGTTCAAGGTGATGTTGATGCTGGAGGCATTTTCCCGCGACATGGACGACGACGCCCCCGCCAGGGGCGGCATCCACTCCGGCATCCCGCGCCCGTCAGCCCCATGGCAGGACGCACAGCGCACCGCATAGGTATGCGCACCCGGCGCATCGGCCTTCGCTTGCTGGTACTGCCAGGGTGGCCCGTCCCGCTGCGGATCACCCGGCAGCGACTTCAGGTAGCGGGCAATCGCCGCCAGGTCCTCGTCGGTCATGAACTGCGTGGAGTTGTTGAACGCCTCGGTCATCGAGCCGAACACCACCGCATGCTGGTTGCGCCCGGTCTTGAGGAACTGCGCGATCTCGCTTTCGCTCCAGCGCCCCAGCCCGGTATTCGGGTCGGCGCGCAGGCTCGGGGCGTACCAGCCATCCAGCAGGGCACCGGAAAGGTAGGCCGGCTTGCCGCCATCCAGCGCCTTCTCGTTGAACGCGATTCCACGCGGCGTGTGACAACTGCCGCAATGCCCCGGGCCCTCGACGATATAGGCGCCACGGTTCCACAGCGGGTCCTTGCCGGCCTGTTCGACATAAGGCGCCGAGGTGCTGAACAAGGTGTTCCACAAGGCGATGGGCCAGCGCAGGTTCAGCGGCCAGGGAATCTCCCCCGGTTCGTTCGGCTGCGCCGATGGCTTCACGCCCTTGCTGAAGAAGGCGTACAGCGCCCGCACATCCTCATCGCCGAGCTTGGCGTAGGACGGGTAGGGCATGGCCGGGTACAGCCGGGCGCCGTCCGCCCGCACGCCCTGGCGCACGGCGCGGTCGAAGTCGGCCAGGCTGTAGGCGCCGATGCCGTGCTCGCGGTCCGGGGTGATGTTGGTGGCGAAGATCCCGCCCAGCGGCGTGTCCATCTTCAGCCCGCCGGCGAACGGCTGGCCGTCCGGCAGGCTGTGGCAGGCCACGCAGTCGGCGAGGCGGGCGACATATTCGCCGCGCTGCACCAATTGCCCGTCCGCCTCGCCCGTCTCACCTGCGAACGGTGAGGCGGGGGTGCGGGTCACGAACCAGGCCAGGACGGCGGCGAACAGCAGGCAGAGCACGGCCAGCGTGCCCAGTGGTCTTGCAGTCATCGGTACCTTCCTCAGCTGAAGCTGTAGCGCGACAGGGGCATGCTGCGGATGCGCTGGCCGGTCAGGTGGGCCACGGCATTGGCCACCGCCGGCGCCGTGGCCGGCAGCGGCGGCTCGCCGATACCGCCCATCTTCGCGCCGCTCTCGATGATCTTCACATGCACCCGGGCCATCCGGGAGGCCGGCAGGATCGGGTAGAGGTCGTAGTTGCGCGCTCGCGGCCGGCCGTCGATATACACCGCTTCCTCCAGCAGGGCCTGGGACAGCCCGAGGGACACCGCGCCATTGACCTGGGCCTCGATGATCGCCGGGTTGACGATGCTGCCGGGGTCGATGGCCTGCCAGATATCGTGCACGCGCACCTGGCCGTGCTCGATGGAGACCTCGGCGATCACCGCCGCCTCCGAGCCAAATGGCGAGGCCATGGCCACGCCACGGGCGCGCCGGCTGCCGTCCTCGGCGACGAAGGGCCCGCGCTTCCAGCCGCCGGACAGCTCGCCCACCGCTTGCAGCAGGGTGGTCAGCCGCGGGTTGTCGCGCAGCAGTTTCAGGCGCAGCTCGAAGGGGTCGTGCTTGCCCTGGTCGGCCAGTTCGTCGAGGAAGGCTTCGTAGAAGAAGTCGTTCAGCGAGTTGCCCACCGAGCGCCAGTAACCAAGCATCGCCGGGCCCTTGACGTAGATCTGTGCGATGCGCCGGTTGGCGATGGTGTAGGCTTTGCCGGCCAGGCCCTCGACGGCGGTGTTGTCGATCTTCTCTCCTTGCTTGCCGGCGATGGCTTCGGTCGGGCCTTCGGTGGCGCTGACCGCTTCCAGGGCCACGGGCAGGCCGTCCTGGTCCAGCGCGGCGCGGAACTTGACCACCGCCATGGGCCGCAGAACGTCGCGAACGAACTCTTCCTCGCGGCTCCAGATCAGCTTGATCGGGCGCCCGGTGGCCTTGGCCAGCTCGATCGCCTGGGGATAGGGATTGGCGCTGTCGTAGAGGAAGTGCCGACCGAAGAAACCGCCGAGCAGTGGCGAGTGCAGGCTGATCTTTTCGGGATCGAGACCGGTGCGCTTGGCGATATCGGCGCGGAACATGTCCGGCGCCTGGTTCGGCAGCCAGACCTCCAGCGTGCCGTCCGGATTGAACCGGGCGGTGGCTGACGGCGGTTCGAGCTGGGCGTGGTTGAGGTACTGGTTGTGGTAGGTGGCTTCAACCTTGGTGGTGGCGCTGTTCCAGGCGCTGGCGAAATCGCCTTCTTTCTCCGCATCGCGGCCCGGGCCTGTTTGCGCCGCCAGATGCTCGCAATGAGCATCACTGGAAAAGTCCGCCGGCATGGCCCGCAGTTTCGAATCGGCGGTAGCTTCCTGCCACTCCACTTGCAGCGCCTCGGCGGCGCGCTTGGCGTGCCACCAGCGTTCGGCCACCACGGCCATGGCACCGGGCAGGCGATGCACGGAATGCACGCCCTTCATGGCCTTGACCTGCGCCTCGTTGCGCACGCTGCCCACGGTCATGCCCAGGCGCGGCGCGTGCTGCACGGCGGCGTGAAGCATGCCGTCGACCTTGATATCGATGCTGTACACGGCCTTGCCGGTGGATTTGTCGTAGGCATCGACGCGCTGCACCGGCTTGCCGATCCAGCGGAACTGGCCCGGGTCGCGCAGCGGCACGCTGTCGGCGTCCGGCACCGGCAGGTCCATGGCCCGCTGGGCCAGTTCGCCGTAGCCGAGGGATCGACCGGACGCCGCATGCAACACCCGGCCGGGTTCGGTGCTCAGTTCGCTGACCGGCACCTTGAGTTGTTCGCTGGCTGCCTGCAGCAACATGGCCCGGGCCAGGGCGCCGAGCTTGCGCATGGTCGGGTAGCTGGTGCGCACCGACATGCTGCCGCCGGTGATGCGCATGCCGTTGTCCATCACCACGAAGGGAGGGCCGGGCGGCGCGGCTTCGACGATGAAGTGAGCGGGATCGAGGTCCAGTTCTTCGCCGACGATCTGCGCCATGGCGGTGTAGATGCCCTGGCCGCCTTCCATGAACGAGCAGAGCAGGCGAGCGCGACCGTCGGGGCGGATTTCCAGCAGGGCCGGGACCTTGATGCCAGGCGCCGCAGCTCCGCTGGCGGCTTCGGCGCGGCTGATGCCCAGCGGCAGGCCGCAGCCGAGGACCAGGGCGCCGACTGCGGCGCCGGCGCTGGCGAGGAGGAAGCGTCGGCGTGACAGGTTGACCGGTTCGCCCAGGGGTAACTGTTCAGTGCTCATCAGGCAGCCCCCTCGTTGTTGGCAACGTCGTGCACTGCGCTGCGAATAGCGTTGTAGGTACCGCAGCGGCACAGGTTGACCATGGCCGCCTCGATCTCGCTGTCGTTGGGGTGGGCGTTGTGCTTGAGCAGGGCGGTGGCGGCCATCACCTGGCCGGACTGGCAGTAGCCGCACTGGGCCACCTGGTGCTTGACCCAGGATTCGACCACGCGCTTGCCGACCTCATCGGCCTCGACCGCCTCTATGGTGGTGATCTCGCGTCCGGCCACCGCGGCCACCGGGGTGACGCAGGAGCGCAGCACATTGCCGTCCACCAGCACCGAACAGGCGCCGCACTGGGCCAGGCCGCAGCCGTACTTGGTCCCGGTCAGGCCGAGATCGTCGCGCAGCACCCAGAGCAGGGGCGTGTCTGCGTCGGCATCGACCTGGTAGGTCTGTTGGTTGATTCGCAGGTCCATGGGGAGTCACCAGTCTTCGGTCGGTTATCTGAGCGGGCTTGTTCTAGGCAGCAGTGCGCGGCGGAGCGCGCGAACCCGTCGGGAAACGCTAGCACAGGGACTGGAAGGGGATGGGTGGGCTGGTTTGCTAGGTGCTAGTGACAGAATTGATAAATCGCTCCTACGTGGGGTGGTTGTACGGATAGCGCAACTCATCGATCACCAGTTGCATCGCCCGCGATACCTCGCGCTGGCTGGAGTAGTACAGGTGAAAGCCGGGAAACTCCCGCCACCAGTCCTCCAGCACCGCCACCAGCCGGCCGCTGTCGAGGTGCGGCCGGGCCATGCCTTCCGGCACATAGGCCAGCCCGTGGCCATCGAGGGCGGCCGTCATGATCTGGTAGATGCCGTTGAACACCAGGTGCCCGTTGACCCGCACGTTCAACTCCCGTTCGCCGCATTTCAGCTCCCAGGCATACAGGTTGCCCAGGGTCGGCAGGCGCAGGTTGATGCAGTCGTGGTTGATCAGCTCTTCCGGCGCCAGCGGAATCCCGCGCGCGGCGAGGTAGTGCGGGGTGGCGACGATCGCCAGGCGCATGTCCGGGCCAATGCGCACGGCCTGGATATCCTTCGCCAGTCCGTCCCCCAGGCGCACGCCGAAGTCATAGCGGCCCTGGACGATATCGGTCAGGGCGTAGTCCGAGTGCATTTCCACCTGCAGGCGCGGATAGCGTTGCAGCAAGGGCGCCAGCCTGGGCCAGAGCAGGCTGTCGATGGCGTGGTCGCTGGCGGTGAAGCGCAGGGTGCCGCCGGGGCTGTCGCCTAGTTCGATCACCGCCTGCAGTTCGCTTTCGATCACCGCCAGGCGCGGGCCTACCGCCTCCAGCAGGCGCTCGCCGGCTTCGGTCAGGGACACGCTGCGGGTGCTGCGGGTGAGCAGGCGGATCTGCAGGCGCTTTTCCATTTCGCGGATGGTGTAGCTGAGCATCGACTGCGACATGCCCAGTTGCGCCGCCGCTCGGGTGAAGTTGCGCTCGCGGGCCACCGCCAGCAGGGCGAGCAGTTCGCCGTAGGGTTCGCGGGCCATCAGTCCTGCTCCAGGCGCAGCGCAGCGATCAGCAGGTTCATCGCCCCCGAAGGCTGGCGCCGGCTCGGGTAGTACAGGTGCAGGCCGGGCCAGACCGGGCAGTAGTCTTGCAGCAGGCGTACCAGGTGGCCGGAGCGCAACCAGGGATCGGCCAGCTCTTGTGGCACATAGGCCAGGCCCAGTCCGGCGATCGCCGCTTCCAGGCAGTCGAGGATGCTGTTGAAGGTGAGCTGCCCGGTCACGCGGACATGCAGCGGGCGACCGTCGCGGGCGAACTCCCAGGGCCAGATATTGCCGTGGGTGGCGAAGCGGATATTGATGCAGTTGTGTTGCGCAAGGTCTTCCGGGCATTCGAGGGCCGGATGGCGGGCAAGGTAGGCGCGGGTGGCGACCAGGGCAAAGCCGGCGTCCGGGCCGATGCGTACCGCGATCATATCCTGGGCCAGGGCTTCGCCGAGGCGCACGCCGGCGTCGAAGCGCTCGGCGACGATGTCGACCAGGCCATTGTTGGCGGATATCTCGACGTTGATCCCGGGGTACTGCGGCAGGAAGCGCTTGAGTTTGCCCATCAGCACCGACTGCACGGCGTGGTTCGATGCGGTGATGCGGATCGTCCCGGTGGGGCTGTCGCGCAGGTCGTTCAGCGCTTCCAGCTCGGCGTCGATCTGTGCCATCTGCGGCGCAACCTGCTGCAACAGGCGCTCGCCGGCCTCGGTGGGCACCACGCTGCGCGAGTTGCGCGACAGCAGGCGTACGCCCAGGCGCGCCTCCAGGTTGCGGATGCCATGGCTGACGGCGGTCTGCGACAGGCCCAGGCGCGCGGCGGCCTTGGTGAAGCTGCGCTCCTCGGCGACGGCGAAGAACAGCGGCAGGCCGACGAAGGCGTCGCGCAGGTGACGGTGTTCCATCAGCGGCCGCGACGCCGGGAGACCACGGCCTCGATATTCTTGCGGCCGATCAGCTTCGGTTGCTCCGGTTCGCCCAGCCACTTGTACATCACCAGGCAGTCCACCAGGCCGAGGCGGCCATGGCGGTAGGCCTTGGGCAGGCGGCCGACGGTCTCGAAGCCGAGCTTGGTCCAGAGGGCAACGGCGACTTCGTTGCTCGCCACCACCGAGTTGAACTGCAGGGCGAGGAAGCCCGAGGCGCGGGCCAGTTGCTGGGAGTGTTCGCACATGGCCCGGGCGATGCCGCGACCACGGGCGGCTTCGCTGACCATGTAGCCGCAGTTGCCGACATGGCTGCCGGGGCCGGCGGCGTTGGCCTTGAGGAAGTAGGCACCGAGCAGCTCGCCGTCGTCCTCGGCGACCAGGGTGTGCACGGGGATGTCGAGCCACAGCTGGCGTGCCTGTTCCAGGGTCATGGCCGGATCGTAGGCATAGGTTTCCCGGGCCGCGATGATGGCCTGGAAAGTGGGCCAGAAACGGTCGAAATCGGCGGTGGTCATCGGGCGGATCTGCAGCATGGGGAGCCTTGGTGAGGGAGGGGAGTGCTGCATTCTAGGGGATTGGCAAGGTGGATGGACATGCGATAACCGCGGTAGGAGCTGGCTTGCCAGCTCCTACCGCGGTTGTGGGGTCATTCCCCAGCCTTGCCCACCGCATCCAGCGCCCGCGCCGAGTACACCAGCGCCGCCCCGGCGTTCATCGCCACCGCCACGCCCAGCGCCTCGGCGATTTCCTCGCGGGTTGCGCCATGCTTCACCGCTTCCTTCGAATGCACGGCAATGCAGCCATCGCAACGGGTGGTGACCGCCACCGCCAGGGAAATCAGCTCACGGGTCTTGGCGTCCAGGTGGTTGGTCTTGGCCCCGGCGCCGCTGGCGGTCATGTAGCCGGCGACGGTGTCGGGGGAGAGGTGCTTGAGGTCGCCGATCCCGGCCATCAGCTGCTTACGGTAACCATCCCAGTCCATCATGCTCATCGTGTTCACCTTGTTGGTTTGCGATCAATCGAACAGTGAAGCTAGTCGCTCGGCGAAAGGCTCGCCAATGGTCGTTGGGCCTGAGCCGCTAGTGCTTTAGAACCATTGACCCGCCAGCACATTGACCAGCGCCATCAAGCCGGCGCTGCACCCTACCACGATGATGGCCAGGCGCTGTACCCAGCGCCGTTGCGTGCCCGCGTCGCCAGCCAGTTGCAGGGCCATCTCGATCTTGCCCGGTGAGGCAAGGATGGAAATGGCGGCGGCGACATTGTGGGTCGCCATGAACAGCAGCAGGTTGGCCCCGAGGGTGCGGGCGATCTCGGCCTGGGTCGCGGCGAACATGGCGTTGGAACCGCTGCTGGAGCCGGTGACGAAACCGCCCAGTGCCCCCACGAACGGCGCGATCGCCAGGTAGCCGGAACCCATGTCCGCCAGCAATCGCGCCAGGTAGGCCGCAGTGCCGCTGACCGCCATGACGATGCCCATGACGATGAACAGCGCGGTCACCGGCGCCACCTGCAACCAGGACTTCCAGGCCCGCGCCAGCGGCTCGGCCGGCGGCCGTCCGGCGCAGAACCACAGCGCGGCGACGAACAGCCACAGCGCCGGCGAGGCGAGGTAATGCCAGGTCTCCGGGAAACCACCGAAACGCACCAGGCTACCCGCCAGCAGGACGCCGCCAAGCAGCACACCGTACGCTTTCAGCGCCCGCTGCCCGATCGGCAGCAGCGCCTCGCCGCGCCCGGCACCCCGCAGCAGGTGCAGGCAGATGATCGCCACGCTGCCCAGGGCGCCGGCCGGTGCCGTGCCGAACGCCAGGTTCGACAGGCCTACGGCAACGGTCAGCAGCAACGCTGAACCCAGCGCCAGCAGCAGTGCCCGTGGCCGCTGCCCTGGTGTACTGACCAGCCAGGCCGCGACCGCGCCATTGATGGCGAAGGGCAGCAGGCTCAACAGCGCCGAAGCCACCCCCAGCTCATCGAAACGCAACCCGGCGAGGCTGGCGGCGATCATCGTTCCGGGCCCCATCGAGCCCCAGGGCACGGCGCACAGGCCGAGCAGGCCGATCAACGCCGCGTGGCGCGGCGCCAGGCCCATGAACACCAGCAGCGGGATGCCGATGGTGACGCCGATGCCGAATCCGGTCACAGATTCGGCGAACGGTGTAATGCCATGTACCACGAGCAGTACGGCTGCGACACCTGTACCGGTACGCCCCTTGATCCAGTTGGCCAGGGCCGCCTGGGCTCCGGCGTGACGCAGGACTTCGGACATCAGCAGGCCACCGCCGACGATCAGCACCACCTCCAGCACCAGCGGCAACCATTTGACCAGGGCCACGCCGATTTCCGCTGAGTCCAGCGGAAAGGCAATAATGGCCGCCATCACGGCAGCCAGGACCCCGAGCAGCGCTGCGTGCAAGGAACGGATACCCAGGCCGAGGGCCAGGATCGAGGAAAACACCGGGGACGCTGCAAGGAAGGCATTCATTTCACAGACTCGACGTTTGCTTTTTCGCAATTATATTTGCAGATAGGCAAATCGCAAGATGCAAGGGACAGGATGAAAGACAAAGACGAGCAAACCGAACAGGACCTGTTCGGCGTGGCGGTGCGTCAGCGGCGCTTGCAACTGGGGGTTACCCTGGACCAGCTGGCGCAAAGCAGCGGTGTATCGACGGCGGCGCTGTCGCGGCTGGAGCGGGGCATGTTGAGCCCGAGCCTGCGCAATGCCCTGGCGATTGCCCGGGGGCTGGGCTGCGAGCTGTCGGAACTGATCGAGCAGGAACCCACCGAAGTGACCCGGGCAGGAGAGAACCTGCGTTTCGTCGACGAGGAAACCGGGATCGTCAGGCTGGCCCTGGCGCGGCCGGGGCCGGACCTGGAGCTGTTGTCCTACAGCGTGCCGCCGGGGGCGTCATCGGCCAGGTTTTCCCCGCACAAGAGCGGGTCGCGGGAGATCTTCCACATCATCAAAGGGACACTGGAGGTGCATGCCGGGGAGCAGGTGGTGGTGTTGAACGAGGGCGATACGGCGACGGTGAAGGGGGATTGCGAGCACTGGTTCCGCAATGTCGGGGAAGAGGATGTGCGGATTCTGCTGACGATCTTCAAATAGGATGGGAGATCCTTGGTTGAGAAAGCGACGCTTACCGTGTGGGAGCGGGTTTACCGGAGCGCCGGACCGCCGCGATTACTGTAGTGAATTCACCATTGTAATCGCGGGTAAACCCGCTCCCACAAGTTCCCGCAAAACCGATGAGTCAATCAGATATAGATGAACACCAACGCAATCACCGCCACCACCGCCCATTTCTCGGCGTAGTACCGCGCGCGGTTGCGCTTCTTCAGCGCCTTGCCGCGCTCGCGGATCTTGTAGATGCGGGTGAACAGCCGGTTGATCCCGCCGGTCTTGTCGCCGGCATCGTTCGGCGCCGCCGCGGCGGCCATCACGTTGGTGCTGAACCAGCGGTTGAACGCCGTGGCCCAGCGATACTTCAACGGCCGCTCGACGTCGCAGAACAGGATCACCCGGTTGTGCTCGGTCTGGTTGGCCGCGTAGTGGATGTAGGTCTCGTCGAACATCACCGCCTCGCCATCGCGCCAGTGATAGTTCTCGCCATCCACGCAGATGAAGCAGGCCTCGTCGTTCGGCGTGTCCAGGCCCAGGTGATAGCGGTACGAGCCGGCATAGGGGTCGCGGTGACGCACCAGCTTCGACCCCGGCGGCAGGGTGGCGAACATCGCCGCCTTGACCGTGCCGATACTCTGCAGCAGCTCGGTGGTGCGCGGGCACAACTTCATCGCCGACGGGTGGCTCTCGCCGTACCACTTCAGGTAGAAGCGCTTCCAGCCACTCTTGAAGAACGAGTTGAAGCCGACGTCGTCGTAGTTCTGCGAACTCTTGATCTCGCCGACATGCAGCAGTTGCAGGGCTTCCTCGCGGATTTCCTGCCAGTTGTCCTGCAATGGCTTGAGTTCCGGGAAGGCCTCGGTGGGCAGGTACGGCTTGGCTGGCAAGCGGGAGAACAGATAGAGGAAGGCGTTGACCGGCGCCAGGAAACTGGAGTGGTCACCCAGCTGGCGGGTGATCTTGTGCCGCACGCGACCACGGAAATGCACGTAGGCGATGGAGACGACGAACAGCAGGACGATGAATACTTTCATGGGCGGGGTACTTGTCGATGTGGCGATGCGCCATGGCATAAGCCCGCCAGCATAATCAATTGGCCCGTGGGTTTGAACAAAATGTTGCAGGGAACGGGGGCGACCTTGGTCCAAGGGCTCACCGCTGGCGCGTGCCGTGAGGTGAGCCGATTCAGCAGGGTCAGTTGGTGATGGTGATGTACGGGTCCCAGATGTACGGGCCGCCGACGACCTTGGTTTCCCGGTCGAGCAGGTAGAACTGGATCCGGTAGAAGAGCTTGCCGGGCTTCTCGGCACTGGCCTGCCAGACGGAGACGGTGGTGGCGGTGGAGCCGAAGGTCGGCGTCTTGTCCTTGAGGTAGGCCACTGGCACGTCGTCGAATGTCAGCGGGATGGGGTCCGACAGCACGCCGCCATACTTGCCGCTGTTGTTGTTGCCGAGGACGATGTTGCTGATGAGTGCGGTGGTGTCGAAGTTGCGCGACAGGGTGGTGGCGCGCCAGCGCACGTTGTCGCCGTTCTTCAGGTCGAACCACAGCTCGCTGCCGCCGTCCAGCTCGTCGTTCTTGGCGTTCTGGTCGACCAGCTTGCGCTGGACCACCAGGGATACCGAGTCTTCGACGTTGCCGGTGCTGATGAGATTGTCGGCATCGACAAGCAGCAAGACGTCGACGGTGTTGGTCGTTCCGGACATGAAACTCTCCTTGGATCATGGGTTGGCAAGGCGACCACGCCCCGAAGGCGCATCCCGGCTCCCGGTCCCTGGGTGCGGTCGCGGGATCAAGCATGGATGATGGCCATATGATTTCAATGTCCCGATTTCCGACAGGACAATGACAGTGAGCCCCGATGCGGCGCGCATCTTGTTGAATTGTCTGACCATGGGCTGAAGTCGCAACCAGGCTCGGGATGCTTTCCTGCCAAGACAATGGCTGATGGCCTACAACACCAGACGGCAACTCCTTGCAATTTCTGCTGTCGTAGCCCGTCTCGCGGAAACCGCCTACAACAATTGTTCTATCGTTCTGAGGACCTCGGATCGGGAAAGGGCCCAATGACCTTCAAGCACATCGACCTGCGCAAGATCATCCTGCTGTTTGCCCTGGTCACTGCCGGGGTGACCCTGGCCAACAGTTTCTATGCGGCGCGCAAGGTGCAACACCAGGTGCTGGTGGACAACGCCCTGGAAGCCAACCGCGCCTACGCGGCCAAGGTGGCGTCGAGCATCGAGGCCTTCCTGCTCTCGGCGCAGCAGCAACTGGCCTACAGCGTCGGCCAGATGAGCCGAGACTTCGACAACCCGCGCCTGCTCCATGCCGAAGCGCGGCGTATCCAGGAGCAGGACCAGGGCTTCAATGCCATCACCATCGTCGATGCCACCGGCCACGTGCTTGCCGCCTGGCCGCCGTCGCTGTTGCACGACGGCCAGGCGCTGACCTCCAGCGGCGCCGAGCACGCCCTCGACAGCCGCTTGCCGCTGATCAGTGACGCCTACACCTCCAGCACCGGCAACCTGGTGGTGTTCGTCTCCCACCCGGTGTTCGATGCGCAGCAACGTTACCTGGGCTTCGTCGGCGGTGCCGTGTACCTGCGCGAGAAGGGCATCCTGCACACCCTGATCAGCAACCATTTCTACCGCGACGGCACCCTCAGCTACGTGGTCGACAACAACCGGCGCCTGCTCTACCACCCTCAGTTCGACCGGGTCGGCAGCGTCGTCGGCAAGAACCTCGCGGTGGACGCGGTGCTGGCCGGGGAGAGCGGTGCCATGCCGGTAACCAACTCCCAGGGCACCGACATGCTCGCCGGCTACGCCGACATCCCCCTGACGCACTGGGGGGTGGTCTCGCAGAAGCCCTACCGCGACACCGTGGCGCCGCTGGACGGCCTGATGTGGCAGATGCTGCGCGGCACCGCTCCGGTGGGACTGCTGGGCCTCGTCGGGATCTGGTGGATGACCCTACTGATCACCCGCCCGCTGCGCCAGTTGGCGGACAACACCAACGCGATGAACGCGGGCAGTTCGCCGGAGCGCATCCGCCGGGTGCGAGCCTGGTATTTCGAGGCCGACCATATCAAGCGCGCATTGCTGCGCGGGATCAACGTGATGCAGGAGCGCATGGGGCGCCTCAACCTGCAGGCGCAGACCGACCCGCTCACCGGGTTGTTCAACCGCCGCGCGCTGGACGAGGCGCTGGAGGTGATGGCCGAGCGTGCCCAGCCGTTCGCGGTCATCGCGCTGGATATCGATCATTTCAAATCGATCAACGACAACCATGGCCACGATGTCGGCGACGAAGTGCTGGCGCGCCTGGCGGGGGTACTGCGCGAATGCTCGCGCGAGGGCGACCTGGCGTTCCGCCTGGGCGGCGAGGAATTCTTGCTGCTGCTGCCGGACACCCCGATCGGTGCCGCCAGCGAGATGGCCGAGCGCCTGCGCTGGCAGGTGCAGGCGACGCGGATGGAGCCGGTCGGGCACGTCACCGTGTCCCTTGGCGTGGCCCGTTGTGCGGAAGGCGCCGACGCCGCCAGGGCGTTGAAGCAGGCCGACGAACTGATGTATGCGGCCAAGCAGGGCGGGCGCAACCGGGTGGTGGCCCAGCCCGACTGAGGGCGTTTTTCAGAACGCCACGTCGGCCGCCGCGCGCACATAGATGCGCGGACCGAAGCTGGTCATGCTGGCGAAGATGGCATTGTGATGGGCGCTGATCTGCGCCGCCGTGAGCACGCCGTTGTCCAGCGTCGAATGAGCGTCGGCGAGCAATTCCACGCGGTAGCCCAGGCTCAGGGCCCGTCGCACGCTGGTGTCGACGCAGAAATCGCTTTGCAGGCCGCACACCAGCAGGCGGTCGATGCCACGGCCCTGGAGCAGCGCATGCAGCGGCGTGTCGAGGAAAGCATCCGGTGTGGTCTTGCGTACCCGCTCATCCTCCGGCTCGGCGTGCAGGGCATTGGCCAACTGCCAACCCGGGCTGCCGAAGCGGAACAACGGGTCGTCGTCCTGCTCGTGCTGCACGAACACCACCGCCAGCCCGGCGGCCCGGGCGCGGGCGATGCTGGCGTTGATGGTCGCCAGCACCCGCTGGATGTCGTGGGCGGCGAACTCCCCGCTGCAAAGCGATTCCTGTACGTCGATGACCAGCAGTGCGGTTGCCATGGCATTTCCTTGATTGGCGGTGGACGCGAGCCCAGCAGGGTAACGCGCCGCCGGCATGCTTTGAAGCCTGCGGCCACGGGGTTTGCGGCGGCACCTGATATTTCTGTCAGTAGCGCGATTATCCCCGGCTGATTAGCTTCATCGCATAGGTGGCCCCTCGCGCCGCCCCAGTCGATGGAGATCCTGTTCATGGCTCGACGCAAAGCGGCATCGGTGGGTACCTCCCTGGCGCGCATCGCCACCCGACCGGAACAGGCCGAGCAACTGCTGCAGGCGGGGGTGCGTTCGGCCTTCGAGATTGCCCGAGGTAGCGTCGAGGCGCTGCTCAAGCGCGCCCCCGGACTGGATGGCGACGAAGCGCGCACCCTGCACCAGCGCGCCACGGCGCTGACGGTGCTGGCGGCACGGCAGTATCGCGAACAGCGCCTCACCGCTGCGCAAACCACCGGGCAGCCCTGGCGCACCGGCCTGCGCGCACTGGTGGACGGGCCGACCTTCGACAGCCAGTTCAGTCCCAGCTGGGGTGACAATTGCCCGCCGGGCGCGATCGAGGCCACCACCTCGCCAGCGGCCTACCTGACCGCGTTGTTCCAGTGGGTGACCACGGTGATCGAACCGCTGGCCAATACCGAAGAGGGCGAGCCGATATTTCTCGCGGCCCGGCGCCCCGACCTGGCCGGCCTGGTGCTGGACAACCAGAGCCTGGAACGGGTCGAGCCGACCATCGGCATCGTCAACGAGATTCTCGAAGGTGCGGCGCGCAAGCACCTCGACGACCACAACCTGAAGGACCGCAGTGTCGATGATGCGCTGCTGGAGGCGCGCCATCCGTTCGCCCTGCCGTTCGAGCGCTACATGTCGCAGATCAACGCCATCCTGCGGCGCAAGGATTTCAGCCTGGGCGACCTGGTGCGCCAGCTCGACCCGGCGTTTCCCTACTTCTGCCGTGGCGGCCTGCATTCGCTGCGCTCCGATGACGCCTTGCAGATGGACACCATGCTGGGTCCGGAGCAGCGCGCCTTGCTCCTCGAAGCGGCGTATTTCCCCCGGGGAGCGCGACGGGCCAGTGCACGTTCGGTGCAGACCCGCACCAACCCGCGCTCGCTGTTGCGCGAGCCGCTGCTGCGCCTGCAGACGGGTTTCTTCCAGCGCCACTACGGCGTGGAAAAGGCCGAGGACCTTTTGCCACTGAGCACCTTCTGCCTGCGCACCGGGCTTGACCAGGACGGCGTCGAGTCGTTGCTGTCGATCCAGCGCCATGCCCCGGTGGCCTCGCCCAACGTGCCCGGCCTGGCGGCAGCGACCCCGGCGCGCTTCGGCTCGGTGTACATCAACGCCGCGACAGAGCCGGCCATCGACATCAGCAGTGCCGAAGGCGAACACCGGTTGAGCGATTGGAGCAACAACCACTTCGACCGCATGCAGCGCATGGTTCGCCTGGCGCGCTGGCTCGATCTGCCGTTCGGCGACGCCGACCGCCTGCTCGATGCCGCCCTGCAGGCTGAATACGGCGACGCCGGCCGTGGCCGCGGCATCAGTGAAAACACGGTGCGCGCCCTGGGCCTGTTCCGTCGCCTGCGGCGGGACTTCAAGGTCAGTGCCGAGGACTACGCTGCGCTGCTGCAGGGTGTCGCCCTGTACGCACGAGGCAGCGAGATCCCGCAGTTCGACCGGGTGTTCAACGACCCGACGCTGTTCAGCGAGCCACTGGTACTGGACGACAGCCCCTTCGCCATCGTGCCGTCCACCGATGCCGAATATCACCGCATCAATCACCTGTGCAGCGCGCTGGGCCTGGATTTCGAGACCTACCTGTATCTGGCCCGCTACATCCTCCAGGCCTGGAACGCGATGCAGTTGTTCGAGGACGGCCAGGACGAGGTCCTGCATTGGTCGCCTGCCGTGGTGTCGGCGTTCTACCGCCTGGCGCGCCTGCCAGCGTGGCTGGGGCTGGGCTGCCTGGAGGCACTGGCGTTGCTGCAACTGATGGGCGAGCGCGGCCACCAGTACATCGTGCGGCTGGCCCGTCCGCGACTGGAGATCCACCAGCACAGCGAGCTGAGCGACACCCTCAGCGTGATCCAGTCGCTGGCGGATGCCGCGCAGTGGTGCCGCGACAACGACCTTGGCGTCGCCTGGCTGTACCAGCACCTGATGCCGCTGGCGCCCGCCGCAGCCAGCGACCGCGAGCTGGACCTGCTGCGGCAGATCAACACGCGCATGCTGCCGACCATCGTCAGTGAAGCGACCTTCCGCGATGCCGGCGTGCCCATGGTCGCCGGGGTCGACCTTCCCACGCCGATCGACTGGCTCGCGCGGCTGCAGACCTTCGTTTCCGAACAGGGCCTGATCCACGAGCTGGCCGAATATCCCACCAACGAGGAGTACGAGGCCGCGCTGCAGGCACGTCTGGAGGTAGTGGTCGACGACCTCGAACTGCCCGATGCCCCGCACGTGCTGGTGCAGGTGTTCCAATTGATGATGGCAGCCCGCTCGGCGCAGCAGAGCCTGGTCTGGGAGTCGCTGGCCGCCACCTTCGGCGGCAGCGCCGAGCTCAACCAGGAAGTGCTGGCCTGGGCCGGTGGCAGCAGCTACCAGTTGCTCGGCGAGGTGCTGCGCCTGTTCGACGGCAGCGACGCCGAGCCTTTGCCGATCCCGGTGGGCGACGAGGTGCTGGCGCTGTTCTCGCGCCTGAGCCATCGCATGGGTATCGTCGGCCAGCTCAGCCTCAGCCCGCTGGCGGTACGCTGCTGGCGGCGCCACCGTGACTGGTTCGATGACGCGTCGGCGGACGATGACAGCGAGGTCACCTTCGCCCAGCTGTACCTGCTCAGCCGCTACCGCTTCCTGCTGGAGTTCACCCGCCAGGCCGAACAGGCGCTGCTGGACTACCTGAAGCTGGTGGACGACCTGCCGCCGGACCTTACCGAGCAGGACCTGCAACTGATCCGCGAGGATGCGGCCAGCAAGATCGCGCTGTTCACCGGCCTGGGCATCCGCGACATCCTCGATACCGCCCTGGAGATCACCGACAACGGCATCATCGCCACGGTGCGCCAGCTGGATCACCTGGTGCGCGTGCGGCAGACCTGCGACACACTGCAACTGGGCACCAGCGCTGCGCTGGCCTTGAGTCGCTTGCGTGGCAACGGTCCGCGCGAGGCCTACCGCGCCGCCGCCGAAGCTGCGCTGGGCAGCCTGGTGGAAGCCGCCGGCGGGGCGCAGCCGGGGCCGCAGGGCGAGCTGGGCCAGAGCGAAGCCTCCTGGATGGTGGTGGATACCCAGGTGCTGGTGGCCAACACCGATGCCAAGGCCCGCTACCTGCTGACCGTGAAAGACTTTCTCGGCCGGCCGCTGGAGGGCATCACCGTCACCTGGCATACCGACTTCTCCTTGCTCGACACACCGTCCTCGCTGGTCACCGATGCCAACGGCCAGGTGCGCAACGAGCTGTTCGCCGGCACTGAGCTGGGCACGGCCCAGGTGATTGCCCGCTTCGGTCTCGACCGCCAGGTCCTGGCACCGCTGGTGCAGATCGACTGCGACGATGCCAGCCTGGTGATCCAGAACCCGGTCTTTGACCCGCAAGAAGCGCTGGCCGGGAACCTGCAGGCCATCGAATACCGGTTGCGGATACAGGACGAGAATGGCAACCCGGCGCGCGACCGGATCGTCGAGTGGAGCACCGACCTGGGCCAGTTCGAGCGTCCGCAGACCCGTACCGACGCCGATGGCTTCGCCACCGCACAGTTGCGCAGCTTGTCGTCCGGGCCGGCGGTGGTGGTGGTCGACCTGCCGCAGAACGGTGAGCAGCATATCTTCACGGCGGTCAGCTTCATCGAGCAGGAGTACTTCCAGTATGTGCGCTTCAGCGGGCCGGTCGCGGCGACCCAGCCGGCCGTGGCCACGGCCCGGGTGGTCAAGCTCGATGGCAGTCCGAGAGAACGGGTGACGGTGCTATGGGAGGCGGACTTCGGCGAGCTCTCGGCGGACAGGAGCATTACCGATGACAACGGCATCGCCACCATCGAGTACACGGGCCCCGAGCCGGGCGAGGTGACGCTGACCGTCGGCGCCAGGCTCGACAACAAAGACCTGCAGAAGCTGTCATCCGAGCGCACCACGGTATTCGCGCTGCCGACCATGGTCGACATGCAGCCTGCCGAACAGTACTTCGTCGTCCACCAGCCGCATCCGGCGAGCTTCCAGCTGCGCATGGAGCCGCCTGCGGCGGGCTACCCGGTGACCTGGTGGAGTGGGGAGGAACTGCTGGCGACCACCTCGACCGACCGCGACGGCGTAACGAGCTACCAGTGCCATTTCAAGGCCGAGCATCTCGGCGAGCAGACCATCACCGTGCGCTCCCTGCGCGAGAACGAGAAGTTCGACTTCAAGGTGAGGGTGGTGACGCCCCACACCGCGTTGCTGGCCGAGAAGGGCGACGACAGCCTTGGCATGGACCCCGTCGATCCGGCACAAGCAATATTCGCCGTCGATCCGGGGTTGTCATCTAAAGTGCGGATCAGGGCTTTGCGCAGCGATGGCTCGGGAGACAACGAATGCCGCCTGACCTACAGCCTCGGCACCGGCGCCGATCCCCAGGCGCTGGGCGTGACCTTCTCGCCGGCGTTCGGCAAAACGGTCAGCTGCGACGAGGACGGCAATGCGCTGCTGAGCATCGACTGCACCCAGGCCGCGTTCCTGGCCAACAGCGATCCCTCGAGCAACGAGATCGTGGTCAGGGTCGTGTCCAACCTCAATGTTGCCCTTGAGATCAGGTTGCGCCTGCGTTACTTGATGGATCTGGAACGCAGCGAGCTGCATTTCTTCCGGGGAACCGTCGAGTCGGGCGAGGTTGCCGCGCTGTCCGGCCTTCTGCGTCGGCGCAATGGCAACACGCCCCTGAGTCTGCGGGAGGGTGAACGGCGTTTGCAGCTGACCCTGCAAGGCGCGCCGATGTCGAACCGCTTCGATCTGCTCATGCCTGCGGCAGGCGGCGTCTGGTTCAACTCTGGTACGATCATCGGCGGGTCTGGAGAGCTTGGGTCGAGTTGCAGCTTCGAGACTCTGGGCGAGCTGACCAAGCGCATCCACTTCGCCGGGACAAACGTCTTCGAAGCCAAGGAGGTCATCGAGGATGCGGTGTTGAGCCTGACTCAAATCGCCGATCCCGGGTTGATCGATTGGGGCAACCACAACTTCAACGTCGACCACGGCGACAGCTACGGATTCACCCTGACCCTGGCCAACGCCGCCGGCCCCATTGCGGGTGTGTGGTTGTCTCCGGTGCAGTCCAGTGTCAACGGCATGGTCTACCGTGTCGACGGACCGACCGATGACAAGGGCCAGGTCGTCCTCCATGCCGATACTGCCGGGGCGGTGCTGGGTCGGGAACACGGGACCTCGATCGAGTTGGCGCAGGTCTCCTTGCCGCTGAAGCTGCGGAGCTCCGAGTGGGCCGAGGTACAGATGGGCATCACCATTACCGGTCAACAAAAGGCGACTGTCACGGCCCAGTTCAAGCGCCGCGAAGGCAAGCAGTTCCGGGTCGATGGTTTCTTGTGGACTGGTCTTTTCGACTCCTTCCTGGATTCCCGCGAATTCAGTGCCAACCCGTCGTTGAATGGGTTCACCGTCAGCGTGAGCTCGCTGGGAGTGTCCAAGCCCGGCACTCAGGTCTATCTCCGGGTGACCGGGGACACCATGAAGCGCGTACTCCTGACCGGTCAGACCCAGATCATCGTTCCAGAAAACCTGTCCGAAGGAGACGTCTCATGAGTCCCATCCATGCCACCCTCGCCGAGGACCACCGCGACGCCCTGGTCGCCTTCTTTCTCGGCCATGTCGCCACGCAACATGCCGTGCCCGCCGCGCAAAAGCTGGTCACCGAGGAGGATCTGTACGAGTTCCTGCTGATCGACAACCAGGTCAGCGCCAAGGTCGACACCAGCCGCATCGCCATGGCCACCGCCAGCCTGCAGCAGTACATCCATGCCATCTTCAACGGCATGGAGCCCGGCTACCTGGGCATGCTCGACGGCCGCGAGCAGCAAGAGTGGCGCACGGCCAAGAGCGAGTACTCGATCTGGGGCGCCAACCAGATGCTCCAGGACTATCCGGAGAACTACCTGGTGCCGGGCCTGCGCCTGAAGCAGACAGATGCCTTCCGCGAGTTCATCGGCGATACCGAGCAGAGCCGCATTTCCCAGGACGCAGTGCAGCAGGCGCTGCTGCACTATCTGGACAAGTTCGAGCGCATCAGCAACCTGGAGGTCAGGACGGGCTATATCGATGGCCTGGACTTCCGCAAGGCCGACTACTACTTCATCGGCCGGCAAAACGTCGAACCGCGGGCCTGGTACTGGCGCAAGGCGGCGATCCGCTTCGACGACCCCGAGGACGGGCGGGCCGAGGGCGATGACTATCTCAGCCCCACCGCCTGGGACGAGTGGCGGCCGGTGGAGGTGCCCAAGGGCCACGAGGTGGTGCAGATGCGGCCCCTGGTCCTCGATGGCCGGCTGTATGTGCTCTGGGCCGAATACAGCCGTCAGCAGCGCCCGGTCCCGGCTGCCCGTGCCGAGGTGCCGGGGCTGATGGAGGAGGTGCCGCACTACACGCTGAACCTTGCCTATCGCCTGCTGGATGGCAGTTGGTCGGTACCCATGACCTTCGCCCTGGCGCTGGAGGAAGAGATCGTCTTCACCCGCCTGTTCGCGTTCGTCAACCAGGCCGATCCGCAAGACAAGAAGATCGTTATCGGCTTTGCCGCCAACAAGGATAAAACCATCGAGGGGCTGGTCCTGGACATGCGCTTCGAGGTGCTGTTCCAGGGCGTGGTCGACAAGACGGGCGGGGATGGCAGCCTGATCGCCAGGATCGTCAGCGGGATCCGCTATTTCGTCGAGCCTGCGCAGGTGCTGCAGCACCCGTTGGCAAGCAGTGAGCCGCTCTATTTGCAGGTGCGTCATGTACCCAATGGCGAGCACGCTGTCGCCGGCCCGTTCAATGGCTCGCTGGCCCTGGACTGTGAGGTCGGGTTGGACAGCGAAGGGCCCTGCTTCTGGGTGCAGGGTCGATCCAGCGAGACGCTGGGTTACTTCGACCCTTACACGGCTGATCTTCAGATCCGCCTGTACAAGGGGGCAGAGGAGGTCTGGTCGGATACCTCGCGGGTCGTGCTCAACGGCAAGGCACGGAGCAGGCGCGGGGTTCATCCCCTCGATGACGGCGAGCTTCTCGCAGTTGCCTTTGGCTTTTCCCAGGACGACTGGAAATCGATGAATCATTACGAGATTTCCCCTCCGGCCAGCGTACCCAAGGCCCCTGTCCTGATCACCAGCAGAGGCGGCCAGTTCCTCGACCTGGAAAACCTCGGCCTGAAAGGCCTGCGGTACGTACGCCTGAACACCCTGTTCGCCAAGGAGCTGGTAGCCCGGGCGATGGTCTCGGTGGCGACGCTGATCGACTGGGACACCCAGCACATTGAAGAGCCGCCCTTGCCCAGCACCGGGGAGAAGCTGCTGATGGACTTCCACGGTGCCAACGGACGCTATTTCTGGGAACTGTTCTTCCATATCCCCCATGCGCTGGCCTGGCGCCTGCATCACGAGTCGGATTTCCAGGGCGCCGAGCAGTGGCTGCACTACATCTTCAATCCCCAGGCACGGATCAAGCCGAGCAACCCGCCCAGCCCGTTCTACTGGTCGGTGCGACCGCTGGAGGAGGAGGGCCGGGGTGATTACGAGGTCGAGGGTATCGTCGACCCGGACGCCATCTGCTACGGGCGGCCGAGCCACTACCAGAAGGGCATCTTCGCCTTCTACGTGCAGAACCTGCTGGCCTACGGCGACCTGCTGTACCGCCGCCTGACCCGGGATTCGCTGAACGAGGCCAAGCTCAACTATGTCCGCGCCCTCAGCCTGCTCGGCCCGCGCCCGGACAACCGCATGATCGGGCGCTGGGAGCCTGTGCCGCTGGAAGAGGCGGCCAGGCCGGAGGACGGGCTGTTCGCCGCGATCGAAGCGCAGCTGCCCCTCGGCCAGCCGCTGGCGCTCGCCTGCACTGGCACGCCGTGGCTGGAACTGCTGGATTCGCCGCGCTTCCGCCTGCCGGTCAATACCCACTTGCTCGACCTCTGGGACCAGCTGGAAAGCCGGCTGCACAACCTGCGCAACAACCTGACCCTCGACGGCAAGCCGCTGCTGCTGCCGCTATACGCACCGCTGGCCGATCCCCTCGACCTGCTGCATGCGCAGAACAGCGGCAGCGGCCTGGTGCAGCGTGGCGTCGGCAGCCTGGCGCCGGTGCTGGCATTCCGTTTCAAGGCGCTGTTGCCACGCCTGCAAGGCGCGGTAGAGACCTTGAGCCGTTTCGGCGAGCAGGTGCGGCTGTACCGTGAAATGAAGGACCGCGCTGCTCAGGAGGAACTGCAACAGTCGCATCTGCTGGAGCTGTCGCAGTTCGCCATCCAGTTGCAGGGGGTGGCGCTGGAACAGGCCAATGCCACGTTGCTGGCGCTGCAGGCCAGCCGACGGGTGATCGAGCAGCGGCGCGGCCATTTTGAACGGCTGGCGGAAGAAAACGTGTCGCAGGCCGAAATCACGTCGATCCAGCTGCAGGCAGACGCTTCCGCCACCTCCGCCACCGGCCAGGGCTTCGAGACCGCTGCGGGGGCGACGCAAATGGCCTCGGTGATCGTCACCGCCTTCGGTGGCGGACCCAACCGCGTGGGTGCTGCGATGCTGGCGACGGCGGGCGTGTTCCAGCTGAAGGCATCCTTCACGCGTATGGTCGCCGAGCGCATGAGCATCAACGAGCAATACCGCCGCCGTCACCAGGAGTGGGAACTGCAGCGCGACCAGGCCGCCGCCGAACTGGAGGCCATCGACGAGCAGATCCTTGCGCAGCACAGCGCCATCGAGATGGCCAGGGTGCAGATCGCCCAGGCCGCCAAGGCCGAGCAGCAGGCCCAGGACTACTACCGTTTCCTCAAGACCCGCAGCACCAACGCAGGGCTGTATCAATGGCTGGTCAGCCAGATGTCGACCTTCTACTACCAGGCCTACGACGCGGTGGTGGGCCTGTGCCTCAACGGCGAGGCCAGCTGGCGCTATGAGATGGGCGACTACCAGAGCCGCTTCATCCAGCCCAACGTCTGGTTCGATAATTACTTCGGCCTGACCGCTGGCGACGCCTTGCGCCTGCAGTTGCTGCGCATGGAGTCGGCCTGGCTCAAGCGTTTCGAGCGACGCCTGGAGCTGGTGCGCACCGTGTCGCTGAAGGCCCTGTTCGACGGCCGGGAGGGCGGCGACATGACCTGGGACCAGGCCATGAGCGCATTGCTGGGCGAGGGCAAGATCGACTTCGAGCTGACGCCACGCCTGTTCGATGACGACTACCCCGGGCATTATCTGCGCCAGCTGGTCAGCGTCTCGATCTCGTTGCCGGCGCTGCTCGGCCCCTACCAGGATGTCCAGGCCGTGCTGACCCAGGTCGCCAGCCGCACCGTGCTCAAGGCCGACGAAAGGGCGATGAACGCCCTTTACGAACTGCCCGATGCCGATACCCGGCACATCCTCTACAACCCGCGGGCCAGCCAGAGCATCTGCCTGTCCCGCGGGCTCGACGACCACGGCGTGTTCCAGCTCGATTTCTATGACGATCGCTACCTGCCGTTCGAGGGCACCGGGGCACTGTCGGTGTGGCGACTGAGCTTCCCGCGGCACCAGTCGCAGCGCCAGCAGGCGATGCTTGCCAGCCTGACCGATATCATCGTCCAGCTCAGGTACACCGCGCTGGACGGCGGGCCGGACTTTGCCGGGTTCGTGGAGGGACTACTGGGGGATTGAGGGCACGGCAATCGCAACGATCAGTATGGGGCCAGAAGACAATCGCTTCTGGCCCCGTCTTGTCACCGGCACCTGTTCTCCAGCAGAGCGACCGCAAGCGGCGGTGTGAGCCGGTGCAGCGCGCTAGCGCTGGCCACCTTCGACTTCCTCCCAGGTGTCGTTCTCGTCCTCGCTGATGCTGTACCACGGCAGATAGCGCTGGCGGCGCAGGTAGCCCTTGGCGGTGATCACCCGCACCTCGCGGCCCAGGGGGTCGTAGAACTGCTGGTCGTTGTAGCCGAACAGGCGGAACGAGGCATCGTTGATGTAGCGCCAGCGCTCGGCGAAATAGGGCCGGTAGACCCGCACCGGCAAGCCCTTGTTGTTGTATTCGACGCGCTCGCTGACCCGCCAGCGCGGATCGGCCTCCACCTGCACCGGCTTGCCGTCCTCCAGGCGCAGCTCGCCATTCTCGTCGACCGCGTAGGCCAGCCCCGCTTCGACCTTTTGCTTGCTTTGCAGGGCGCGGCCAAAGCCGTCGCTGCTGCTCAGGGCGATACGAATCTGCAGGTCGGGATCGCCGGGATAGCGGTCGGCCAGGAACACCGCGCTGTGTACGGGCTGGCGGGTCTCCAGCGGCTGCATCCAGCTGAAGGCATCGTAGTAGCAGACGCTGGCGGCGTTCTGCACGGCAGCGAAGGGGGCGGCGATGGCGCTGGCCAGGTCTTCGCTGTCGCGCTGGTATTCGCTCAGCGGTGCGAAGCCGGCCGGTTCACCGTCCTCGGTGCCGTGGAAGGCGCTGGCCAGGACCCGGCCGAAGCCGTCGTAGAGGGCTTCCTGGACATTGAGGTTGGGATCGGTGATACGCCAGGGCTGCAGGCAGTGGTAGTCGAACTCGGCTTCGGTCTGGCAGCCGTCGGGCAGGGTCACGCGGCTGACCTGGCAGTGGTAGCGGTCGTGCTCGATCTGCGTCAGGCCATGGCTGCGGGTTTCGCGCACGGCCAGCGGGCGGTGGAAGGCGCTGGCTGGGGCGTAGGTGGTGAAGCCTTGGCGAATGGCCCACAGCTCCAGCTCCGGTTGCTCGGGGAGGAAGGCCGGCATCGGCTCGTAGTGCAGGGCCAGCAGCTTGTCGTGCAGTTCCTCGCGGCTCATCACCCGGTCGTAGGCTTGCAGCGCCTGCTCGTTGAGTTCGGCGCTCTCCAGATAGCCGGGGAGGGCTTCGAAGCTGGCCTGGCCATCGGGCAGGTCCTCGCGCACGCTGCTGTCGGCGGCCTGGTAGCGCTGCACGCGCTGTCCGCCGAGGACGCGCTCGGCCTGTTCGTGCAGCGGTGTTTCCGGCCCGGCCAGGTGCTCGTAGCCGATCTGCCGCACCGGCAGTTCGGCGCGGGCGAGCATCAGCACGTTGTCGCGTTGGCGCCACGGCAGGCCAAGGCGCCAGCCCTGGGCGGCGTCGAGGTGGATGAGCTCGGCGCGGGTTTCGTTGAGGTAGTGGTTGTACTGCGCCTCGTCATGGGCGTCGCGCCACCAGGTCTGCTCGTGCTCGCTGTCGAACGGCGGCGGGTCGCCGACGTCCCGGCGCCGGGCGCAATGCACCAGCACGCCATGGGTCAGCTGGCCGTAGCGGTCATGGGCGAGGTTGACGCTGTGCTGGCAGCGCGGGTCGTCGGCCTGGCGCTCGTAGTCCAGGACCATGTGCTCCAGCGTCAGTGGCAGCATCCGCGCGTAGGGCTGGTGGGGGCCGGCCGGGGCCAGTTCGCGCAGCAGGTAGCGGTGCTGCTCCACCGAATAGGGCACCGCCTGTTGCGCGCTGTCGTCGAGGCCGTAGCGTTCGCTGCGGATCGGCGAGCCGCCGAGGGCGTGGGCCATGGCGCGCAGGCGCGCTTCGTCGGGGGCGTCGACGATGTGGTCGGCCTCGCCTTCGAACAGCGCCAGCAGGTCGGGGCCGGGCTCGGCGGCTTCCGGGTCGTGGAAGAAATCGTCCCGTGGCGGTGCCGGGTACTGGCCGGTATGGAACCAGGTCTTGCTCAGCAATGGCGCGGTGAAATGCACGTCTTCGTCGCCGCGGGCGCTTTCGCTGTCGGTCTGCAGCACCAGGCCGAAGCCGCGCAGTTCACGCTCCTGGCGGTCGTAATGGCCGCGGCGGTAGCGCAGCAACTGGACCAGGCGGTTGCCGGTGATCTCGTCGAGCTGGGTCTGCCGGCACACCAGGTGCAGGGTCAGCGGCAGGTGGCTGACCGCGACCTTGCCGGCCTGGCGCAGCTCCTGTTTCTCGTCCAGCCATTCCTGGCCGGAACTGCGGTACTCGACCGTGCCGACGGCCCCCATGTTGTTGTCGCTGCGGTTGAGCAGGTAGGGCTTGTGCGCGGTGAAGTCGAGGCGCCAGTGCCGCGGGGTCATGTGCGGCACCGTCAGGACCAGGCTGGCGCAGCCCAGCCCCTGCAGGTCGGCAGCACTGACCTGGCACAAGCGGTCATAGCGCACTCCTGGCGGCCAGGGCTGCAGTACCGGCGACTGCAGGCCGAAGCCGCAGCGGTTCATGAATACCTGCACGCCATCGCTTTGCAGGTACAGCAGGTCGCTGGCGCCGGAGCCGTCGAGGTCGGCCAGGCGTACCCGGGTGGCGTCGAACCTGTCATGGGCGAAGGGCAGGCTGGCGACGCGGAAACCCTTGCCGAAACGTCCGTGACCGAGATTCGGCCAGCAGCGCACTTCGTTGTGGCGGATACGCACCAGGTGCTGCTGGCCGCTGCCGAGGATATCGCTGAAGGCCACCAGCTCCGCGCGGCCATCGCCGATCAGCGGCAGGTCGTCGCCTTCGTGCGCCACTTCCACCGGCGCGGCATGGCCCAGGGTGCGCCGGTTGGCGTACAGGCGCACGCTGCGCGGGCCGATCAGGGCCAGGTCGAGCAGGCCGGCGCCGCTGAGGTCGGCCAGTTGCGCCAGCGGGTGCAGGGCTTCGCTGGGGACTGCGGCGAAGGGCACGAAGCTTGACCATTCGCGGTCGCTGCCGAGGGTGAAGAAGCCATTGAGCCCCGGTGCGCGGATGCACCAGTCCAGGCGACCGTCGCCGGTCAGGTCCTGCAGCGACTGGCTGACCGGGCGGCTGCTGTCCGCAACGGGGATGCGCGGCAGCAGGCTCCAGTCGCCGTAGATGACCCTGTCGTCGGGGCCGTCGTCGCGGCCTGGCGCGGGATCGCGCAGTGGCTCGCGGTAGTACCAGGCTTTGTCGTGACGGTGCAGCACTCCGGGCAGACCCTCGCCATAGAGGTCCACCAGTTGGTACTGCACGCCGTCGTCGAGGCCGGGGAAGGCGGGAAACTCGCTGAACTGGCAGGGCGCCTCGCTGTAGAACGGCGCGTAGGCGAAGCTCTGCGGCGGCAGGCTGCTGCGCCGGCCGTCCGCAGCCCAGGCCTGGCTGTGGGCGCCGACCAGCAGGTTGTAGGACAGCTCGCTGGCCTGGTACTCCAGCAGCAGGCGGCGCACCAGCACCGGCGCTTCGCCCAGTTCTTCGACGAAGCGATGGAACATCAGCACCTGCCGGCACAGGCGCAGGTTGCCCAGCTCGAAACCGTAGGCAAAGGAGCTGTGGGGGTCGCTGCGCACCGGCCAGGGCTGGGTTTCGCCGTAGTCGGGGCGGTCGTCCAGGCCGGTGCTGCGTTCGCCGAAGTCGAACAGCAGTTCGAAGTGCCAGTGCACCTCGCCGATCTGTTCCGGCTGCCACAGGTACAGCCAGGGATGGGCGCTGGCATTGCCATAGCAGACCCGGTTCAGGTAGCGCCGGGCGCGGAAGTCGCGGGGCTGGTCGGGTTCCAGTCCGGCGAGGTCCTCGCTTTTGTACTGGTAGAGGATGTGCTCGCCGTGGGCATTCATGCTCTCCTCCAGCAGCCATTCGCCGACCCGTCGCGGATTATCCGGATCGGCGCTGCGCGAGGACGGCTGGCGCCCGTAGCAATGCAGGCTGCCATCGCTGCCGTGGACCAGCCAGAAGCCCGGATCGTCGCCGTCGGCGCGCCAGTGCTCGATACGCTCGAAAGCGCCTTCGATCCGCGGGAAGTGGCGGATCACCTGGTAGCGCCGGTCCAGCGGCAGCTCGCGGTAGCTGTCCACCCAGGTGAACAGCGGCGCGCCCGCGGCATCGCGCTCGGCCAGCCAGACCATGCCGTCGGGACCGAGGATCACATCGTTGTCGTCATGGCGCGGCACGCCCTTGCTGGTGCGCCGTGCGACACAGCAAGGGCCCAGGCTCCAGCCCATGCCGAACAGGCCATTGCTGACGGTGCTGTGGTAGTTCAGGGCAAGAGACGGGGCGTAGCCGCGACCGGGGGAGACGGGCAGGGGGATGTCGAGGGACGCGGCCCCGGAGGTACCGATGGCGCCCCAGCCCCCACTGATACCCTGGATGGAGCCGCCGCCCTTGGGTAGCTCGGGAAGGGCGACGCCTGCTGTCTGATCCTGCATGTCGGGAGCTCCATGTCACGGTGCGTGGAGCAAGAGTGCCTTGCGCGGGGTTTTTCGTTAACTGACAAAAATAACAGGTACCCGCGCCGCCGTTGGCGCTCGCTCGTATCCGGGCGGGGTGGGCGGGGGCACCTGATAAATTTGTCAGTAGCGGGAACCGGCGCTGCTGACTAGCTTCAGCGAAACCGGCGGCGCGCAGGCGTCGTTCACAAGGATGGAGAACCGCTCATGGTCCGGCGCAAGGCAGCGATTTCTACTCTTCCATTGGTCTGCGACGGCCTGTCCCCGCCAGCTTCCGACACCGTCCTGCGGGTCAGTCTCGACGCGCTGCGGGACTTTCTGCGGCGCGGCTTTCATCTGCATCGGTGCGGCGCCGAGACGGGCTGCAACGAGGCCTTGTGGAATGCCGACGAGGGCGCGGGCGATGTGCACCATGACGTGCCGCCGGCCACTGCCGGGCCGGCGCTGCGCTTCTGCGGCGAGCCACGGGTGACCGTCCGTGCCGAGGCCGTCGACGGCTTGATCCGGCAGGGCAGCACCTGGTGTGTCGATCACGGTGGCCTGTACCGCTTCACCTTGAATGTGCGCGATACCGGCGGTGCTGCCGTCGGGCTGCCGTTGGTACCGCGGGAGAGCCAGGTCGGTGGGGTGGTGTACCGCTGCGAGGGACCCAGCGACGGCAACGGCGATATCCACGTCAGTGCCGATACCCGTCACGCCTGCCTCGGGCAGTCCCATGCCTTGGTGGTGGCGCTGCCGGGCATCGAGACCTGCATCAACCTCAAGGTCTACGAATTCGTCGAGGTCCGGCTGGTGGGTTACGCCCAGGTGCAGGAGCGTGTCAGGGCCGAGATCGAGTTGTATCGGCGCAACGCCCAGATGTTCAGTGACCTGGGCAACTGGCGTGGTTACGTGCGCCTGGCCGATGGGGTCGCGGCGCCGTTCCTGTGCGGCCATTCGCCGGACGTGGTGGCGGTCGGCACCGGCTGGTTGCCAGCGACCGGTGCCGGCACCCTGCAGGTGCGCCTGGGCTTCCCGTCAAGCCTCGAACGCCTGCTCACCGGCGCCGTCGATTTCCCCATTCCCAACCTTGGCATGACGGACTGAGGTCACGGCGTGCCGAACAGGGCGGTCCAGTAGATCCCGGCGTCGCTCTTCGGGTCGGTGGCGTAAGCCGCGCCGAGTTCGCGCAGTTGCGGATTCATCAGGTTGGCGCAGTGGCCAGGGCTGGCCAGCCACCCTTCGATCACCTTGCGCGGGCTGTCGAGGCCGGCGGCGATGTTCTCGGCGATGCGCGCGCCGCTGTAGCCGGCCAGTTCGGCGCGGTCGCCGGGGGTGCGGCCCTCACGGTCGACATGGTCGAAGAAGTTCTGGTTGGCCATGGCCCGGCTGTGGCCCTGGGCGGCGCCGGCGAGGGTGTCGTTCCAGCTCAGCGGGGTGGTGGCGCTCATCGCCTGGCTGCCGCACTGGCGCGGCTGGGCGCGGGCAGCATTGATCGCTTCGAGGAGATTGCGGCCTTCGCTCTGCCAGTCGCCGAGGCGCGCGCTGAGCAGCGGCCGCGCGACCACGATGCGCCATTCGCGGTCTTCGCGACTGACCCCGATATCGACGAACTGCGGGTCGAGAACCACCTGGCAGAAGCTTTCGCGGATCGCCTGCATGGCCGCCGCCGCGTCGCGCGGGCCGGACAGGCTGATGGCCTGGACATTGACCATGGGGTAGGCGACCCGGGCCAGTTGCTGCTGCAGGTCGCCCATGCTGGTGGCCGACAGCACCAGGCGCGGGTCGCTGGCCAGCGGCGGCAGTTCCAGCGAGGCCTGGCTGGCGCAGGCCTGGGACTGGTTGCGGTAGGCGTTGATCGAATCGATCAGTTGGGTTTCTTCGCTGGCCTGGGCCTGGCTGGCGAACAGCGAGCCCAGGCACACAAGGGCAAGCGAAAGCATGGAGGAACGGACGCGCATTTGACTCTCCCTGGTTCTGGCACCACGGGGCGGATGAATGGCCTGGCGTGGTCTTGCAATGAATCCGGCGGGTCCGCGCTCATGGCCCGACCGGTGTCCCCGGTGGATTGGGGGTGATTTCAGCGTGCATGGTAGCCAGATTGGCCCGCGCCTGTCGTCTTTGTCTGGCATCAGGCCGTCAGGGTTCCCGGCGACCTGTCAGCGTGCGGCGCCATTTTGCGGCTTGTAGAAGAAGAATTTGCTGGTCTGCGCGGTTTTCACGAAGGTTTTCGCCCAAGCGGGAGAGACCTGGCGATGATGGAAGTAGAGGGCACCGCGGGTGTTGTCGGGGAGCTGGCGGTTGAGGGTCTTGCGGGCGATTTCCTTGGCGGCCAGGTAAGGCTCGTCCTCCTTGATCTGGTCGCTGCGGCCGTCGCACCACCAGGAGAACTGGCAGGCATGGCGTTCCGAACCTTCCTTGACCACGGCGCAGACGCTGTCGGGGAAGCCGTCGTGGCCGACGCGGTTGAGCACCACGTTGGCCACGGCCTGCATGTCCTCGGCGCTGGCGCCCTTGGCTTCCCAGTAGATGGTGCGGGCCAGGCAGGTCAGGGTGTCGTCCAGGGCGGCGGCGCCGTCGGGGTCGACGGCCTTGGCCTCAAGGGGGGTGATCTTTTCCGCAGGGGCTGGGGCGGTCTGGGTGGCCACCGCATGTTCCAGGGCTTCGGCCTTGTCCTCGGCCTTGGCCGCGACCGGGTTGTCGGCGGCGCTGGCGCAGGGCAGGACAACGAGGGTGATGCTCAGGCAGAGTGCTTGCCACAGGCTGGCCATGGTCGGACCCCTCCGGCGAAGGTGCCCGGCACGGATTGCCGCTGCTACCTGCTCGGTGGACTGGCGCCAAGTCCAATAATTCCGGGGTTGCCGCCGGACGGTAGCGTTTCGCTTGATCGCCTGCTTGCAGCCGGGTGCTTCACACCACCCGCACACCCCGCAGCTGCCATTCCCCGACCCGCTCCCGGGCGAACGCAGCTGCATGCCGGGTCAGTTCATCCAGGTGGCGGTCGCGTTTGCGCTCCGCCTCGATCATCGCCTTGCGCCCGTGCTGCTTGAGCAGATAGCTGTGGATCTGCTGGATCTCCACGGTGCGGAAGATCGGCGCCACGTCCAGCACCGCCAGTTCGGCATCGCCGGCGGGGGCGTCGGTGGCCATCAGCACCTGCGGGCCGCGGGCGCCGACCACGGCGAAACCCAGGGCCTCGAAGCAGGGCACGCGGTTCTGTCCGCAGGCCAGCTCGATCCGTGGATGGCGCTGGCGCAGGTTGTCGAGCAAGGCCCGGCCGATGCCGCGCCGACGCAGGTCCTGGCGCACCGCCATATAGGCCAGCGCGCAGGACTGCGGCTCACCTTCGACCGGCAGGTACAGGGCGAACCCGGCCAGGCGCTGCGGATCGTCGTCTTCGCAGGCCAGCACCAGGCCCACCGGCAAGCGCGTGCCGCCCAGGGCCTGGAGGTACAGGTGCACTTCGAAGCCAAGGCCGTACTGGTAGAGGTTGTACAGCGGGTTGCTCGGCGGCAGGGCGGTGGCGCTGAGGTCGCTGAAGTTGTCCACCACCAGTTGCATGAGCTGGCTGTGCAGGGGGTCTTCGGGGGCGGTGAGGTACTGGGTGACGACGGACATGCGTGGCGGGGCTCGGGGCAAAAGCGGGAAGCTTCCGGGTTTGGGGGCGAAAGTGCAAGCAAAGACCCAAGCGCTCCGCCCCACGGATTATGTGTCGCGATCAGACGCGGAAGCGCCCAACCAGCTCCGTCAGTTCCGCCGCCAGCCCCGACAAAGCCTGGCTCTGCGCCCGGGTCTGCTGCGCTCCTTGCGCCGACCCCGCCGACAGCTCACGGATGTTCAGCAGGTTGCGGTCCACCTCCCGGGCCACCTGGGCTTGTTCCTCGGCGGCGCTGGCGATCACCAGGTTGCGTTCGTTGATCTGCCCGATGGCGGCATAGATCCCTTGCAGTACTTGCTCCGAAGCCTGGGTGCTGTCCAGCGCCGCCCGTGCCCGTTCGGCGCTGGCATGCATGGAACTGACGGCCGCCTCGGTGCCGTGCTGCACGCTGCCGATCATCTGCTCGATGTCCTGGGTCGACTGCTGGGTACGGTAGGCCAGGGTGCGCACTTCGTCCGCGACCACGGCGAATCCGCGCCCGGCTTCCCCGGCGCGGGCCGCCTCGATGGCAGCGTTGAGGGCCAGCAGGTTGGTCTGCTCCGACACCACGCGGATCACTTCCAGCACCTTGCCGATATCGCGGATCTCGCCCGCCAGCAATTGCAGGCGCTCGCTGCCGGCCTGGACTTCGCCAGCCATGGCCTGGGTGCCGCCGAGGGTCTCGCTGACCTGGCGCCGGCTCTGCTCGGCCAGGCGATTGGATTCACCGGCGGCCTGGGAGGTGGACACCGCGTTGCGCGCCACTTCTTCCACTGCGGTGGTCATCTCGGTGACGGCGGTGGCTGCCTGTTCCAGTTCTTCGTCCTGACGCCGCAGGCTTTCGGCGCTCTGCTCGGTCACGCCGTCCAGCAGCGCGGCGGCCTCGGCCAGTTGCCCGGCACAGGCGTTGATCCGGCCCAGGGTGTCGCGCTGGCTGTGCTGCATGCGCTGCAGTTCGGCGAACAGCTGGCCGATCTCGTTGCCACCCGGCACCTGCACCGGCTCGCTCAGGTCGCCGCCGGCGATCCGCTGGAAATGCCGTCCGGCCTCGCGCAACGGGCGCAGCACCCGTTGCTGGATGAAGCCCCAGCACAGCGCCGCGAGCAGCAGGGTGGTTGCGAACAGGGCCAGGCTCAGCCACTGCGCGGTCTGCAGGCGGCGCGCCGACTCGGCCATGATCTGCTGGCCGCGCTCGCCGAGGATCTTCACCAGGTCCTGGCGCAGCGCCTGCAGGCGGGCCATGGCATTGCCGGCATCGACGTTGGCCACGAAGTAACGCTCCAGCGAGTTTTCCCGGGTTGCCTGGCGCTGTCCGGAGATGGCCACGGCGTAACCCTGGAAGGTGCGTTGCAGGTCCTCCGCGGTGGACTTGATCGCCGGGTCCGCCGCAGCGACGAATTCCTCGACCAGCAGGCGGCTGGCCTCGATCAGTTCTTCCGAACGGGTCAGGCGGCCCTTGGCGCTGTCCAGGTGCCCGCCTTGCTGTTCGATGAAGCCCGAGGACACGTTGGCGCTGGAGCGGATCGCCATCAGCAGGGCGTTGTTCAGCCGGTCGGACTGGTGCGCGGTGCGGTCCAGTTCGCCGATCTGCTGGTCGCTGCCCACGGCACTGCGCCAGGCGCTGGCGGTGGAGAACAGCAGGGTCAGGCTGAACAGGCACAGCACCCAGAACATTCCGGTGCGGATTTTCAGGTCGGCAAGCATGCGGGCGGAACTCCTCGATTGTCAGTCCCGCCACTTTTCGGATCGGGCGGGTTGGCACTGCTATCGGAGGCGGTTTGTCACTGCTTGAGGGGGGAAACCCGGGTTTCGTTCGATTATCGAACGGAGATTGCCGTGGGGTTTTCGACACAGGCGCGGCGGTACTCGCCGGGGGTGACGCCGAAGGCCTGCTTGAACTGGCGATTGAGATGGCTCTGGTCGGCAAAACCGAGGTCCACCGCGACGTTGAACGGCAGGTAGCCGTGGCGCAGCAGGGTCCGCGCCCGGGCCAGGCGGCGCTGCTTGAGCCAGGCATGGGGCGGCAGGCCGGTGGCCTGGCGGAACACCCGGGCGAAGTAGAACGGCGACAGATGCACCGCCGCCGCCAGCTCTTCCAGGGACGGCGGACAGTCCAGGCGCGCATCCAGCAGCTCGCGGGCGCGGGCCACGGCCTGGGGTTCGTTGCCCGGCTCGCGCGGGTCGCGGATCCGCGCATGGCGCTGCATCAGCAGCAGCGCCGCCTCGCGCCAGGCCGACTGCTGTTCCAGGGCACTGGCGCCGTGCTGCGCGCTGTGGTGCAGACCGAGCAGGGCGCGGAACACCACCGGGTCCTGCAGCACGCTGCTGGCGAAGCTTGGAGTGCCGCCGGGGTTGAGTTCCAGTTCGTCGAGCATGTCGGTCATGTGCGCCACGTCCGGGTAGCAGCCGCGGTAGCTCCAGCCGCTTTCATGGGCGCGGGCGCCAGTGTGCAGTTCTTCCGGGTTGATCAGCACCACGCTGCCCACTGGCGCCAGGTGGTCGGCGCCGCGGTGCCAGAAGCACTGGGCGCCGGTCTCGACGGCGACGATGGAATAGCCCTCGTGCACGTGCGGCGCAAAGCGCTGCTGGAAGTAGCGGGCCTGGAGCAGCTCGAGGTTGTCCAGCGCCGGCGCCTGCCAGAAGTGGGTCTGTTCCCGGGGAGCGTGTGTCATGGCGAACCGTTCAGCCACCAGCGATAGACGAAGAAGAAGCCCATGCTCAGCAGCATGCTGAGCAGGACATTGCGCGTCCAGAGTACCAGTCCCACGGCCAGCAGCGAACCCAGCAGGTAAGGGTTGGCCGGGCTCAGGTTCAACTGGTGCTCGGGCAGGAACACGATCGGCCCGCAGATCGCGGTGAGCATGCCCGGCACGGCGAAGCCGAGGAATTGCCGCGCATTCGAACTCAGGCGCAGCGGCAGGCGCGGTTCGAGGAAGGCGTAGCGGTTGAGGAACACCAGCAGGCCCATGGCGAAGATCAGCACGAAGACCATCAGCGGGCTCCCCAGGTTTTCTGACAGATGAAGCCGGCGGCCATGCCCAGCAGGCCGGCGGCGACCAGTGCGGTTTCCCATTTCCAGTAGCTGAACAGCACCGAGCAGAACAGCGCCACGGCCACGCAGACCACGGTCGGCAGGTTGCGTACGGTGGGGGCGATCAGGGCGACGAAGGTGGCGGCGATGGAGAAGTCCAGGCCCAGCTTGTCCAGGTGCGGGATGTTCTGGCCGAGGATGATCCCGGCCAGGGTGAACAGATTCCACGCCAGGTAGAAGGTGAAACCGACGCCGAAGGCATACCAGCGGTTGAACTGGGCGCGGTCGTACTGGCTGACCAGGGCGAAGAACTCGTCGGTCATCAGAAAGCCCAGGGTCAGGCGCCAGCGGGCCGGCAGCTCGGACAGCACCGGGCGCATGGACAGCCCGTAGAGCAGGTGCTGGGAGGTCAGCAGCAGGGTGGTGAGCAGGATCGAGAACAGGTTGGCACCGCCCTTGAGCATGCCGATGGCCACCAGTTGCGCGGCACCGGCGAAGACGATCGCCGACAGGCCCTGGCCTTCGAGGGGCGTGAGGTTGGCTTCGATGGCCATCGAACCGGCCAGCAGGCCCCAGGGCGCGACGGCCAGGGACAGCGGGATGCAGGCGATGGAACCCTGGAGATAAGCAGTTCGGGCAAGAGATGCGGACATGAGCGACAGCGTGCTGGGGAAGGGTCATCCAGCATGCCAGAGCGCTGGATGACTGCCTTGAACAATCTTGCTCTATGCAGCGCTACGGACGGCTGACCACCTGCCGCTGCACGGCCTGGCAGCCGTTGATCTCCAGCGCCTTCTGCACGTAGCTGCTGCGCTGCACCGGGTCGAGGCCCGCCAGCAGGCGATAGGCCTCGGCCTGGAAGTCGCGCTGGCGGCCCCACTGCAAGGCCAGGCCTTGCGGGCGTTCGCGCAGGCACAGCAGGCGCACCGCTGGTTGCGGGTAGTAGCCGGCATACAGCGAACTGCGTGCTGGCAATTGCTCCAGGGCCTGGCGGTATTCGTTGCTGTCGCGCAGGTTGGGGCACCAGTTGACCACCTCCAGCGCCGCCGGGGCGAAGCCCTGGGCGAGGCTGGAATGCAGCAGCGGGCAGGCTTCGGCAGCGATCTGGTCGGCCGGCAGGTCGGTGATGTAGTGCAGGGCCAGGCGGTACTCGGCCACCGGATGGTGCAGCAGCGCCGCGCGTTGCAGCAGGGCCACCGCCGGTTGCAGGGTCTGGTCTAGGGCCTGGACCTTGCGGATCAGTTCCTGGTCGTTGGGCGCCGCGTCGACGGGCAGGGCGTTGCCCTGTGCCTCGGCCTTCTCCAGCAGGGGCAGGGCCTGGCGGTAGAGGAGGTCGGCATGGGGGTCGATGACGACGGGCTCGGCGGCCGTCGCCAGCAGGGGCAGCAGCCACAGCAGGGAGAGCAGGGAACGATCACAGCGCACGATGTGGATCCTTGGGCCCGTCGGCTTGTGGGCGGGATAGGGCTGAAGCGCAATTCATGGTATCGGGCACTGTCCATAGTGGGTGAAGGATCTCCATGGCGACGCATTCTAGCCGGATGCCCGCCGCGCCGAAACCCGTCGCACCTCAAAGGTGCGCGCCGGCGGCGGCGCTCGGGTAGAATCCGTTCCCTTTTGCCGGCCACGACGAGGAAAGCGCGGTGCAGCTACAGCAGGGCTTCGTCCTGACCCGTCACTGGCGGGATACGCCCCAGGGCACCGAGGTGGAGTTCTGGCTGGCCAGCGATGCCGGTCCGCGTCGGGTGCGCCTGCCGCCGCAGACCTCGGTGGCCTTTATCCCGGCTCGCTACGAAGCCCGCGCCCGCGAGCTGCTGCGCGGCGAACGCGACGTCGAGCTGCGCCCGCTGGCCCTGCAGGATTTTCATCACGAACCGGTGCTCGGCCTGTACTGCCGGCAGCAGCGCCAGTTGATCCAGCTGGACAAGCGCCTGCGCGGTGCCGGCATCGAGGTGCTGGAAGCCGATATCCGCCCGCCGGAACGCTACCTGATGGAGCGCTTCATCACCGCACCGGTGACCTTTGGCGGGAATCAGGATGCGGCGGGCGTGTTCGTCGACGCCCAGTTGAAACCGGCCAACGACTACCGTCCACCACTCAAGCTGGTGTCGCTGGATATCGAGACCAGCGAGCGCGGCGAGCTGTATTCCATCGCCCTGGAAGGTTGTGGCCAGCGCCAGGTGTTCATGCTCGGCCCGGCCAACGGCGACAGCACCGGCATCGATTTCGACCTGGCCTGGTGCGCCAGCCGCGCCGAGCTTTTGCAACGCCTCAACACCTGGCTGGCCGAGCACGATCCGGATGCGATCATCGGCTGGAACCTGGTGCAGTTCGACCTGCGCGTCCTCCACGAACACAGCCAGCGCCTGAACGTGCCGCTGCTGCTGGGGCGCGACGCCCAGCCCATGGAGTGGCGCGAGCACGGCAGCCGCACGCATTTCTTCGCCGGTGCCGCCGGGCGCCTGATCATCGACGGCATCGAGGCGTTGCGTTCGGCGACCTGGACCTTCCCCTCGTTCAGCCTGGAATACGTGGCCCAGACCCTGCTCGGCGAGGGCAAGGCGATCGACACGCCGTACCAGCGCATGGACGAGATCAACCGCATGTTCGCCGAGGACCGCCCGGCACTGGCCCGCTACAACCTCAAGGATTGCGAGCTGGTCACGCGGATCTTCGCCCGGACCCGGCTGATGGATTTTCTCCTGGAGCGGGCCACGGTCACCGGCCTGCCGGCGGACCGCAGCGGCGGTTCGGTGGCGGCGTTCTGTCATTTGTACATCCCGGCGATGCACCGCCTGGGCTTCGTCGCGCCGAACCTCGGCGCATGCGAAGGCGAGGCCAGCCCGGGCGGGTTCGTCATGGACTCGCGGCCGGGGCTGTACGAGTCGGTGCTGGTGCTGGACTACAAGAGCCTGTATCCGTCGATCATCCGTTCCTTCCTGATCGACCCGGTGGGCCTGGTGGAGGGCCTGCGCGAGCCGGACGATGCGCACTCGGTGCCGGGTTTTCGCGAGGCGCGTTTCTCGCGGACCCGGCACTGCCTGCCGGCCATCGTCGAGCGAGTCTGGCAGAACCGCGAGGCGGCCAAGCGCGACGGCAATGCGCCGTTGTCCCAGGCGCTGAAGATCATCATGAATGCCTTCTACGGCGTGCTCGGCTCCAGCGGCTGCCGCTTCTTCGACCCGCGCCTGGCGTCGTCCATCACCCTGCGCGGGCATGAAATCATGCAGCGCACGCGCCAGTTGATCGAGGCCCGGGGCTACACGGTGATCTACGGCGACACCGATTCCACCTTCGTCTGGCTCAAGCGTGCCCACGAGGGCGACGAGGCCGACCGCATCGGCCGCGAGCTGGTGGCCGGGGTCAACCAGTGGTGGCGCGAGCACCTGCGCGAGGAATACGGGCTGGAAAGTGCCCTGGAGTTGCAATACGAGACCCACTACCGGCGCTTCCTGATGCCGACCATCCGCGGTGCCGAGGAGGGCAGCAAGAAACGCTACGCCGGCCTGGTGCGGCGCGCCGATGGCAGCGAGGAAATGGTCTACAAGGGCCTGGAAAGCGTGCGCACCGACTGGTCGCCGTTGGCCCGGGAGTTCCAGCAGGCGCTGTACCAGCGGATCTTCCAGCGCGAGCCGTACCGCGAGTTCGTCCGTGACTACGTGCAGCGCACCCTGGCGGGGGAGCTGGACGACTTGTTGGTGTATCGCAAGCGCCTGCGCCGGCCGCTGGACGAGTACCAGCGCAATGTCCCGCCGCATGTCCGCGCGGCGCGCCTGGCGGACGAGTACAACGACAGCCTGGGGCGGCCGCGGCAGTATCACCGGGGCGGCTGGATCAGCTACGTGATCACCACCGGCGGGCCGGAGCCGCTGGAAAACCGGCGCAATCCGATCGACTACCAGCATTACCTGGACAAGCAACTGCAGCCGGTGGCGGATGCGATCCTGCCGTTCGTGGGGGATGATTTCGGCGGGTTGGTGGATCGGCAGATGGGGTTGTTCTAGGCGACCTATTGGTTCGCGGCGGTTCGAGTTGCTCCCGATGCAGATTCGGCGAAGAGCGCGATCCTGTGGGACATGCCGAACGCGGACTTTGGGGGAGCGGGTTTACCCGCGATTGAGTCGGTGGATTCGCCACCGTAATCGCGGGTGAACCCGCTCCCACAGGATCGCGCTCTCCGCCGAATCTGCATCGGGCAAATTTATATAGATATCCACGCCGCAACGAGGCCGGAATAGACGGTGAAGACCCCGGATCAACCCGGCACCCCCGAATCCATCAGCTATCCTCCTGTCTAACAGTAGGAATTTTCCTTGGCCTGACACCGAAAGTTACCTTTGTTCTCGGGCATCAGGCACTTGCAGTCGTTTAGGCTCTGCCCTTCGGATCTTTCCCGGAGGTCTGTAGTCATTGTTACGAGGATTGAATAAGGAGAAACACATGGTCGCCCGCTCCCTGACCCTTGCCGTCCTGCTGGCCATCGCCGGTCCGCTGTTCGCCGATGACACACCCCTGGACACGGAGCTCGGCAGGGCCCGTCCGCTGGTGATCATCGCGCCCAGCACCGCCGACCCGGTGTTGCGCGGGATCAACGAGGCGCTCAAGGATCCGGCGAACCAGGCGGGGTTCAAGGAGCGCAACCTGGTGCTGTACAGCATCGCCGGCATGGTCGGCAAACGGGAGGACAAGGCGCTGGAGCAGCAGACCACCATGGCATTGATCCGCCAGATCAGCCGCAGCGCACAAAATGGCACCCGGGTGGTCCTGGTGGGCAAGGACGGCAGCCAGCATCCGATTGCCAACGACGGCAAGCTGGACATGGCGCAGATCTTCGCCGCAGTGGACCAGTTGCCGGCCGAAGAGAAGGCGATCACCACTCCGGTCCCGGAACCTGCGCCAGTGGCCGAGGCCAAGCCGGGCAAGGGTGGCAAGCCGGGCGAGGCGGCAAAACCGGCCAAGCCGGCGAAGCCGCTGCCGCCGCCGAAACCACTGGAAGACTGAAAAACACAAAGGGCCGACGCCTCACCAGCGTCGGCCCTTTTCATTGCGCTCAGCGAAAACGTTCGGCGCTGTAGGGCGCAGGATCGGTGAAGGTGGCTTCGCCGGTGATCATTTCCGCCAGCAGGCGCCCACTCACCGGGCCCAGGGTCAGGCCATGGTGGGCGTGTCCGAAGTTGAACCACAGCCCCGGGTGGCGGCTGGCCGGGCCGATCACCGGGCGCATGTCCGGCAGGCAGGGACGGCGGCCCAGCCAGGGGGCCTTGTCGAGGCGCTCGCCGAGGGGGAACAGGGTGCGGGCCACGGCTTCGCATCGCTTGAGCTGGATCTCGTTGGCCGGGTCGTCGCTGGCGGCGAACTCGATGCCGGTGGTCAGGCGGATGCCCTGATCCATCGGCGCCAGCACGAAGCCGGCCTGGACATCGCACAGCGAATGCTGCAACTGCGCGCCGGCACGTGCCTGGAAGTGCATGTGGTAGCCGCGCTTGATCTCCAGCGGAATGCGGTAGCCCAGCGACTTGAACAGCTCCGCGGCCTGCGGGCCGAGGGCGATCACCGCTTCCCGGGCGGTGATCGGGCCGCGGCGACTGTCCACCTGCCACTCGCCGGCGACCTGGCGCAGGCTGCGCGCGTCGCCATGGATGAACTGGCCGCCGCGCTGCACGAACAGTGCCGCGTAGGCGCGTACCAGGGCACCTGGATTGGTCACGGTCTTCGGGTCGAGCCAGTGGATGCCGCCCACCACGCTGTGACCCAGGTCCCCTTCGCGCGCCAGCAGTTGCTGGCGGTCGAGGACTTCGAAGGCCAGCCCGTAGTGGCGCACCGCCTCGGCTTCGGCCTTGGCCCCGGCGAAGGCGGCATCGTCACGGTACACCTCGATCCAGCCGTTGGCCTTGATCAGTGCCTGGGCGCCGGCGGCTTCGATCAGGGCGTCGTGTTCTTCCACGCAGCGCTGCACCAGCGGCAGCATGGCCCGGGTCGCCTCGGCCAGCGGCGCTGGCGCGGAATTGCGCCAGTAGCTCAGCAGCCAGGGCGCGATCCTCGGCACATGGCACCAGCTGAAACGTACGTCGGACTGGCGATTGAGGCTGTAGCGGGCGAGCTTCTTCAGATCGCGAGGGAAGGCGTAGGGGATCACGCTGGAGCGCTCGATCAGCCCGGCATTGCCGTGGCTGGTGCCGCTGCCGGGCTCGTCGCGGTCGATCAGGATGACCTTGCGGCCGCGTGCCTGCAGGTGCAGGGCGGTGCTGACGCCGACGATGCCGGCGCCGAGAATGAGGGTGTCGCAGTGCATGTAAAAGGTTCCTCTACGGCAAGGGTTCAGCGCAGGTGACGGCCCAGGCGGGCCTCGATGCGTTTCAGGGCGCGGCGCACGCTTTCCACGATCAGCAGATAGAGCACGGCGGCCCAGAGATAGATCTGGAAGTCGAAGCTGCGGGAGAAGGCCAGCTTGGTCACCCCCATCAGATCGTAGATGGTCACCAGCGACGCGATGGCGCTGGCCTTGATCATCAGGATCAGTTCGTTGCCCAGCGGACCGATGGCCACCACCAGCGACTGCGGCAGGATCACCTTGAAGAAGGTGGTCGAGCGCTTCAGGCCCAGGGCGTCCGCCGCTTCGTATTGTCCCGGCGCCACCGCCAGCAGGCTGCCGCGGAAGATCTCCGCCTGGTAGGCCGCAGTGTTCAGGGTGAAGGCGAGCAGGGTGCAGTACCAGGCGTCGCGGAAGAACCACCACAGGCCGACGTCCTGCCAGAAGGCCTTGAGCGAGCCGAGGCCGTAGTACAGCAGGAACAGCTGCGCCAGCAGCGGCGAGCCGCGGAAGAAATAGATGTAGCCGGCGCTCAGGCGCTGCAGGAGTCGGCTGCGGGACATCCGCGCCAGCGCCAGAAGCAGGCCCAGCAGTGCGCCGAGGGTGAAGGAGATCGCCACCAGCTTCGCCGTGACCAGCAGGCCGTCGAGGAAGCGCGGGCCGTAGCGTTCCAGCAGGTCGGGGTCGAGTACCAGGCCGATGAGGTTGTCGAAGGTCATGTCCGGGCACTCCGCAGGTGGCGGCTGTAGTGCCGCTCGATGGCCTGGAACACCCGTCCCGAGAGCGCCGAGAACAGCAGGTAGCAGAGGCAGGCGACGCCGTAGAACAGCATCGGCTCCTTGGTCACGCTGACCGCCAGGTTGGTCTGGCGCATCAGGTCGACCAGGGAAATGGTCGAGACCAGCGAGGTGTCCTTGAGCAGCGACAGCCAGTTGTTGGACAGGCCGGGCAGGGCGATGCGCAGCAACTGCGGGAAGATCACCGTGGTGAAGGCGGTGTGCTTGCGCAGGCCGAGGGCGGCGCAGGCTTCGTACTGGCCCTTGGGCACGGTCTTGAACGCGGCCAGCCAGATCTCGCTGGAGAAGGCGGCGAACACCAGGCTGAAGGCGACCATGGCGGCGAGGAAGGTGTTGATCAGCACCTCGCCCGGGTAGCCGAGGGCGGCGAGGATCTTCTGTGCGGCGATCTGGCAGCCGTAATAGATGATCAGCAGCGTGAGCAGCTCGGGCAGGCCGCGGAAGACCGTGGAAAACAGCGTGGCCCAGGCCCGCGGCAGGCGTTTTTCCGAGCGCGCGGCGAGGGCCACGGCCAGGCCCAGGGGCAGGCCGACGGGCAGGCAGGCCAGGGCCAGCGCCAGGGTCACCAGGGCGCCGGCGAGCAGCGCCTGGCCCCAGCCGCCGCTGGCGAAGGAGAGCAGGGAGAGGTGGTCTAGCATGCCTGGAGTCTCCGGGCTGGCTGTTGTTGTCCTGCGGGCCCCATCCCCGGCTGACCAGAGATGAGGCCCGTGATGTCGACGCCGGATCAGTTGTAGATGTCGAAGTCGAAATACTTGCTGGCGATCTTCTGATAGGTGCCGTCGGCGACGATCGCATCCAGCGCCGTGTTCAAGCGCTCGCGCAGTGCATCGTCCTCCTTGCGCACCGCGATCGCCGCATCGGCGCGGGTACCCTCGACATCACCCAGGGCCTTGCAGCAGTCCTTGCCGGTCTTGTTCAGCCATTCCAGCAGCGGGAACTTGTCGGCGATCACCCCGTCCAGACGTCCGGCGGCGAGGTCGGCGTTGGCTTCGTCGAGGGTCGGGTAGAGCTTCACGTCGGCACCGGCCTTGCCGTACACGTCTTCGGCGTAGATGGCCTGGGTCGAGGAGGCCTGGGCGCCGACGGTGTAGCCCTTGAACGAGGTCTGCGCGTCGGTGATCTCGCTATCCTTCGGCACCGCCACCGACAGCGGGGTGCGGTAGTAATGCCGGGTGAAGGCGATCTTCTTGCGCCGTTCCTCGGTATCGATCATCGACGCCACCACCGCGTCGTACTTGCGTGCGATCAGCGCCGGGATGATGCCTTCCCAGTCCTGGGCCACCACCGTGCATTCGACCTTCATCCGTTCGCACAGGGCCTTGGCGATATCCACGTCGAAGCCATGCAGGGTGTTGTCCGAGTCCACGTAGTTGAACGGCGGGTAGGCGCCCTCGGTGGCGATCTTCAGGGTTTCGGCCTGGGCCGAGGTGATGCCGGCCAGCAGCAACGCGCAGGCCCCCGCGAAACGAATGACTGGTTTCATCTGACACCTCTGTGAAATGCACTCTCTGTCTATTGTTTTGCCGTTGACGTGTAGCCAACGAACTCGTTGTGTAGAGCGGCAGTTGCGTCCAAGCGTTTTTCAACGTCCGGCCCGAGTTTCTTGCAGACCTCGTTGACCATCAGGTGTACCCACGACAGCATCGTCGCGGTGGACTCCCAGAACAGGTTGAACTGGGTGGGAATGCGGAACACCTCGTCGGCGTTGGCATCGGCCCAGTCACAGAAGGTGTCGGTAACCAGTGTTACCGGGATGCCCGCTTCCCGCGCCTTGCGACACAGGAGCAGGGCGTGGCGCGAATAGCGGCGGGCTTCGAAGACCACCAGGGCGCAGCGTTCGGGATTCCCCAGCAGCACTTCGCCGAAGTGCCCGGCGCTGCCGTCCACGGCTTGCACGCCGTCGCGCAGGTATTGCAGCAGGTGGGTCATGCCCAGGGCGATGCCGCGCTCGGTCTGGAATCCAGCGACGAACACCCGCGGGCGCTCGGCCAGGCGTTGGGCCACGCGGTCCCACTCGGCAGTGCGGCGGTATTCGTGGACCCGCACCAGCGCAGCGATCTCCAGTTCCAGGCTGCGGCCTTCGCCGTCGTCGCCGGGCTGTTGGCGGAATTCTTGCAGTCGATCGCCCACCAGCCACGGACCGTCACCGAGGTCGTCCTTGAGGTCCTGCTTCAATGCCTTCAGGTGCTCGTAGCCAAGGGCCCGGCAGAAACGGCCGACGCTGGACTCGCTGACGCCGATCTTCTGCGCCAGGCTGGCGGAGGTCTCGAAGGGCAGGTCGGTGAGGTGGGCGAGCATATGGCTGGCGATCTTGCGACCCGAGGCCGAGGCGTCGTGCAGGCTGTTTTCCAGGCGTTGCTTGATCGGTTGGCTCACGGGCGGATCTCGTCGGTGGTGGTGCTGGAGGCAGAAAATGAATGTTTTCTGTCATCAAGTCAATATTTGACAGTTTGCTGTCATGAGGTGAAAGTCCGTTTCATTGCTGTCGCTGTTGCCACTCCAAAATTCCAAGCAAGGGAGCTCCAGATGTCCGCACCTGCCAGACAGATTCCGTTCGCCGAACTGGCGAACCTGTTGCAGCGCATTTTCGTTCGCCATGGCTGCAGCGAGGCGGTGGCCGCCGTGCTGGCCCACAACTGCGCCAGCGCCCAGCGTGATGGCGCCCACAGTCATGGCGTGTTTCGCATCCCCGGGTATGTCTCGACCCTGGCCAGCGGCTGGGTCGATGGCCGGGCCGAGCCTGTGGTACGCGATGTGGCCAGCGGTTATGTCAGCGTCGATGCCGCCGGCGGTTTTGCCCAGCCGGCCCTCGCGGCGGCCCGCGCGCTACTGGTGAGCAAGGCGCGCAGCGCCGGGATCGCTGTACTGGCGATCCACAATTCCCATCATTTCGCGGCGTTGTGGCCGGATGTCGAGCCGTTCGCCGATGAAGGGCTGGTGGCCTTGAGCGTGGTCAACAGCATGACCTGCGTGGTGCCCGAGGGTGCGCAACGGCCACTGTTCGGTACCAACCCCATCGCCTTTGCCGCGCCGTGCGCGGGCGGGGCGCCGATCGTCTTCGACATGGCCACCAGTGCGATCGCCCACGGCGACGTGCAGATTGCCGCGCGCAAGGGCCAGTCGCTGCCGCAGGGCATGGGCGTGGATCGTGACGGCAAGCCGACCTGCGATCCGGCGGCGATCCTCGATGGTGGTGCGCTGCTGCCGTTCGGCGGGCACAAGGGCTCGGCGCTGTCGATGATGGTGGAGCTGCTGGCGGCGGCGCTGACCGGCGGCAATTTCTCCTTCGACTTCGACTGGTCGCAGCATCCCGGGGCGAAGACACCGTGGACCGGGCAGTTGCTGATCGTCATTGACCCACGCCTGGCCCAGGGCGAGCGCTTTGCCGAGCGCAGCCGGGAGCTGGTGCGGCAGATGGAGGCGGTGGGGGTGACGCGGATGCCGGGGGAGCGGCGGTTCAGGGAGCGGGCGAAGTCGGATAGGGAAGGGGTGAGTGTGACGGTCGAGGAGTGGGAACAGTTGCAGTCCTTGGCTTGAGGTGAGTCCTGTGGGAGTCCGCCTTTCAGGCTGCGCTTTTGCGCAGAGAACAGGCCCAAGAGTGACGCGGACTCTGTGGGAGCGGGTTTACCCGCGATTGCGATAGTGAACTCAACGATGCAATCGCGGGTAAACCCGCTCCCACAGTTCATCCGCGTTGCCCTTGATGACGGTCCGCGTCATTTCGAATCCGTGCATTCATGCACATGGCCGTTGCGCCGGAGGCATGTTCCTCGGGCCTTACTCCGGGTATCCTCGACGCACTTTGTTCGATTGATCCTCTCCCAAGGAGTTGTGCGCTGTGTTCAAACATGTCGATGCCTATGCTGGTGACCCGATCCTGTCCCTGATGGAGACGTTCAAGACCGATCCACGTGCCGACAAGGTCAACCTGAGCATCGGCCTGTATTACGACGCCGCCGGCGTGGTACCGCAGCTGGCAGCGGTGGGCGAGGCCGAGAAGCGCCTGGCCGACAAGCCCCACGAAGCTTCGCTGTACCTGCCGATGGAAGGTCTGGCCGGCTACCGCCAGGCGATCCAGAATCTGCTGTTCGGCGCCGATCACCCGGCGGTCACCGGCGGCCGCGTCGCCACCGTGCAGACCGTCGGCGGTTCCGGCGCGCTGAAGGTCGGTGCCGACTTCCTCAAGCGCTACTTCCCTGAATCCGAGGTCTGGGTCAGCAATCCGACCTGGGACAACCACCGCGCGATCTTCGAAGGCGCAGGCTTCAAGGTTCACACCTACCCGTACTTCGACCCGGCCACCCGCGGCGTCGACTTCGACGGCATGCTCGCCAGCCTGCAGAGCCTGGCGGCCAACAGCATCGTCCTGCTCCACCCGTGCTGCCACAACCCGACCGGTGTCGACCTGAACCAGGCCCAATGGCAGCAGGTGATCGAGGTGGTCAAGGCGCGCAACCTGATTCCGTTCCTCGACATCGCCTACCAGGGCTTCGGCGGCGGCCTGGTGGATGACGCCTTCGCCATCCGCGAAGCGGCCCGTGCCGGCGTGCCTTGCCTGGTCAGCAACTCGTTCTCGAAGATCTTCTCGCTGTACGGCGAGCGGGTAGGGGGCCTGTCGGTGGTCTGCGACGATGCCGAGACCCAGGCCAGCGTGCTCGGCCAGCTCAAGGCCACCGTGCGCCGCAACTACTCCAGCCCGCCCGCGTTTGGCGCGCAGCTGGTGGCTACCGTGCTCAACGATGCCGGCCTGAATGCCCAGTGGGCCGAGGAAGTTGAGCAGATGCGCCTGCGCATCCTCGACATGCGCCAGGGGCTGGTGGATGCCCTGGCGGTGCTGCTGCCGGGCCAGGATTTCTCGTTCTTCCTCAGCCAGCGCGGCATGTTCAGCTACACCGGGTTCAGCGTTGCCCAGGTGCGTCGCCTGCGTGACGAGTTCGGCGTGTACCTGATCGACAGCGGCCGGGTGTGCATGTCGGGCCTGCGTCCGGACAACCTGCAGCAGGTGGCCGAGGCGTTCGCTGCGGTCCAGTGAGACCTTGAGTGCCTATCGCTGGTCAGCCAGCGATAGGCATTCGGATGCATTCGGGTGTTGGTGTTGGTGCTGTGAGCTTATCCGTTACCTGCGGCGACTCTGCCGGCCCCTTCCGCCTTTACGGCGGGTCACTTTTGCTGGGCGGCAAAAGTAACCAAAAACGCCTGCTCCTGCATCCGGCCCTACGCTGCGCTCCGGGTCCCCTCCCTACGGTGCCTTCCAGGGGCTGCGCGGCCTACGATTTGCTGCGCAAATCTTCATCTCGCGTCTTCGGCTACGCCGAAGGGTGCTGCGCACCTGCCCCTTCCAGACACCTCCGCTCGGCCTCCTGACGTCGCGAGTTACGGGCGGCGCCTGCA
>NZ_JAZDQN010000031.1:0-74057 GCF_036324125.1 Pseudomonas ulcerans | reverse complement strand
TCTGCTTCATCAGGCGTCTCTGCGGTTGAGATCAGGCATTCTGCCAAAGCTGGAAGCCCTCTTCAGAGTTTCCTTAGTGGGGATGCGCTCAGTTTACTGATCTGCTAACTTCGTTGAATCATCAAGCCTGACATTCACTGTTACAGATCCGGCAACAATCCAGGCTTATCCTTACCCGATCGACCTGCATTGTGCCCGCGTCAAATGCCCGTCCCAGAGCCTCTGCCCGTGCCAGAACCGACCCTGATCCAGTGCAGCATGCTGAGCGCCACCGAGCGGCCGCTGCTGAACAAGTTCTACAAAAGCCAGTCCTCGCCGATGCGTGCCAGCGACAACGGCGTGGCCTGGGTGGCCCGTTCGGGAGAGATCATCGCAGCACTCAACCTGAGCCCGGTGCCGGGCGGCCAGTGGCTGACCGGCCTGCTGGTGGATGCACACAGGCGACGCCAGCAGGTGGCGCGGCACCTGGTCGAGCAGGCCAGCCAGCAGGTCGAGGGCTGCATCTGGCTGTTCTGTCATCCGGACCTGCAGGATTTCTATGAACGGCTGGACTTCGCGGTCAGCGAGGCCCTGCCCGCCGTGCTCGCCGAGCGCCTGGTCCGCTACCGGCGCAGCAAGCCTCTGCTGGCGATGGTGCGGACTCAGTCGTCAGCCGCGGGGTCAAGGCCGGGGAACAGCACTTCGGTGTAGCCGAAACGGCTGAAGTCGTGGATGCGCGACGGGTACAGGCGACCGATCAGGTGGTCGCACTCGTGCTGCACCACCCGCGCATGGAAGCCGTCGGCGGTGCGCCGGATCGGCTGGCCCTGCGGGTCGACCCCTTCGTAGAAGATGCTCTTGTAGCGGCTGACCACACCGCGCAGGCCAGGCACGGAAAGACATCCCTCCCAGCCCTCTTCCAGCTCGGTACCGATCGGCGTGATCACCGGGTTGAGCAGGATGGTCTGGGGCACCGGCTCGGCATCCGGGTAGCGCTCGCTGCGCTCGAAGCCGAAGATCACCAGTTGCAGGTCCACGCCGATCTGCGGCGCGGCCAGGCCGACGCCGCCGACATGGCGCATGGTCTCGAACATGTCGTCGATCAGTTGCTGCAGTTCGGGACTGCCCAGCAGGCGTTCCGGGACCGGCGGGGCGATGCGCAGCAGGCGCTCGTCGCCCATCTTGAGGATTTCACGAATCATGGGAGGTTCGGCTCACGGGTTCGGGTCCGGCTGCCGGGGCGTGATCGCGGCCCAGTCCGGAGTCCTCACTTGTAGCACGATCCACGCCGCCGTCGCCGGGTTGTTTTTCCCCGGGATTCTTGCCTTCGGCGGACAGGTGCTCGATCGCCGCATTCATTTCCGCGCCGAGCAGCAGCACCGCGGCGGAAATGTAGAAGTACAGGAGCAGGACGATGATCGCCCCGATGCTGCCGTACATGGCGTTGTAGTCGGCAAAGGTCTTCACGTAGTAGCCGAAGCCCAGGGACGCGATGATCCACACCACCACCGCCAGGACCGAGCCCGGGGTGATGAAGCGGAATTCCTGCTTCACGTCGGGCATCACGTAGTAGATCAAGGCCACGGCGACCATCATCAGGATCACGATGGCCGGCCAGCGCAGCACCGTCCACACGGTGACGATGATTTCCTCCATGCCCACCTGCGACGCCACCCAGCTCATCACCTGCGGCCCGAGCACCATCAGGGCGGCGGCGGCCAGGAGCATGCCGGCGATGCCGACGGTGTAGAGCACCGACAGCGGGATGCGCTTCCACACCGGGCGGCCCTCGACCACGTCGTAGGCGGCGTTCATCGCGCTCATCATCAGGCGTACGCCGGCCGAGGCGGTCCACAGGGCGATGACGATACCCACCGAAAGCAGGCCGCCCTTGGATTGCTGGAGCTGGTCGATCACCGGGTTGACCTGCTCCAGCGCCTGCGGCGGCAAGACCAGCTCCGACTGCAGGCGCAGCCAGGAGAAGAAGTCCGGCAGGTGCAGGAAACCGATCAGCGCGATGAGAAACAGCAGGAAGGGAAACAGCGAAAAGAGCATCTGGTAGGCCAGTGCCGAGGCGTAGGTGGACATCTCGTCGTCGAGGAATTCCTTGACCGTGTGCACCAGTACGCGGTGTACCGGCACGCCGCGTAAGTGGGTGAATCTCATTGGCGTCTCCTTGCGCTGCCCGAAGCTCGATACAAAACAGTCTAATAGACCCCGGATATCCGGTCGCGATTCAATCCCGCAGGAAAAAAAACGGCCATCCGAAGATGGCCGTCTTGCCTCTGGCCCGCAGGCCGGTCAAGGCTTCTTCACGGCATCCTTGACCTTGCCTACGGCTTGCTGGGCTTCGCCCTTCAGTTCCTGGGCCTTGCCCTCGGCGCGCAGACGATCGTTGTCGGTCGCCTTGCCCACGCCTTGCTTGATGTTGCCGACCGCTTCGTTGGCCATGCCTTTGACTTTGTCTTTGGTGCCACTCATGGGATTTCTCCTTTGGAGGGAACGTCGGAATCGACAAAGGGGTTGAGTGGCGAGCGAAGCGCAGAGTTTCATTTATTTTTCAGAAGCTGAGCGGACGCTGAACCTGTGAGATGCTCGCGGCCCTCCGCGCTTTATGTTTCAGTGCATTGCCATCACAATACCCGGCCTTACCCAGCGTCACTCGCAGGACACCGCATGAAACTCGACAAGACCACCGCCATCGCCCGTCGCAACGAGGTGCTGGGCATTCCCGCGCTGAACAGCGACAACACCCTGTTCGCCGTGCTCGACGGCAAGCGCAGCCTGTGGTGGTTCGACGTGCCGGTGGCCTGGCTGCGCACCAACACCGGATGGGTGAACCTGCTGCTGCACACCCCGGAAGGCGACCAGTTGCAGCACCTCAAGGTGCCGCGGCGCTACCTGCGTTCGCACATGGAGCAGATGGAAGTGCGCAACCCGGGCAAACGCCGCTCGACCATCAGCATCGCCCTCTCGGCCGACCGCGACTCGCTGCTGCGCGACCTGCGCCCGGGCGGCGAAAACCTGGACTTCTCCGGTTTCCGCCAGCGCTGAGGCTTCAGGCGAGTTCGATGCGGTTGTCGTGGATGACGATCTGACCGCTCTTGTACAAGGCGCCGATGGCCTTCTTGAAATTGCCCTTGCTGACCCCGAACAGGTCGGCGATCACCTGCGGATCGCTCTTGTCGCTGACCGGCAGCACGCCGTCGGCGGCCTTGAGCTTGCTCAGGATCTGCTCGTGCAGGCTGCCGGCAGCAGCCTCGCCGACCGGCTGCAGGCTCAGGGCGATCTTGCCGTCGTCACGGATTTCCTTGATGTAGCCCTTCTCCTGCTTGCCCGAACGCAGGAACTTGAACACCTCGTTCTTGTGGATCAGGCCCCAGTGCTGGTTGTTGATGATGGCCTTGAAGCCCATCGGGCTTTCTTCCACCACCAGCAGGTCCACCTGCTGCCCGACCCGGTAGTTGGCCGGGGTCTTGTCCAGGTAGCGATCGAGCTTGGCGGTGGCGGTGATGCGCCGGGTGCGGCGGTCGAGGTAGACGTGCACCACGCAGTACTCGCCGGCGCGCATCTGGCGCTTTTCCTCGGAGTACGGCATCAGCAGGTCCTTGGGCAGGCCCCAGTCGAGGAAGATGCCGATGCTGTTGATCTCCACTACCTTGAGGCTGGCGAACTGACCGACCTGAACCTTGGCCTTCTCGGTGGTGGCGATCAGCTTGTCCTCGCTGTCGAGGTAGACGAACACGTTGAGCCAGTCCTCGTCCTCGCTGGGCGTGTCCTTGGGGATGTAGCGGTTGGGCAGGAGAATCTCGCCATCCGCGCCGCCATCCAGGTACAGACCGAAGTCCGTGTGCTTGACCACTTGCAAAGTGTTGTAACGCCCAACTAAAGCCATCTTCGAAATCCTCGTTGCGAGCCGCGCATTCTACACCCGAACCGCAGCCATCGCCCGGCGCTTCGGCAGTTTCCCCCCATCAATCGGGACATCGCCATCGGGTGGAACCGTGGTGACCTAACCTGCTCTATAAACACTGAGGAAGCCAACGCAAGGACTCGCATCATGTCCGCTCGTCTATCTCGCTGCCTGCGCCCTGTTCTGCTGATACTCGCCAGCCTCCTGCTGCTGTCCTGCACGCGCCTGGACCTGGCCTACCGCAACCTCGACGTGCTGGTGCCGTGGTCGCTGAACGACTACCTGGACATGAACCGCCAGCAGAAGAACTGGCTCAACCAGCAGCTCAAGGAGGAACTGGCCTGGCACTGCAAGACCCAGTTGCCGGGCTACCTGACCTGGCTTGACGGGATCCGCCAGATGGTGGCCAGCAACCAGGTCACCGACCAGGGCCTGCAAGAGCGCACCGTGGAGGCGCGCCAGGCCGTGGCCCGGGTCGCCGAGCAGATCACTCCGTCGGCGGCACGATTGCTGCGCGGCATGGACGACGAGCAGGTGCGCGAGATGCGCCAAAACTTCGCCAAGGACATCGAGGAACGCCAGGCCAGGTACGTGAAGACGCCGCTGGCGCAGCAGGTCGCGGAACGTGGCGAGCGCATGGAGAAGCGCCTGTCGCCGTGGTTCGGTGGCTTGAGCCCGCAACAGAAGGAGCGCGTGGCCGCATGGTCGGCGCAGCTGGGCGAGCAGAACCGTGCCTGGATCGCCAACCGGGCGCACTGGCAGGCGCAGTTCAGCAGCTTGATGGACCAGCGTCACCAGGACGATTTCGAACCGCGCCTGGGCCAGTTGCTCAAGGAGCGCGAGCGTTTCTGGACGCCGGAATACCGCGTGGCCTTCGCCAATACCGAATCACGGTTGCGCAGCCTGCTGGTGGACCTGATGGCCCAGAGCAGCGCCGAACAGCGCCAGCGCCTGGACCAGCGGCTGGACAAGGTGAGGCAGGACTTCAGCGAGCTGAAATGCCTGAAAAGCTGAGCCGTAGGCGCTAGCGATTTCAGGCTAGACCTCCTCCCTGCCCTTGCGCCGATACGGGAACACATCGATCACCTTCCCGGCACGAATCGCGTCCTGCAGCCCCTTCCAGTAATCGGCGTCATACAACTCGCCATGCAACTGGCTGAACAGCCGGCGCTGGCCCATGTCGGCGAACAGGAACGGCGGGAACTCCTCGGGGAACACGTCATGCGGGCCGATGGAGTACCACGGTTCGCTGGACATCTCGTCCTCGGGGAAACGCGGCGGCGGGATATGGCGGAAGTTGGCCTCGGTCAGGTAGGTGATCTCGTCGTAGTCATAGAACACCACGCGGCCATGGCGGGTGACACCGAAGTTCTTCAGCAGCATGTCGCCGGGGAAGATGTTCGCCGCCGCCAGTTGCTTGATGGCCAGGCCGTAGTCGTCGAGGGCCTCGCGGACCTGGTCGTCGTTGGCGTTCTCCAGGTACAGGTTGAGCGGGGTCATGCGCCTTTCGGTCCAGCAGTGGCGCACCAGCACGGTGTCGCCTTCCAGGCTGACCGTCGACGGCGCCACTTCCAGCAGCTCGGCCAGGCACTCGGGCTCGAATTTGCTCAGCGGGAAACGGAAATCGGAAAACTCCTGGGTGTCGGCCATGCGCCCGACCCGGTCGACGCTCTTCACCAGGCGGTACTTCTCGATCACCGTGGCGCGGTCGACGCTTTTGGACGGCGAGAAGCGGTCCTTGATGATCTTGAACACGGTATTGAAGCCCGGCAGGGTGAACACGCTCATGACCATGCCGCGCACGCCCGGGGCCATGATGAAGCGGTCGTCGGTGCTGGCCAGGTGGTTGATCAGGGCGCGGTAGAACTCCGACTTGCCGTGCTTGTAGAAGCCGATCGAGGTGTACAGCTCGGCGACGTGCTTGCCGGGCAGGATGCGCTTGAGGAAACCGACGAACTCAGCCGGCACCGGCACATCGACCATGAAGTACGAGCGAGTGAAGGAAAAGATGATCGAGACGTCGGCCTCGTCGGTGATCAGCGCGTCGATCTCGATGCCGTGTCCTTCGCGGTGCAGCAGGGGGATCACCAGCGGCCACTGCTCGTCACGGGTGAAGATGCGCCCGACCAGGTAGGCACCCTTGTTGCGGTAGAGCACCGGCGAGAACAGCTCGACCTGCAGCGCCGGGTCCTTGCATACCCAGTCCGGCAGGCTGTCGCGCAGTTGCGCCTCCAGCCGCGCCAGGTCGCCTGGCAGATCGGCGAAAGGTACGTCGAAGCGGTAGTCCTCGAAGATCTGCGCCAGCAATCCGGACAACTGTCCCTCGGGGCGGTAGATACGGGTCTGGGCCGCGCGCTCGTGGGCACGCAGCGACGGCCGGGTGGTGTGGATGAACATGCAGCCATCGCTGATCTGGTCGTGGCTGAACAGGCTGCAGAAGATCGAGTTGTACCAGGTCTCCGACAGCTCGTCGTCCAGACGCGGGTCGATCAGCTTGATGTAGGCGCTCTTCACCAGCGGCCACAGCGAGACGTCCAGCAGCACGTCCTCGGCGAAGCGCTCGCGCAGGCAGGCGGTGACTTCGGCAACCTTCTCTTCGTACAGGTTGATCCGCGCCGCCGCGGCGCTCTGGATCTGTTGCCAGAGGGCGTTCTCGAAACGCTCGCGGGCGCCATCGGTGATCTGGCGGAAGTGCTCGCGGTAGTTGTCGAAACCATCGAGGATGGTCCGCGCGATATCGGCGGCCGGCCATTGCTGGGGCATGTCAGGACCTCTGGCGGGATGGGCGAAAGCCTGAGAGTAACCGCGGCGACGGGCGCTGCACAGGGGCGGATCGGCCAAATCGCCAGCAGCTTGCCAGCAGCGCAAAAGGGCGTTTTTTGCCAACCCGGCGACATAAAGCGCATGAACGGATTCAGCCCGCAAGAAAGCGGACGAGATCGCCACGGGTTTTCCCGTACACTCCTTCACCCGCACCACACCGGAGTCCGCCGTGAGCCCCATCGCCTTGTCCCGCCTGCTGATCCTCGCCGCCGTCTGGGGTGCCAGCTTCCTGTTCATGCGCATCATCGCGCCGGTGCTGGGCACGGTGCCGACCGCGTTCTTCCGGGTGTCGATCGCCTGCCTCGGGCTGATCGCCATCCTCGCCCTGATGCGGGTGCGCTGGGACTTCGGCGGCAAGTTCAAGGTGGCGCTGGTGCTGGGGATGATCAACTCGGGGATCCCCGCGACGCTGTATTCGGTGGCGGCGCAGGTGCTGCCGGCGGGCTACTCGGCGATCTTCAACGCCACCACGCCGCTGATGGGCGTGCTGATCGGCGCACTGTGCTTCCATGAGGCCATGACCCTGCCCAAGCTGGGCGGGATCTTCCTTGGCCTGCTCGGCGTGGGCATCCTCAGTGGTGCAGGGCCGGTGGCGTTCGACGCACGGCTGATGCAAGGCGCCCTCGCCTGCCTCGGCGCCACGGCCTGCTATGGCCTGGCCGGATTCCTCGCGCGGCGCTGGCTGGACCAGCGCGGCGGCCTCGACAGCCGCCTGTCGGCGCTGGGCAGCATGATCGGCGCCAGCCTGTTGCTGCTGCCGCTGTTCGCCTGGAGCGTCGCCACCCAGCCGCCTGCCAGCTGGGGTGGCTGGCAGGTGTGGCTGTCGCTGCTGGGCCTGGGCCTTGTGTGCACCGCCTTCGCCTACATCCTGTATTTCCGTCTGCTCAGCGAGATCGGCCCGGTGAAGTCGTCCACCGTGACCTTCCTCATTCCGGTGTTCGGCGTGCTCTGGGGTGCCTGGCTGCTGGACGAACCGCTGTCCACCGCACACCTGTACGGTGGACTGCTGATCGGCCTGGCCCTGTGGCTGGTGCTCAAGCCCGTGCCGCGACCCGTGCCGGCCGACGGAAGACGAACAGCAGGCCAATGACGATCAGGCCCATGCCCAGCAGGCTCAGGGCCGGCAAGCGGTTACCGAAGATCAGGTAGTCCATCAGCGCGGTCACCGCCGGCACCAGGTAGAACAGGCTGGTGACGTTGACCAGGTTGCCACGGGCGATCAGGCGGTACAGCAGCAGGGTCGCCAGCACCGAGACCACCAGGCCCATCCACAGCACCGACAGGCTGAACTGCGCATTGACCTGGACCTGCAGCGGCTGGAACGGCGCGAACAGCGCACACAGCAGCAGCCCCGCCAGGTACTGCAACGGCAAGGTACCGAGGGGATCGCGGGTGATGCGCTTCTGCATGATCGAGCCCAAGGTCATGCTCGCCAGGGCCAGCAGGGCGAAGCCCATGCCGGCCCAGGACATGCCGCCCAGGCCGATGCCCTGCCAGACCACCATGACCAGCCCCGCCAGTCCCAGGCACAGGCCGAACACGCGGCTGAAGGAACGCTGGCGCTCCATCAGGATCACGGTGAGGATCGGTTGCACTCCCATGACCGTGGCCATGACTCCGGGGGTGACCTTAAGGTCCAGGGCCAGCAGGTAGAAGATCTGGTAGGCGCCAAGCAGGATCCCGCCGGTCAGCAGGGCCTGGCGGATAGCCGCAGGCTCGCGGGGCCAGCGCAACTTGAGCAGCGGACTCAAGGCCAGGAGAGCGCCAAGGGCGAGCAGGAAGCGGACCAGCAGGAAGGCGAAGGGGGTCGCCTGGGCCAGCCCCAGTTTCGAGACGATCGCGCCGCTGCTCCAGAGCAGGACGAACAGGCTCGTGGTAGCCGCCGAGGCCACGGAGGTTTTTTGCAGGAAAGACATGGATTTGCCACCTGTATTCGGGCAAGAAAGCCGAACGGACGTGCTGTAAGGATGCAGCCGACCGCATTCAGAAACGTTGGAGGTGCAGCGGGCGTCAGCCCACTACCACCACTGCCACGACGGTTCTGACAGGTGGGTACTGGCTGCTGGCCGGCTGCTGGAACCCGCGCACGACAACCACCGCGTCGGGCGCGGTAGCGAGTACTGGGGTTACAGGGGAAGCTGGCATGAGCGAGTCTTCAGGTGAGATACAGAGGATCGGGACTATAGGCCTGGCATTTTGATAGTGCAAGCCTTGAAGGCCCCCTCGCTGGCTTGCCAGCGATGAGGCCCTCAAGGTCGAATCAGAACAACCAGCGATACAGCAGATACGCCACCACTACCGCCAGCACCGGCCGCAGCACGCGGTAGGCCTTCGGATTGGCGCGCTTGAAGGTCTTCACCCGGGCGCTGATGACATTGCTGAACTTCTTGCTCCAGGCATAGGCCTGGTTGATCCCGCCCACGCGCTCGTCATCGGTGTTCTGCGGCGCGGTGGCGCGGCCGAGGAAGGCACTGACCTTGCGGTTGATCTTCGTCATAAGCGGGCTGCTCAGCGGACGCTCGACGTCGCAGAACAGGATCACCCGGGTAACGTCGGTCTCGTTCTTCACCCAGTGCACGTAGGTTTCGTCGAACATCACGTCCTCGCCGTCGCGCCAGGCGTAAGGCTGGCCATCGACGTAGATGCGGCAGTTGTCCGAGTTCGGCGTGGTCAGGCCCAGGTGATAGCGCAGGGAGCCGGCGAACGGATCGCGGTGCGGGTTCAGGTGGCTGCCGCCCGGCAGCAGGGCGAACATCGCGCCCTTGACGTTGGGAATGCTGTTGACCAGCTCGACGGTCTTCGGGCACAGCAGCTCGGCCGAAGGCAGGGCCTTGTCGTACCACTTCAGGTAGAAACGCTTCCAGCCCTTCTTGAAGAACGAACCGAAACCGGCGTCGTTGTCCTTCTCGGCGGCGCGGATGTAGCCCTCGTCGAACAGGTGCATGGCCTCTTCGCGAATGGTTTGCCAGTTGTTCTTCAGCACGTCCAGCTCGGGGAAGCGCTCACGGTCCAGGTACGGCTTGGAGGGTACCCCGGAGAACAGGTACATCAGCGAGTTGTAGGGCGCGAACAGGGCCGAATGGTTGACGAACTGGCGCAGCACCGGCAGGCGCGCCTTGCCGCGCAGGTGCACGAACAGGACGCTGCCGAAGAACAGCAGCAGCACGCCTGCCTTGGCGACAAAGGAAAAAGTCATTCAATGCTCCTGGAAATCTCGTTCAGGCCCTAGGCCGGAAATCGTCCATGATAAACCGAACAGGCCCCGGTAAGAACACGCGGGGCCTGTTAGACAGTGTTGGAAATTTTGCAACAAACCCCGCAACAGGGCATTGCCAAGGATCAAAAGCACGATGCGGACCTTGTGGGAGCGGGTTCACCCGCGATGGCGATAGTGAGCCCACCGGCGTCATCGCGGGTAAACCCGCTCCCACAAGGTTGTGCAGTGTTTTTACTGCTGGTTTTCCTGATCGGTGAACAGGTCGCTGAACAGCATGCTGGACAGGTAGCGCTCGCCGGAGTCCGGCAGGATCACGACGATGGTCTTGCCCTGCATCTCCGGTTTCTCGGCCAGGCGCACGGCAGCAGCCATGGCGGCGCCGCAGGAAATCCCGCAGAGAATCCCCTCTTCCTGCATCAGGCGCAGGGCCATGGCCTTGGCCTCGTCGTCGCTGACCAGTTCGACCTGGTCGACGATCGACAGGTCGAGGTTCTTCGGCACGAAGCCGGCACCGATGCCCTGGATCTTGTGCGGACTCGGCTTGATCTCCTCGCCGGCCCGGGCCTGGGTGATCACCGGAGAACTGATCGGCTCCACCGCCACCGAGAGGATCGCCTTGCCCTGGGTCTGCTTGATGTAGCGCGACACGCCGGTGATGGTGCCACCGGTGCCGACGCCGGCAACCAGCACGTCGACCGCGCCATCGGTGTCGTTCCAGATTTCCGGGCCGGTGGTCTTTTCATGGATGGCCGGGTTGGCCGGGTTGTCGAACTGTGCCGGCATGAAGTACTTGGCCGGGTCGCTGGCGAGGATCTCGTTGGCCTTCTCGATGGCGCCCTTCATGCCCTTGGCCGGCTCGGTCAGGACCAGCTCGGCGCCGAGGGCCTTGAGCACCTTGCGGCGCTCGATGCTCATCGAGGCCGGCATGGTCAGCAGCAGCTTGTAGCCACGGGCGGCGGCGACGAAGGCCAGGCCGATGCCGGTGTTGCCGGAGGTCGGCTCGACGATGGTCATGCCCGGCTTGAGCTTGCCCGTGCTTTCCGCGTCCCAGACCATGTTCGCGCCGATCCGGCACTTGACCGAGTAGCCCGGGTTGCGCCCTTCGATCTTGGCCAGGATAGTCACGCCGCGCGGGGCGATGCGGTTGATCTGCACCAGCGGCGTGTTGCCGATGGAATGGGCGTTGTCAGCGAAGATACGGCTCATGGCAGGGGGTCCTTTTGGCACCGAGCGAAAACCTCAAGGGTAAGCCTGCCATGGGGGGGCGTCTACCCCGGTCGAACTCCGCGCGACTGACGAAGGTCAACCCTTCATCGCGCCCGGGAGATGCCCGATGAAACGCCGTTATCGCTGGCCGCTGGTGGCCCTTGCCAGCCTTGCCCTGATCCTTGTCGCCCTGCACTTGTCGCTGCCGTGGCTGGTGCGCAACTACCTGAACGACAAACTCGCCGACATGGGCGAGTATCGCGGCCAGATCGCCGACGTTGACCTTGCCTGGTGGCGTGGCGCCTACAAGATCAACGGCCTGAGCATCGTCAAGACCAGCGGCAAGGTCCCGGTGCCGCTGCTGGAAGCACCGCTGATCGACCTGTCGGTGAGCTGGCATTCGCTGTGGTACGAGCATGCCGTGGTCGGCGAAGTGGAGTTCCTGCGGCCCGAGCTGAACTTCGTCGACGGCGGTAACCAGCAGGCGTCGCAGACCGGCCGTGGCACCAACTGGCGGCAACAGCTGGAGAAACTCTTGCCGATCACCCTCAACGAGGTGCGCATCGTCGACGGCACCCTGACCTTCCGCAATTTCAACTCGAAACCACCCGTCGACCTCAAGGCCAGCCAGCTCGACGCCAGCATCCGCAACCTGACCAACGTGGTGGACAAGGAAGGCCGACGCGACGCCAGCTTCGACGGCAAGGCCCTGCTCTTCGGCGATTCGGCGGTGGAAAGCAACGCCACCTTCGACCCGCTGAGCAATTTCGAGGACTTCCAGTTCCGCCTGCGCGCCACCGATATCCAGTTGCGCCGCCTCAACGACTTCGCCAGCGCCTACAGCAAGTTCGACTTCAAGGCCGGGCATGGCGACGTGGTCATCGAGGCGCAAGCGGAAAAAGGCCGGCTCAGCGGCTATATCAAGCCGCTGCTGCGGGATGTCGAGGTGTTCGACTGGCAGCAGGACGTGGAAAACAAGGACAAGAACATCTTCCGCTCGGTCTGGGAGGCCTTGGTCGGCGCCACCGAAACCGTGCTGAAGAACCAGCCGAAGAACCAGTTCGCCACCCGGGTCGAGCTGTCCGGCAGCGTGCACCAGAGCGATATCAGCGCCTTCGAAGCCTTCCTGCAGATCCTGCGCAACGGCTTTATCCAGGCCTTCAACGCACGCTACGAGCGTTCGCCGCCCAAGTCTGACTGAGTCACCGAGTGACGGCCCATTCAGAGACTGAATGGGCCGTCTGCGTTCCCAGTCCTGTAGGACGCGCGCTATAGTCGCGCAAGACAATTTTCCACCAGGGCCATGTCCCCTGGCATTCGCAACAACGAGGATGGACAGATGAAGTTCGAAGGCACCAGCGCATACGTCGCCACAGACGACCTGAAACTGGCGGTCAACGCGGCGATCACCCTGGAGCGGCCACTGCTGGTCAAAGGCGAGCCGGGCACCGGCAAGACCATGCTCGCCGAGCAACTGGCCGCATCCTTCGGCGCCAAGCTGATCACCTGGCACATCAAGTCCACCACCAAGGCCCACCAGGGCCTTTACGAATACGATGCGGTGAGCCGCCTGCGCGACTCGCAGCTGGGCGTGGACAAGGTCCACGACGTGCGCAACTACCTGAAGAAAGGCAAGCTCTGGGAAGCCTTCGAGGCCGAGGAACGGGTGATCCTGCTGATCGACGAGATCGACAAGGCCGACATCGAGTTCCCCAACGACCTGCTGCAGGAACTCGACAAGATGGAGTTCTACGTCTACGAGACCGACGAGACCATCAAGGCCAGGCAGCGTCCGATCATCATCATCACTTCGAACAACGAGAAGGAACTGCCGGACGCCTTCCTGCGCCGTTGCTTCTTCCACTACATCGCCTTCCCCGACCGCGACACCCTGCAGCAGATCGTCGACGTGCACTACCCGAACATCAAGAAGGACCTGGTCAGCGAGGCGCTGGACGTGTTCTTCGACGTGCGCAAGGTACCGGGCCTGAAGAAGAAGCCGTCGACCTCCGAGCTGGTGGACTGGCTCAAGCTGCTGATGGCCGACAACATCGGCGAAGCGGTACTGCGCGAGCGCGATCCGACCAAGGCCATCCCGCCGCTGGCCGGCGCCCTGGTGAAGAACGAACAGGACGTGCAACTGCTCGAACGCCTGGCCTTCATGAGCCGCCGCGGCAACCGCTGAAGCCAGGGGGCGATCGCCATGCTGCTCAACCTGTTCAATGAAATGCGCGCGGCCAAGGTGCCGGTGTCGGTGCGCGAACTGCTCGACCTGCTCAATGCCCTGAAGCAGCGGGTCACCTTCGCCGACATGGACGAGTTCTACTACCTGTCGCGAGCCATCCTGGTGAAGGACGAACGGCATTTCGACAAGTTCGACCGGGCCTTTTCCGCCTACTTCAAGGGCCTGGAGAACCTGGATCGGCACCTTGAAGCGCTGATTCCCGAGGACTGGCTGCGCAAGGAGTTCGAGCGCCAGCTGACCGACGAGGAACGGGCGCAGATCCAGTCCCTCGGTGGCCTGGACAAGCTGATCGAAGAATTCAAGAAGCGCCTGGAAGAACAGAAGGAACGCCATGCCGGCGGCAACAAGTGGATCGGCACCGGCGGTACCAGCCCGTTCGGCTCCGGCGGCTTCAACCCGGAAGGCATCCGCGTCGGCGATGCCGGAAAACGCCAGGGCAAGGCGGTGAAGGTCTGGGACCAGCGCGAGTACAAGAACCTCGACGACCAGGTCGAGCTGGGCACACGCAACATCAAGCTGGCCCTGCGCCGGCTGCGCAAGTTCGCGCGCCAGGGGGCGGCGGACGAGCTGGATATCGACGGCACCATCGACCACACCGCCCGCGATGCCGGCCTGCTCAACATCCAGATGCGCCCGGAGCGGCGCAACAGCGTGAAGCTGTTGCTGCTGTTCGATATCGGCGGTTCGATGGATGCCCACGTGAAGATCTGCGAGGAACTGTTCTCCGCGTGCAAGACCGAGTTCAAGCACCTGGAGTACTACTACTTCCACAACTTCGTCTATGAGTCGGTGTGGAAGAACAACCTGCGCCGCACCTCGGAACGTACGTCGACCCTGGACCTGCTGCACAAGTACGGCGCCGACTACAAGGTGGTGTTCGTCGGCGACGCGGCGATGGCGCCCTACGAGATCACCCAGCCGGGTGGCAGCGTCGAGCACTGGAACGAGGAGGCCGGGTATGTGTGGATGCAGCGCTTCATGGAGAAGTTCAAGAAGCTCATCTGGATCAACCCGTATCCGAAGGACACTTGGGGTTATACGTCTTCGACCAATATCGTCCGCGAGCTGGTCGAGGACCGCATGTACCCGCTGACCTTGCGCGGGCTGGAAGAGGGCATGCGGTTCCTGTCCAAGTAGAGAGGCCCTGTGGGACCCTGCTCAGCCTTTCAGGCTGCGCTGTCGCGCAGAGAACAGGTCTGAAGAGCGACGCAGACCCTGTGGGAGCGGGTTCACCCGCGATAGGGTCGGTGATGCCACCATCGTAATCGCGGGTGAACCCGCTCCCACAATTCCCCGCTGAATCAATGAGTCAGGCTGGATCAGTCAGCGAACCGCTTGAGCCAGTCCTGCATCTCGGCCCAGGCCAGTTCCTGCACCACCGCCCTGAACCTCACCTTGTCCCCCGGCAGGCACTGCGCCAGCCTTGCCAGCGCCAACGGCGTCAACGCCCCCAGCCGCGGATAGCCGCCAATGGTCTGCCGGTCATTGAGCAACACGATCGGCTGACCGTCCGGCGGTACCTGCACCGCGCCCAGCGGAATGCCTTCGGAGATCATCGGCTGGCCCTGATAACGCAACACCGGTCCGGTCAGGCGAATGCCCATGCGGTCGCCCCGGCTGTCCAGCGTCCAGGCGCTGTTGAACACCTCGAACAGGCTCTGCCCGCTGAATTCGCCCAATTGCGCGCCCATCACCAGGTCCAGGCAAGCCTCGCCCTCCAGACGAGGACGCAATGCTTGCGGTACATCTACCCGCCCCTGCCCGTGCCCATCGAAGCGCAGCTCGTCGCCCTTGCCCAGCGCCCGCCCTGCCCCATCCGGCCCGCCAAGCCCTTCGCGAACCACGGTGGCGCAACTGCCCAGCACCTGCGGCGCGACAAACCCGCCCGGCGCCGCCAGATAGGCGCGAGCGCCCTGCAATGGCTGCTTGAACTGCAAACTCTGGCCCTTGCGCAGGGTGAAGCTGCACCAGGGTTTCAAGGGTTCGCCATCGATCCGCGCATCCAGGTCGGCACCCGCCAAGGCCAACCGGCAATCCGCCTCGGCCACCACGGCAAAGCCACCCAGGGTGATTTCCACCACTGGCGCCTGCGCCGGGTTGTCCAGCAACCAGTTGGCCCAGCGCGCCGACACCCAGTCCAGCGCCCCGCCCTGGGTCACGCCCAGGTGGCGCACGCCGAAACGCCCGGCGTCCTGCAACTGGCACAGCGCTGTACTGGCCTCGATACGCAGGCTCATCCGCGTTCCTCCAGCGGCGTATCGTCGCCACCCAGTTTCAGGAATTCGTCTCGTTCGATCGCCACGAAGCGGACCCGGTCGCCGGGCTGCAGCAGGCTGTAGCCGTCGCGCTGGCGATCGAACAGCGGCGCCGGGGTCCGCCCGATCAGGTTCCAGCCGCCAGGGGACAGGGCCGGATACGCTGCGGTCTGCCGTTCGGCAATGCCGACGCTGCCCGCGGCCACGCGCTTGCGCGGTGTTGCCAGGCGCGGCGAAGCCAGAAATTCCTCCACCAGGCCCATGAAGGCGAAACCGGGGGCGAAGCCGAGGGCGAACACCTGGTATTCGCGCCCCGTGTGGCACTTGACGATCTGCGCCTCGGACACCCCGCAGCGCACCGCCAGCACCTTGAGCTCCGGCCCGACACTGGCGTCGTACCACACCGGGATGTCCAGCGAACGGCCAGCCTTTCCGGTGTCCGGCTGCAGCTCGTGCAACGCTTCGGCAACCAGCGCCCGCGCCTCGCCCGGCGCGCAATCGAACTGCACCATCAGCGTCGTATACGACGGCACCAGTTCGACCAGGCGTGAGCCGAACACCGCCCGCAAGCGCTGGCTCGCGGCAAGCAGCCAGGGCATGTTGGCTTCGTCGATTACGTCGAACAGACGCACCATCAGCGCATCCAGGGCGACCACTTCGATACGCGGCTTCATGCGTTGGACAAGGCGTCCAGCGCCTGGCGGATCTGCCGCACCGCCGCCAGCGAGCTGTCGTTGTCGCCATGCACGCAGAGGGTCTGCGCGCGCAGTTGCACGGCGCTGCCATCGATGGCGGTCAAGGCCTCGCCACGGGCCAGGCGCAGGGCCTGCTCGACGATCAGCGCCGGATCGTGATGCACCGCCCCCGGCAGGCGTCGCGACACCAGGTGCCCGGCGGCGTCATAGGCACGGTCGGCAAAGGCTTCAAACCACAAGGTCGCTCCCAGTTCGTCACCCAGGGCCCGGGCCACGCTGTCGTCGGCAGTGGCCATGAGCATCAACGGCAGTTGCCGATCGTAGGCGGCCACGGCTTCGAGCACCGCACGTAGCTTGCCGGGGTCGGCCATCATGTCGTTGTACAACGCGCCATGGGGTTTGACGTAGGCGACCCGGCCGCCCTGGACCCGGCAGATGCCGTCCAGCGCACCGATCTGGTAGTGCAGCAGGTCACGGATTTCCTCGTTGCTGCAGGCCATGGAGCGGCGACCGAAGCCGACCAGGTCGGGATAGGCAGGATGGGCGCCGATCATCACCTGGTTGGCCACGGCGAGGGCCACGGTGTGGCGCATGATCCCCGGATCGCCGGCATGGAAGCCGCAGGCGATGTTGGCGCAGTCGATGAAAGGCATGACCTCGGCATCCAGACCCATGGTCCAGTTGCCGAAGCTTTCGCCCATGTCGCAGTTGAGTAGCAAACGGCTCACGGGATGGACTCCGGAAAGAGTTAGCGCCAGCTGGGCTGCACGGCCTTGCGCCGGCCGCCCATGATCACCCAGCCGACCAGCAGCAACAGGCTTTCCACCACCAGGGCGAACAACAGCGCACAGCCCAGGCCCCAGGTCGCGGCCTCCGGCGTTAGCAGGATCTGGTAGCTGTAGCCCTTGAGGGTTTCCTCGCGGATCGCGGGTTCCGGCTGGGTCAGCACATGCCAGGTACGACCGGCCCAGCCGGTCTGCAGCGCCTGCCACTCGCTTTCCAGCAAGCGGTTGCGAATCACCAGGCTGTCGATGCTGTTGGCGTCGCTGAGGAACACCGGATCGTCGCTGGCGCGGTAATGCCGCACCAGGGCGTCGAGGTCACCGTTGAAGAAGCGCTGCGCGGTCTGCTGGAAGCCCTTGAGCCCCTCCCGCGATTCCAGCAGGTGCGCCTGCACCCGCTGGCTGTAGTCATTGACCAGGCCGGGCACCTGGATGCCCAGCAGCAGGCCGCATGTGAACAGGATCAACCGCAGGTAGCTTCTGAGCATGGGCTCTTCCTTAGCTGGTCTGGCCCTTGGCGATGCACTCGCCCTTGCGCCACAGGCCCCATTCGCCGGGCTCGTAGCGGTGCCAGGTTTCGTTCTCGGTAAGCGCTTCGGTGGTGATCACCGTGACCACGTCGTTGGGCGTGGTCTCGGCGTGGAAGTCGACGATCATGTCGACGTCCTTGAGCCGCGCCGGGCCGAACGGCGCGCGCCGGGTGATGTGCACCAGCTTGGTCGAGCAGAAGCAGAACAGCCAGTCGCCATCGCTGAGCAGGCCGTTGAACACGCCCTTGCCGCGGTACTCGGCGCAGGCCTGCTGCAGCACCGGCAGCAGTTGCTCGACTTCCACAGGCTCGGGGAAGGCTTCGCGGATGCGGTTGAGCAGATCACAGAAGGCCGCTTCACTGTCGGTGTCGCCCACCGGCCGGTAGAAGGTCTTCAGGCCGTCGAAGTCGGCCAGCTGGCCGTTGTGGGCGAAGCACCAGTTGCGTCCCCACAGCTCGCGCACGAAGGGGTGGGTGTTGGACAGGCAGACCTTGCCGACATTGGCCTGGCGGATATGGCCGATGACCACTTCGCTCTTGATCGGGTAGCGCTGCACCAGGTTGGCGACTTCCGACTCGCAACTCGCCGCCGGGTCCTGGAACAGGCGCAGGCCGCGGCCTTCGTAGAAGCCGATGCCCCAGCCGTCGCGATGCGGGCCGGTGCGGCCACCGCGCTGCATCAGGCCGGTGAAGCTGAAGACGATGTCGGTCGGGACGTTGGCGCTCATGCCGAGCAGTTCACACATGTTCGATCGCTCCCATTACAGACGCGGTTCCAGGCGCTGGCGCGGGCCACCCTGATTTGGCTCGGGGGGGGCATTGCGGTAGCGCTCACGACTGTCCGCCGGCTCGGCGAGGACTTCCTCGGCATCGCGCTTGGCAGCGGCCTCGGCGCGCTCGCGCCGGGCCCGGGCACGAGCCTCCAGCGGCATGCGGATGGCGACGAAGATCAGGTACAGGGCGAAGGCGATCATGCCGTACATCGCCAGGTCCGAGGCGGCGCGCCAGACGTTGTTGCCGACCTTGAAGGCGAGGTCCAGGGCCGTGATGGCGATGGCCGGGGCGAAGATGTCCTTGGCCGGGTCGACGATGGTCGGTGTCAGCAGCAGCACCGCCGCCAGCAGGCGCAGTGGCTCGCGCAGCCAGCGCCACATCCAGCCGGTGAGGCGAAAGCCCACCCACAGGCAACCCAGGGCAGCCAGGGCATACAGGCCCCAGGCGAACAGATAGTCGTTTTCGGTCATGGCGTCCGTGGAAGGTAGGCAAACAGGCGCTTATGATAACGATTTTTCCGCGCGCAGGCGCCCCCCAGCCAAGGAACCGCACATGCCCTCCACCGCCAACGCCCCTTCCGCCCCGATCGCCCGCCGCGCGGACGGCGCCGATCCCTACGCCTGGCTGCAGGATCGCGACGCACCGGAAGTGATGGCCTACCTGGAGGCCGAGAACGCCTACCAGGAAGCCCGACTGGCCGACCAGGCCGGCTTGCGCGAACAGCTGTTCGAGGAAATCAAGGGTCGCATCCTCGAAACCGACCTGTCGCTGCCCTCGCCCTGGGGCCCGTACCTCTACTACACGCGCACCACCGCCGGCGACGAATACCCCCGGCACTACCGCTGCCCGCGTCCGGCGGATGATTCCAACACGGTCGACGAAAGCCGCGAGGAACTGCTGCTCGACCCCAACGCCCTGGCCAATGGCGGCTTCCTCAGCCTCGGCGCGTTCAACATCAGCCCCGACCACCAGCGCCTGGCCTACAGCCTGGATACCAGTGGCGACGAGATCTACACCCTGTACGTGAAGGAACTGGCCGACGGTTCGATCAGCGAGCTGCCCTTCGACGACTGCGACGGCAGCATGACCTGGGCCAACGACAGCCAGACCCTGTTCTTCACCGAGCTGGACGATACCCATCGCCCCTTCCGCCTGCGCCGCCACCGCCTCGGCGGCACTGACGCGCCGACCGTGTTCGAAGAACCGGACGGCCGCTTCTTCCTGCACTGCTACCGCACCAGTTCCGAGCGCCAGCTGGTACTGACCCTCAACAGCAAGACCACCAGCGAATCCTGGGTGCTCGATGCCGACACGCCGGAACAACCCTTCCACTGCGTGGCGGCACGGATCGAAGACCACGAGTACGACCTCGACCACGGCAAGCTGGACGGCGCATGGCGCTGGTTCGTGCGCAGCAACCAGGACGGCATCAACTTCGCCCTGTTCCACGCCCCTGGCGACCGCGTGCCGACCCGCGAGCAGTGGCAGGTGCTGGTGGCGCACCGCGACGACGTGATGCTTGACGGCCTGACCCTGAATGCCGACGCCCTGACCCTGAGCCTGCGCGAAGGCGGCCTGCCGGTGATCGAGGTGCGCCCGGCGGGCCTGCCGGCCTATCGCGTGCAACTGCCAGACGCCGCCTACAGCCTGTATGTGCAGGACAGCCTGGAGTTCGTCAGCCCGCGCATCCGCCTGCGCTACGAGGCACTGAACCGCCCGGCGCAGGTGCGTCAGCTGAACCTGGCGGACGGTGAGCAGCAGGTGCTCAAGCAGACCCCGGTGCTCGGCCATTTCGATGCCGACGACTATGTCAGCCAGCGCCTGTGGGCCCGCGCTGGCGACGGCACCCTGGTGCCGATCAGCCTGGTGCAACGCCGCGCCGATGTCGGCAAGACGGTGCCGCTGTACCTGTACGGCTATGGTGCCTACGGTTCGAGCCTCGATCCGTGGTTCTCCCATGCGCGCCTGAGCCTGCTGGAGCGTGGCGTGGCCTTCGCCATTGCCCACGTGCGTGGCGGCGGCGAGCTGGGCGAGGCCTGGTACCGCGCCGGCAAGCAGGAGCACAAGACCAACACCTTCAACGACTTCATCGCCTGTGCCGAACACCTGGTCGCCGCAGGCGTGACCAGCGCCGAACGCCTGGCCATCAGCGGTGGCAGCGCCGGTGGCCTGCTGATCGGCGCAGTGCTCAACCAGCGTCCTGACCTGTTCAAGGTCGCCATCGCCGAGGTGCCGTTCGTCGACACCCTCAACACCATGCTCGACCCCGAGCTGCCGCTGACCGTCACCGAATACGACGAATGGGGCAACCCGCAGGAGCCGGAGGTGTACGCGCGGATCAAGGCCTACGCACCCTACGAGAACGTCAGTGCCCAGGCCTACCCGGCCCTGCTGGTGATCGCCGGCTACAACGACAGCCGGGTGCAGTACTGGGAAGCCGCCAAGTGGGTGGCCAAGCTGCGGGTGACCAAGACCGACAGCAACCCGCTGCTGCTCAAGACCGAGCTGGGTGCCGGCCACGGCGGCATGAGCGGTCGCTACCAGGGCCTGCGCGACGTGGCCCTGGAGTACGCCTTCGTCCTCGATCAGCTGGCTGTGGTGTAAATCGCATTTTTCGTTGTCTGAGCTTGCACCGCGGCGCCCGTCGCGGTGCGATCACTTCCAGACCGACAACAAAAGACCGAACGCGATGCCTGACACCTCCCTCCTCAACAACGAAATCCGCGACCTGCTCATGGACTGCGGCCTGTTCGACCAACTGCAGCCCGGCGACTTCGCCGCGGCCGCCGGCTATTTCGCCCTGAGTGCCATGGCTGCCGGCGAGGACATCTTCCGCGAAGGCGATGCCGGCACCTTCATGTGCCTGATCGTTTCCGGCCAGGTGTCGGTGCGCAAGACCGATGCCGAGGGCCGCGAGGTGGAGATCGCCGTGCTGCGCAAGGGCCGCGCCTTCGGCGAGATGGCGGTACTGGACGGCGAGCGGCGCTCGGCTTCCTGTGTCGCCGCCAGCGATTGCCAGTTGCTCAGTCTGGGCAAGGAGTCGCTGGAGAAGATGCTCAACGAAGCGCCGAAGATCGCCGCCAAGGTGATCCGGGCGCTGGCGGTGACGTTGTCGAAACGCTTGCGCATGGTCGATGGACAGTTACTGGCGCAACAGGTCTAGCCGTTCTTCGCCTTGTCCGGATCAGGTGTCAGCCCTGGCAGCGGCTGGTCCCGGGGCGGCGATGGCAGGGGCATCGGTGGCAGCAATGGCCCGCCCGGCTTTCCGTCGTTGGCCCGCGGCGCCTGCGGCGGGGTCAGTTGCGGATAGGGCGTCGGGGTTGGCGTACCGGGCGCGCCGGGCGCCGGGCCGATGACCCGCGGTTGCAGGTCTTCGGCCTGGGCACTGGCAAGGCTCGCCAGGCACAACAGCAGGATGCTCGTCAGACGCATTGCAGGGCTCCTGTTCGAGGTCATGTCCTACAGCCTACTCCGCCATGTAGCGGATTGCCTGCCCAGCACGCCGCAGTGGCGTTAAACTCACTGCAAAACCGTGAAACACCTGAGCAGGCATAACAATGACCCAATCTTCCTCCGCCGCCGCCACCGCGCGGCTCGACCGCATCCTCGCCGACGCCAAGCGCGACGACGAACGGGGCTATCGCCAGAAAGCCCTGCGCATGTACCCCCACGTCTGCGGCCGCTGCGCCCGCGAGTTCTCCGGCAAGCGCCTGAGCGAGCTGACCGTGCACCACCGCGACCACAACCACGACAACAACCCCCAGGACGGCTCCAACTGGGAGCTGCTGTGCCTGTACTGCCACGACAACGAGCACGCCCGCTACACCGACCAGCAGTACTTCAGCGAAGGCTCGCTGAGCACGCCGTCGATCGCCAAGGCGACCCACAATCCCTTCGCCGGGCTGGCCGGCTTGCTTGGCAAGAAGGACGACTGAGGTTCGCCCGCCCGCGCCGGGGCCCGTATAATCGCGTCTTTTTTGCGAAGGGCCCGGCACGTGGCGAACAAAAGGTACAGCTGCATCGGCCTGTACAACCCCAAATCCCCTGAGAACGTCGGCTCGGTAATGCGCGCCGCCGGCTGCTATGGCGTCAACTCGGTGTTCTACACCGGCAAGCGCTACGAGCGTGCCCGCGACTTCGTCACCGACACCAAGCGGGTGCACTACGACATCCCGCTGATCGGCATCGACGACCTGCAGAAGATCATCCCCCTGGGCTGCACCCCGGTGGCCGTGGAACTGGTGGACGGCGCCCGGCCGCTGCCGGAATACACCCACCCGGACCGCGCGATCTACATCTTCGGCCCGGAAGACGGCAGCCTCGACGACGACGTCCGCGCCTGGTGCGAAGAGACCATCTACATCCCGACCAACGGCTGCATGAACCTCGCGGCCACGGTCAACGTGGTGCTCTACGACCGTATGGCCAAGGGCCTCAATACCCGTTCCGGGCCGAAGTTCAAGTAAGCGATTGAACGCCGGCCGCGGGCTGGCGGTCTGCTGACTATCACGTCACTCACCAGGAGAAGCGCCCATGCGCCAGAAACTCGAGATCCCGGCAACGCCCTTCCAGAGCAACCCCGAACACAACGTGCATGGCTGGGAACGCGCCGGCTCGGTGGCCACCGGGGTGGTGATGGTGGGCAAGGGCTTGCGCCGGGGCGGCCTGCTGGGCCTGATCCAGATCGCCATTGGCGGCGCGGTATTGGCCCGCGGGGTGACAGGGCATTGCTCGGCCAAGAGCCTGCTGGAGCGCGGCCGCCAGGACCTGGACGGGATCCGGGCGAAGATCGAGCGCACCGGCAGCGAACTGAAGCAGTTGAAGGATGCGGCCGAGGCGGCGACCAAGGGAACCACAGTGACCGGGAATGACTCCCTGGCCAATCCCAAGCCCTGAGATTTGCAGGTGTCCCTACGGACCCTGTAGGAGCGGGTTCACCCGCGATGACGGCGGTGAGTCCAACATCGTCATCGCGGGTAAACCCGCTCCTACAGGGTTCGCGGTAGATACACGAGCGGTCAGCGCAACAACGAACTCTGCAAGACTTCCGACTCCCTGCCCAGCACACTCTCCGCCAACTGCACGAACTCCGCCGTGTTCACGCTGTTCAGGCGCATCAACGCCCGCACCAGGTCATCCAGCGACTGCTTGTTGTGGGTATGGATGCGAATCTCCCGGTCCAGCGCCTGCAACAGCAGCACCGCCCGGGAGATGCTGGCCGCATTGACCTGCGCGCCGCGCAGGCTGGTCACCGCCTTGCTTTCCTTGGCCATCCGCGCCTGCAACGCCTGGTAGCGATCATCGCTGATGCCCCCGGCCCGCCGCAGCAGCTCGGTGGCGTAGTACTCCGCCAGCCCTTCGCCGATCCAGTCGCTGTCCTCGCGGTCGTTGATCCGCGCGAACACCCGCACCAGCTCGCGCAGCAACGGACTGCTGCCGTTCTCGCCCACCAGCGGCGTGGCGCTGTTGAGGTAGATCGAATTGTTCGCCGCCCGCGCCCCGCGCCACAGGTGCTCGCGGGCGCCCACCAGCAGCAGTTTCGGCGGATTGCGCGGGAACACCGCCTGGTACTGCGGCCAGACGAAGGTCAGCAGGGTCAGCGCATCCATGCGCCGCAGGCCCTGCCCCACCGGCCCGGCGACGCTGACCTCGGTCTCGCCGAGCCGTGCCCGCCGCGCGCCCACCGTGCCGGCGAGCATCCAGCCCGTCGGCCGGTCGAACAGGCGCGAGACGTTGTCGATACGAAAGCGCTGCTTGCCCACCCGCGGCCAGGCAGTCTCGATGCTGCTCCAGCCCGCCGGCAGATCCACGCTCAGGCGTGCCACCAGCTCGGTGCCATCCTGCTGGTCGAGGCGCGCCGCCGGGACCAGGTCGTCGCCACGGAACAGCGCCCAGCCAGGCGCGATGCGGCTGTCGTAGCTACCGTTCTTCAGCTTGTGGTTGAGGCGTACCCGGTAGGTCAGGCTGGCCTTGCCGGACGCCGGCTGCCAGCGGCCACGCTGGTTGTCGGGCTGCAGTTGCCAGGGCCCATCGGCCTTGAAGTCGCTGTACAGGCCTTCCTTGCCCAGGTCGAAATCCAGGCTGCGCACCTGGGCACCATCGGCCAGGGTCACGCGCACCTCGGCCTGGCCGCTCTGCGGCAGCAGGCGCACGTGGTAATCCAGATCGACTTTCTTCGCCCAGGCGACATTGCTCGCCAACAGCAACACGACCCACGCCAGAGGGTGACGCACAGGCATTGCCCGACTCCTTGTTCGAACGCGAAACGCGCCAGCTCAGCTGGCGCGGAATATCAGATAGTCTTCCCAGTCATCTTCGGCGACGCTGTTCTCGCTGAGCATGCGCCCGGATTGCGAGATGCGCTGCTTGTGCACCTGCTCGCGGTCACCGCAGACCAGGTGGTGCCAGCGCGGCAGGTCCTTTCCCTCGCTGACCAGGCGGTAACCGCAGGTGGGCGGCAGCCATTTGAACTGGTCGGCCTTGCCCGGAGTGAGCTGGATGCAGTCCGGCACGTGCTCGAAGCGGTGCGGGTAGTCGCTGCACTGGCAGGTCTTGAGATCCAGCAGCTTGCAGGCGATCCGCGTGTAATAGACGCTGTTGTCGTCTTCGTCTTCGAGCTTCTGCAGGCAGCACAGGCCACAGCCGTCGCACAGCGACTCCCATTCCTGGGGGTCGAGCTGATCGAGGGTCTTGCGGGTCCAGAACGGCTCGGTGCTTGCCAGCATGTTGCGGTGATCCTGTATCAAAATTCTTCAGCCTGTATCAGGCGGCGCCAGTCTAGGACGTGCGCTGCGGCTTTGCCAGACCGCTTGTCAGGGTGCGGGCGACAGTTGTAGTTTTGCAAATCATTTCAGTTCTCATCCCTCCATCAGGAACCCGCCATGAGCGCCAACCCACGTATTGCCGACTACGCCATTCATGAACAGTTCATCCAGCGCTGGTCGCCGCGCGCCTTCACCGGCGAGGCGATCAGCGAAGAAACCCTGCTGGGCTTCCTCGAAGCCGCGCGCTGGGCGCCATCGGCCTACAACTCGCAGCCATGGCGCTTCCTCTACGCTCGCCGCGACACGCCGAACTGGGAGCGCTACCTGGGCCTGCTCAACGAGTTCAACCGCAGCTGGGCGCAGCATGCCTCGGCGCTGGTCATCGTGATCTCCAAGACCACCTTCACCGCCCCGGGCGCCAGCGAGGAAACCCCGGCGCTGTGGCACACCTTCGACACCGGTTCGGCCTGGGGCCATCTGGCGCTGCAGGCGAGCATCAGCGGCTGGCACACCCACGGCATGGCCGGTTTCGACCAGGAACTGACCCGCAAGGAGCTGAAGATTCCCGAAGGCTACGACCTGCATGCCGTCGTGGCGATCGGCAAGCTGGGCGACAAGGCGACCCTGGCCGAGTACCTGCAGGCCCGGGAAGTGCCGAGCCCGCGTCGTCCGCTGAACGAGCTGGCGGCCGAGGGTGATTTCACTCTGTAAGCCTTGGGCACCTCAGCGCTGGCGCTGAGGTGCTCAATAGCCCCGCTGGAAATCCACTTCACCGCGCAACCCGTCACCCCGCCCATGGGCCTCCAGGTTCTCCACGAACAACCGCACCATCGCCACCGGCGAGGTCGGCGCCGAGCTGTGCCCGGTCAGCAGCAACCCCAGCGCGGTCCAGAACGGATGATTGCGCGGCAGCGGTTCCTGGCGGCAGACATCGATCACCGCACCGGCGAGGTGCCCCTTGCCCAGTGCCGCGACCAGGTCGCCATCGACCACCGCCGCGCCGCGCCCGGCGTTGATGAACAGCGCATCCGGGTTGAAGCGGGCGAACAGCCCGGCATCGTAGATATCGTGGGTCGCCGGGGTATCCGGCAGCAGGTTGAGCACATAGTCCACCTGCCCCACCAGCCGGCCGAGATCGTCCAGCCCGCCCACCTCGATGAACGGCGCCAGTTCCCGCGGCGAGCTGGCGATGCCGTAAAGCTTGCAGCCGAACGGCACCAGGAAGCGCGCCACCGCGCAGCCAATGTCGCCGGTACCGACGATCAGCACCCGGCGCCCCTCCAGGCTGCGCCCGGGGCGCCCGTCCCACTTGCGCTCGACCTGGCTCATCAGGCGGGTCAGCACTTCGCGTTCATGGCCGAGCATGTAGGTGAGCATGTATTCGGCCATGACCTGGCCGAAGATGCCCACGGCGCGGGTCAGGCGGTAGCTGCGCGGCAGGCCGTCCGCGAGCAGCGGAGTGATTCCGGCCCAGGTCGACTGCATCCAGTCCGGGCGATGGCCCTGGCGCAACAGGCTCGCCAGCAGGTCCGGCTGGCCCAGCCACACCGGGCACTGCGCCGCCTGCCGCGCCAGTTCGGCGGAGTCGCCGCTGGTCAGCACTTCAAGTTCGGGGGACGCCTCGCGCAACAGGCGGGCATAGAGGGCGTGATCCTGTTCGGCGATCAGAACGCGCATATCGTTTACAACCTTGCAGAACGGCGGAAGGGCCGGCCATGGCGGCCAGCCTCCTTGAGGACGGGATCAGACCGGATCGTTGCGGCGCAGCAGTTCTTCCGGAAGGTGCTCGATGTACTCCTCCTCGGTCGGCGGCATCTGCAGGTGATAGCCCTGGGTGTCGAGGTTTTCCAGGACCTTGGCGATGTCTTCGCGGGCCAGGGTGCGCTCGGGGCTCAGGACCACGTCGAAGGCATGCTGCGGGGTGCCGAACAGCGGCAACAGGGCTTCCGGCACCTTGCTCAGGCCGTCGGCCTTGAGCAGGTACAGGTACATTTCGTTCTTGCGGGGACTGCGGTAGATCGAGCAGATGCGTTTCAAGTCGGTTCTCCAGCGTCGGCCAGGCAATCCAGCAGGGCCTGGCCCATGCGCTCGCGGCGCCAGCCACGCAGCGATTCGGGCAGTTGGTACGGTCCCTCGGGGAAGCCGGTCTTGATCAGCGCTTCGAGGGTCTTCTTGCGCAGCATCAGCTCGGGGGCGATGTTCAGGCGCTCGGCCTCGGCCTGGCCGATCGCGCGCAGCTTCTTCAGCAACGCCGCTGCCTCGATCGGCAGCGGCTCCGGCACGGCCGGCGGCCATTCCGACGGCGGCAGGCTGCCAGTGCGCTTGATCAGGTCGAGGAGGAACTCGCCATCCTGGCGGATGGTGCGGGGATGCATGTCCTCGATGCGGGCCAGGGCCACCAGGTTGTCCGGCTGGGTCCGCGCAATCGGCCACATGGCGTGCTCGCGCAGGATGCGGTTGCGTGGCACGTCACGCTCACGGGCTTCCAGTTCGCGCCAGGCGCACAGCTCGCGCAGTACCGCCAGCTGGGCGCGGGACAGTTTCCAGGCCAGCTTGGCCTCGCGATACAACAGGTAGGGATCGATCTCGCGGCGCAACTGCACCACCAGGTCGGCGCCGTCTTCCAGGACCCAGGCGTTCTTCTCGTCGCTCAGTTGCGGACGCAGGCGCTCGTACAGCTCGGCCAGGTGCACGGCATCTTCCGCGGCGTAGCTGATCTGGGTCTCGGACAGCGGGCGCTGCAGCCAGTCGGAACGGGTTTCGCCCTTGGGCAGCTCGATGCCGAGCACGTCCTGGACCAGGCGCGAATAGCCCATGGAGAAACCGAGGTTGAGGTAGCCGGCGGCCAGTTGCGTGTCAAACAGCGGCAGCGGCAGGCTGCCGGTGAGGCGGGCGAGGACTTCGAGGTCTTCGCTGCAGGCATGCAGGACCTTGGTGACGGCGGGGTCTTCGAGCAGTCCGGCCAGCGGCTGCCAGTCGTGGATCAGCAACGGGTCGATGAGAAAGGCGCGTTGCCCGTCGCCAACCTGGATCAAACCGGCCTTGGGATAGAAGGTATCGACCCGCATGAACTCGGTGTCGAGGGCCACGAAGGGCAGTTGACGCCAGCGCTGGCAATGTTCCGCCAGGGCGCTGTCGTCGCGGATCCAGTGAATATCGATGGCCACAAGGCTCTCCCACTTACAATGGCGCGCAGTATATACGGCACAGGCCACCGCCGGGAAACCGCTCGACGGTGGCCTTTCCAAGGGTAGATGGGGGAAACCCGTGCCGCGATCTTTCGCTGATCCCTCAGCGTGCTGCCTGGGCGCCGCGGCACCCGCTGAACAGGTCCAGTTGCGGGTTGTACAGCGACGTCTTCACCTGCAGCAGGCCGAGCATGGAGTGGAACAGGTTGTCCTGGCTCAGCGAGCGTTCGCGCCCTTGTTGCAGGCAGTCGACATCGACGCCGAAGGTGCTGCGGTAGTTGTCCGAGAACCAGGCCAGCATCGGCACATGCTTTTGTTGTTCCGGCGCCAGCATGTACGGCGTGCCATGCAGGAACAGGTTGTACTCGCCCAGCGATTCGCCATGGTCGGACAGGTAGATCATCGCCGTGTCGACCTGGTCCTGCTTGCTGCGCAGCACGTCGATCAGCGATGCCAGCACATGGTCGGTATACAGCAAGGTGTTGTCGTAGCCGTTGACGATGCTCTGCCGGTCGCACTGGTTGAGGGCGTTGCTGTGGCACACCGGGGTGAAGCGCTCGAACGCCGCCGGATAGCGCTTGTAGTAGTCAGGCCCGTGGCTGCCCATCTGGTGCAGGACCAGTACGGTGTCGTCCTTCAGGTAGTCGATGCGCGCGGCGAGGTCCTTGAGGAGGATTTCGTCATGGCATTCGCTGTCGGCGCACAGGGACGGCTCCTTGAGGTTGCTCACGTCCTCCTGGTGCACACGGTCGCAGGTGCCCTTGCAGCCGGACTGGTTGTCGCGCCAGTACACCGCAAGCCCGGCGCGCTGCAGCATGTCGAGCAGGCCTTCCTGGTTCTTCGCCTTGGCCGCGTCGTAGTCCTTGCGGGTCATGCCGGAGAACATGCAGGGCACCGACACCGCGGTTTCGGTGCCACAGGAGGTGACGTTGCTGAACGCCACCAGGCCCTTTTCCTTGCTCAGTTCCGGGTTGGTGTCGCGTTTGTAGCCGAGCAGGCCGAAGTTCTCCGCCCGCGCACTCTCCCCCACCACCAGCACGGTCAGGGACTTGCGCGGATGAGTGGCCCAGGAAGGAGCCAGGGTGGCGTCCTCGCCGATCTTGCTGAACGGCTGCGACGCCACGCCGACCTTCTCGCGCACATAGTTGACCGAAGCGCCGATGTAGTTGCTCGGCACCACCATCAGGCGCAGCTCATGGTGATTGCGAAACAGCGACGCCAGGCCCTGGTAATTGACCATCGCCACCGCCGCCAGCAAGGCCGCGCTGGCCAGGCCGACCCACAACTTCTGCAGCAACTCGCGCGGCAGGCTTCGAAACTTTATCGGTGTCTTGAACAGAACAAGCGCCGGAACTACTCCGAGCAGAAAGATATAAACGAACAACTTCAGCGACAGCAGGTCGCGCACTTCCGTGACATTGGTCTCGACGGTATTGCGCAACATGCCGATATCAATCAGCACGCCATACTGGCTCATGAAATAAGCTACGCCGGCACTGATGATGAACAACGTTGCCAACAGCGGTTTCAATGTTCTGCGAAACGCCAGCAGGGTCAGCACGATGTTGAACGCGCACAGCAACAGCACGCCGAAGGCCAGGCGCAGCACCAGGGCATGACTGTCGCCCTGCAATACCGAGGCGATGTGCTCCCAGAGTACCGAGTTGAAGCCGATCAGCAGATAGGCGCTGGCAAGCAGCGTCACCCATTCGGGACGCAGCGACTTTATTTTCAGCATGACGATTCGCTTATTGAGAAATCCACCACTAATGTCTTTGCGACATCAGCTTGTTTGCGGGGTGGACTTTAAGCAGCCATTCATCAATTTTCCGTGAAAAAAACGCCAACAAACGATGGCCGCAGATGAATGTTTGTTAATCCACGGCCATTTTTTGCTTTCAGCCGGGCAAACGCACTTTGGAATAAGAATCACGATCGATATCCAGCAGTTCCACGCACAACTGGATATCTACCCCCGCCTGCTCCGGCACCAGCTCCTTGAGCACCTCGATCAGGTCGGCGGACAGTTGGCGCTTGATCGCCGGCGAGCGGCCACTGAGCAGGGCCAGCTTCACATGGACGAAGGCGCGTTCGAGCGGGGCGATGCCGACGCGGAACACTTCATGGGCCACCGCGCGGCTCTTGATGTCCACTTCATCGCTGAACTGGCCGCTGGCAACCAGGGCGCTGTTCAGGCGCAGCAGTGCCTTGTCGGTGTCGAGGGTGCGCAGGTTGGCGCTGTATTCCAGGTGAAGCTGAGGCATGACGAATTCCGGTTGCGGGAATGGGGACGACAGACTAACGCCAGCTTTCCAACCCGGCAAAGGCAACTATCCTGAAGATTCATGCCCCGACCTGACTGAGGAGATCCATGTATGCCGGTCAAGCACAATCTGTACGCCGACCTGGGAGTGACCGCGGAAGAATTCGAGGCACACAAGAAGAAGGATGCACGGCTCAGCACCCTGGAGGAGGATTACCTGCGCAAGGACCGCGAAGTCATCGAGGCCGAGGACAGCGCTAGCGCGGATGAGGAAGTCAACCGCCTGCGCAAGGAGCGCCTGAAGATCAAGGACGACATCGTCGCCCATATCCACAAGCCCTGACTCCACCCGCGACGCTGGCGCAGGTGGAGCGTCTCCACCGCGTCAGCGCGCCGCCAGGCGCAGGGCCTCCAGTTCCAGGTAAGGCTGCCGCGCAAACTGCTCGACCTGCTCGCGCAGCACCGCCGATGCCTCGTCGCGCTTGCCCTGGCTATCGGCGACAAAAGCCTGCCCCGGTTGCTTGGCGTTGCGCCCCGCAGCGGCGTGAGCCAACTCCGCTTCCTGCCGATCCAGGCCGAAGAAATCCGCCAGATGGCCATTCATCGCCGCCGGCAGCTCGCTGTAGTTGAGCAGCAGGTTGCCTTCCGCGCGGCAGTGCTCCACTGCGGCACCCAGCATCAGGCCCAGGCGACGGGCAATTTCCTCCTCGCGCTCGGCCGGCTCGCGGTCGCCTTCGAGCCAGGCCGAACCGATCAGGCCGGGAACCATCTGCATGCCGCCCTGGCGCATGTGCGACACGGCGATTTCCACCGGCTCGCGATACAGGTACAGCCACGGCACCTCGGGGAAACACTCGCGCAGCAGCGCGCGCTCGCGGATGTTCCAGGCATCCAGCTTGACCACCAGCGCCCGCTCCTGGCCACTGCGCGCCTGGCCGTAGGCCGAGAGCAGTCCGCGCAACGCCGCCCTGCGCTGGTCGTCCGGCAGGTCGCTGCGCAGCAGGGTGTCGAGGGGCGGCGGTTCGGACAACACCACCTGGCCGGGCAGGCACGCCAGCATCTGCCCGAGCAGGGTCGAGCCGCAGCGCGAGGCGTGATAGATGAACGCACGTGGGGGCACCCCGGGGCTTTCCGCCTGCCACTGGCTCAGCTCCGCCAGCGAAGTCTGGCGGCGGAAGGCCTGGTTGAAAGGCAGGCGCAGGGCGTCGTCCACCGAGTCACGGAAGAACGGCTGGTGCAGGCGCTGCTCGCCGAACCAGCACCAGTCGACCCGCCATTCACCCGCCTCTTGCCAGATACGGATCGGCAACCAGCCTTGCAGATTCAGGCTTTCCATTGATCCCTCCAGCTACTGCGCCCCTGGCGCATGGCGGCGCGCACATGGGCGCGGGTGAAGACCAGGCCCTGCTCGGCGGCCAGCGCCAGGGTGCGCTCGATGAAGGCTTCGCTGTCGCTCAGCGCCTGCAACTGCGCACTGGCTGCGGGGTTGCGCGCCAGCCAGCGGGCGAAGTCGGCGAAGGCCGCGGCAAAGCGGCCGGTGCCGGCCGCCGGCGTGGTCGCCAGCCCGGCCTGGATGGCCGCGTCCAGCCAGGGACCGGGACGCACATCGATGACCAGGTGGACCCGCGGGCTGCTGTCATGGTTGTCGACGCTGTGCGCCCGGTCCAGGTCGAGGAACCAGCACTCCCCGGCCTGCATCGGCACCCGGCGGTTTTCCAGGAGGAAGTCCACCTGCCCGGGGGTGAGCAGGGGCACATGCAGGCGCATGTCGGCATCCGGGCCGCCGAGGTCGTAGTCGCGGTGCTCGTGGATATGGCTGTCAGGCCCGAGGCGCATCAGTCGGGCATTGCGAATTTCCACCTCCAGCGCAGCAAGCCCCTGGCGCCAGCGCGGATCGCGCAGCCAGGGCTGGCGCTCCACCGCCGGACCTTCGCCATGGGTCAGTTCGCTGACGGCGTCGGCCGGGGAAATCAGGGCGACGCCGCTCCAGTCGCCGTCGTAGTAACCCTGGTTGAAATGCGCGTGCCATTGGCTTTCGTCGATCTCCGCCAGCGCCGCCAGCAGGGGCGCCAGGTCGATCGCCACCGGCAGGCGAGAAAACGGCGGACGGCGAAGACTGCCATCCGGACAACGCGAAGCATCCATATGCCCGACTCCATGGGGAATGCGGCCCAGTCTAGGGCCGGCGCAAGCAGCGTCAAGCACAATGCCATCACCCGTTTCCGGCGTGCTGCGCTGGATCAGGCTTACAGCGTCCTGATCGACGTGCTGATCGCCCGCGCACATTCCAGCGCCGCCGGCGCCAGGCGGCGTTCGGCTTCCTCGGGGGTCCAGCGGCTGGTGGGCGCCACCACGTGCACCGACGCCACCGGCCGCCCCTGGCTGTTGCGCACCACGGCCGCCACCGCCATGTCGCCGAGGAACAGTTCCTCGCTGTTGATCGCATAGCCCTTGCGGCGGATCTCGGCGATCTCGCCGAGGATGTCGTCCAGCGACGTACGGGTGAACTGGGTATGGCTGGCGATATCGCTCTGCTCCAGCAAGACCATGACCTCGTGGTCTTCCAGCGCGCTCAGGTAGACGCGCCCGGAGGCGGTGCAGTACATGGGGATGCGACTGCCGATCGGCAGGTGGATGGGGATGAACTTGGGGCCGACGAAGCGCGCGACGTAGAGCATGTCGCTGCGCACCGGCTCGGTGAGGTTGGTGGTCTCGCCCGTGGTCTGCGCCAGCTCGGCGAGAAACGGATTGGCGACGTCCACCAGGGTATCGGCGGCGAGGTAGTTGTAGCCGATTTCCATGACGTGAGGGGTCAGCTGGAAGCGCTTGGTGACCGGGTGCTTGCTCACGTAGCCGAGGGCTTCGAGGGTGTGGATCATCCGTTGCGCGGAGCTCTTGTTGATCCCGGCGGCCTCGGCCACCTCGGCAAGGTTCATGGTGCGATTGCGCGCATTGAAGGCGCGCAGCACGGCCAGGCCCTTCTCCAGGGACTGGTTGAACAGGCTGTTGTTATCGTTTTCGCTCATCTTTCGTCCTGAAACCGGGTTTTGAATATCGATAGTCGATACTTATAAATCTCTTTACGATTTATGTAAATCACATTATGGTGATTTCACTGCCTCCTGCCGCTCATGAGGCCATCCATAACGCACAACTATAAAAAACCGCGTCAAATGGGAGTAACCACCATGCATGCTCGCCTTCGTGTGTTTACCTGCGCCCTCGCCCTCGCGGCCAGCTGCGCCACCTCGCTGGTCGCTCAGGCCGAGACCTACAAGGTCGGCGCCACCGCCACCGGCATTCCCTTCACCTTCCTCGACGTCAAGAGCAACAGCATCCAGGGCATGATGGTCGACTCGGCCCAGGCCGTGGCCAAGGCCGCCGGCTTCGAAGTGGAGATCGCCCAGACCACCTTCGCCGCCCTGATCCCCTCGCTGACCGCGCGCAAGATCGACCTGATCTCCGCCGCCATGCTGCGCACCCCGGAGCGGGAAAAGGTCGTGCAGTATTCCGACCCGGTGTTCGAATACGGCGAGGGCCTGATCGTCAGCGACAGCGACGACAAGGCCTACACCAGCATGGATGACTTCAAGGGCGAAGTGGTCGGCGCCCAGGTCGGCACCATCTTCATCGACGAACTGAACAAGCGCGGCATCTTCAAGGAAGTGCGCGGCTACGACTCGCTGGCCGACCTGACCCGCGACCTGGCCCTGGGCCGGATCAAGGCCGGCTTCGGCGACCACCCGATCCTCGCCTACCAGATGTCCAGGGGCACCCTGAAGAAAGCGCGCCTGGTGGACAGCTACCAGCCGCAGATCAAGGGCCAGGTGTGCATCATCCTGCGCCAGGGCGACAGCGAAATGCTCAGCCGGGTCAACCAGGGCATCGCCAGCATCAAGGCCGACGGCACCCTGGCCGCGATCATCGACAAGTGGCACCTCGACTGACCCTCGCCCCTCGTGCGCCCCGCGCGGGCGCGCTTTCCTGATTCGCACTCACGGACCTATCCCATGTTTTTCCAGAACGCCCTGGACTTCCTGCCCATTCTCCTGAGTGGCGCGGTGGTCACCGTGCAGGTCACGATCGCCTCGTTCCTGCTCAGCTCGGTCATCGGCCTGGCCTTCGCCCTGATGATGGTGTCGAAGGTGCGCGCCGTCGCCCTGTTCGGCATCACCGTGGTCAACATCATCCGCGGCCTGCCGATCATCGTGCAGCTGTTCTACATCTACTTCGTCCTGCCGGAGTTCGGCGTGCAGCTCACGGCGCTGCAGGCCGGCATCATCGGCCTGGGCATCGCCTACTCGGCCTACCAGGCGGAGAACTTCCGCGCCGGTATCCAGGCCATCCAGCAAGGCCAGATCGAGGCCGCCGAATCCATCGGCATGCGCGGGCCGATGATCATGCGCCGGGTGGTCCTGCCCCAGGCGTTCCGCATCGCCCTGCCGCCCTATGGCAATACCCTGGTGATGATGCTCAAGGACTCGTCGCTGGTGTCCACCATCACCGTCGCGGAAATGACCCGCGCCGGCCAGCTGATCGCCTCCTCGACCTTCGAGAACATGACCGTCTACACCCTGGTGGCCCTGCTCTACCTGGCCCTGAGCCTGCCACTGTCGTATGCCCTGCGCCGCCTCGAAGCGCGGATCGCCACGAGGAAGAAGCCATGATCAGCATCAAGTCCCTGCACAAGAGCTACGGCAGCACCCGGGTGCTGGAAGGCATCGACCTGGACGTCGAGAGCGGCCAGGTGGTGTGCCTGATCGGCCCGTCCGGCTCGGGCAAGTCCACCCTGCTGCGCTGCATCAACGGCCTGGAAACCTACGAGGGTGGCGAGATCCTGGTGGGCAGCGAGCGGGTCGAGCGCAATGCCAGGACCATCCACGAGATCCGCACCCAGGTCGCCATGGTGTTCCAGCGCTTCAACCTGTTCCCCCACCGCACCGCGCTGCAGAACGTGATGGAAGGCCCGGTGTACGTGAAGAAGGAACACCCCGACGCGGCCCGCGAGCATGCCCGCGTCCTGCTGGAAAAGGTCGGTCTCAGCCATCGCATGGACGCCTATCCGGACGAGCTGTCCGGCGGCCAGCAACAACGGGTGGCCATCGCCCGCGCCCTGGCCATGCGGCCGAAGGCGATCCTCTTCGACGAACCCACCTCGGCCCTCGATCCCGAGCTGGTCGGCGAAGTGCTGACGGTGATGCGTACCCTCGCCGCCGAGGGCATGACCATGGTGGTGGTGACCCACGAGATGGGTTTCGCCCGCGAGGTCGCTGACAAGGTCTGCTTCCTGTATGGCGGGCGCATCGTCGAAGAAGGCGCGGCCAAGGACGTGCTCGGCGCACCGCGCCAGCCACGGACCCAGGAGTTCCTGCGGCGCCTGCTGAATACCGAAGGGGGCCAGGCATGAACATGCAACGGCTGCCCCTGCCACCGTCACTGTGGGCCGCGACCGCCATCGCCGCACCGCCGACGCCACCACTGCGGGAAAACCTGCGGGTCGACGTGGCCATTGTCGGCGCCGGCTACACCGGGCTGGTGACCGCCCTGCACCTGGCCCGTGGCGGGGCCCGGGTCTGCGTGCTGGATGCCGGCGAGCCCGGCTGGGGCGCGTCGGGACGCAATGGCGGGCAGGTGATTCCCGGGCTCAAGCACGACCCCGACGACCTGCGCAAGATGTTCGGCGCCGAGCAGGCCGAACGCCTGATCCACGTTGCCGGGCATGCCGCCGACGAGGTGTTCGAACTGATCGAGCGCTACGGCATCGACTGCGACGCCACGCACAAGGGCTGGATTCAACCGGCGGCCTCCCCCGCCGCCATGCGCGCCATCGAGCGTCGCGCCGAGCAATGGCGCCAGCACGGCGTGCCGGTGGAGATGCTCGACCAGGCCAGCGTCACCCGCCGCATCGGCAGCAACGACTACCTTGGTGCCTGGGTCGATCCCCGCGCCGGCAGCGTGCATCCCCTGAGCTATGCCCGTGGCCTGGCCCATGCGGCAATCGCCGAAGGCGTGCAGTTGCATGGGCACAACCGGGTCACTGACCTGCGCCGCGAAGACGGCCGCTGGCTGCTGACCACCCACCAGCAACAGCGGGTCCAGGCCGAGCATGTGGTGCTCGCCACCAATGGCTACACCGATAACCTCTGGCCCGACCTGCGCCAGACCGTGCTGGCGGCCAACAGCTTCATCGTCGCCACCCGACCGCTGCCGGAGGCATTGCGCCAGAGCGTGTTGCCCGGTGGCGAGGTGTGTTCCGACGCCCGCCGCCTGCTGCTGTACTTCAAGCAGGACGCCAGCGGCCGCTTGCTGCTCGGCGGGCGCGGCCCTTTCGCCGAGCCACGTTCGGCAGCGGACTGGCAGCACCTGCGGCGCTCGGTGCTGGGGCTGTTCCCGCAACTGGCCGGGGTCGAGTTCGAATACCAGTGGAGCGGCCGCGTCGCCCTGACCCAGGACTTCATGCCCCACCTGCACGAACCGGCGCCGAACCTGAGCATCCTGCTCGGCTACAACGGCCGCGGCATCGCCATGGCCAGCAGCCTCGGACGGCACCTGGCGCAGCGCCTGCTCGGCAAGGAGCGCGAGTTCCCGTTCCCGGTCACGCCCATCCGGCCCATTCCCTTCCACGGCCTGCAACGCCTGTACCTGGGCGTCGGCATCGCCTGGTATCGCTTGCTCGATGCCATTTCCTGAGGAGATTCACGATGCACCCGGTCGTATTGAAAGCCGTCGAAGAACAGCACTTCAGCCAATCCACGCCAGTGGCCCGGCCGGTCGGCGACCCCATCGCCCAGGCGCGCACGGCGAGCGAGTACAGCCTGCAAGGCGCAGCCGCCGAAACCGGGATCTGGGAATGCACGCCCGGCAGCTTTCGCCGGGGAGTGAAGGAAGCGGAGTACAGCTACATCATCAGCGGCGAAGGCAGCTTCACTCCTGATGGCGGGGAGCCTTTGGCGTTTCGCAGTGGCGATACGCTGTGTTTCCCGCCGGATAGCCAAGGCACCTGGACCATCCGCGAGACCGTGCGCAAGAGCTATGTGATCTTCACCCGGTGAGTGCGGCGCACAGCCGTCATTGGCTGTGCGCTGCGATGCATCAGTCAGCTTTCTGGATCAGGATCTGTGCCGTCCCCGTGTTGTTTTGACAGCCGTCATCGCCGATATAGGCGAAGAGATTGGCAGTCTGCGGCATGTCGACGACCGTTGGTTTGGCCGAAACCGTGGTGCCCCAGCGGGCGTTGCCCCAGCCGCCCTGCAAGAACACCGAGTCCGCCAGGCAGCCGCCCGACAGGTCGCCGTTCGAGCAACTCATGGTGTTCGATACCAGCGAAAAGACATAGCGACCGGCATCGAGCGGAATCTTCACCGCCGTGCCGTGGGCCGTCGGCCCGAACGGGCTGGAAATGCAGTTGGCGTTGGCGTCGATGGTGACGGAGGTCGCAGCCATGGCGGCCATGGGCGCTGCGAAGACGAGGGCTGCAGCGAGAAGCTTTGCGTACATGTTTCAAATCCTTTTGTAGATCATGGTTGATGCAATCGAACGGAACATCATGATTCCGGCGTCAGCCAGCGACCTGCGGCCGCATCGATGAGCCGGCGTTTTTCCAGGTGGTTGTCGCGACGACCACACTAACAGCATGGAATTGATTTGTTTCCTTAGAATGGCGGGGATATTTCCAAAGCAATTCAAGGATGACGATCAACCCATGTTCAAGAACGCCCAGCTGGAATCGGTCAAGGCCTGGATCAGCGACTCGGCGCACGCTGCCCAGTCCCTGCATGTGCGCATCCAGCGCGCCATTCGCCAGTTGATCCTCGACGGAGCATTGGCGGTCGGCAAGCCGTTGCCGGCCACTCGCCCGCTGGCTGCGTCCCTGGGCGTATCGCGGGATACGGTGGAGGCTGCCTACGGCCAGTTGCATGCCGAGGGTTTCATCGAGCGCAAGGTGGGCAGCGGCAGCTTCGTCTCGGAACGTACCCGGCCTCTGCCGAAGGGAAAACGCCAGCGAACGCAAGTCGACACCCAGCAGCCGGAACTGAGCCGCCGAGGCGCCGCGATGGTTCACGGCGGCGGCGTGGACAACTTCCAGTACCCTCGCCCCTTCGCGCCCGGGGTTGCCGAGACCCGCAGTTTTCCGCTGCAGACCTGGGAACGGCTGGAGCGCCAGGTGCTCCGGGAACATGGCACCCGGGCCTTGCTGCACAGCGCGCCGCAAGGCATGGAAAGCCTGCGCGGGGCGATCGCCGATTACCTCAACCTCGAACGTGGCGCCCACGCCTCGGCGGACCGGGTGCTCATCCTCACCAGTTCGCAGCAGGCCTTCAGCCTCTGCGCCAGCGTGCTGATGGACGCGGGTGAGCAGGTCTTCGTCGAAGACCCCATGTACCACGGCGCGCGCAAGGCCCTCCACGCCGCCGGCGTGGGCTGCGTGCCGGTGCCGGTCGACCGCGACGGCCTGCAGGTGGAAGGCCTGGCAGAACGGGCGGCGGATGCTCGGGCAGTGTTCCTCACCCCGTCGCACCAGTACCCCAGCGGTGCGACCCTGTCCCTCGACCGGCGCCTGGCCGTGATCGAGTGGGCCAGGCAGCAGCGCACCTGGATCGTCGAGGATGACTACGACAGCGAATTCCACTACGACGGCCGCCCCACCGCCTGCGTGCAGGGGCTCGATCCACATGAACGGACGATCTACATCGGCACCTTCACCAAGTCGCTGTTCCCTGGCCTGCGCATCGGCTACATGGTCCTGCCGCAGCGCCTGGTCGGCCCGATGACGGCGGCGCGCACCCTGCAGGACGGGCACACCGCCTCGCTGTCGCAACTGACCCTGGCACGCTTCATCGAGGGCGGCCATTTCGGCGCCCATGTGCGGACCATGCGCACGCTGTATGGCGAGCGCCGCAATGTCCTGGCGAAGCTGGTGGAGCAGCACCTGGCGGATTTCCTCGTACCTCATGTCCCTGCAGGAGGCATGCAGATGCCCTGTGTGCTGACCCGCCGCCTGGATGAGCAGGCCGTGGTGCATGCCGCCCGGGCGGTGGGCGTGGATCTTCTGGGAATGGGCAGCCTGTATGCGCTGCCGCGCAACGACCAGGGTTTCCTGATGGGATTCGCCGCCCATGCGCCGGCGGAGCTGGGCAGCGCCGTGCAAAAGCTGAAAAAGATACTGCGGAAAATGGTCTGAATACCCTTGTGAAAATGGCCGGTCATATCCAGCCATTCGGCGGCTATAAATCAGCCCCGAGCATGAATCGCCCGGCCTGTACCGTCCACACAAGGGATCATTGCAATGACCGTTGAACAACAGCCAATCACCATTCGCCCCCTGGCCCAGGGCGACCTGGAACAGTGGTGCATCTACTGGGAGCAGTACCAGCGCTTCTACAAGGTCGACCTCGGCACGGACATCACCCGCACCACCTGGGAACGCTTCTTCGACCCCGCGGAACCGCTGCACTGCGCCGTCGCCGCGGACGACGCGGGCATCTACGGTTTCGTCCACTACGTCTTCCACCGCTCCACTTGGGGCCGCAACGATTTCTGCTACCTCGAAGACCTGTTCGTCAGCCCGAGCGTGCGCGGGCGCATGATCGGCAAGCAGTTGATCGAGCACGTCCAGGGACAGGCGCGGGAGAAGGGCTGCGACCGGCTCTACTGGCATACCCAGGAAAGCAATCACACGGCGCAACGTCTGTATGACTGGCTCGCGGAGAAGCCGGGGGTGATCGAGTACCGGATGGGATTGAGCTGATACTGCCGCAAGCGCGGCCACGGTCCTCATCGGAGCGTGGCTGCGCCTGTGCGCACCTTCGCTCTAGAAATCCCCACGCAGGGTCAGCATGTAGCTGCGCGGTGCGCCATAGGTCGTCCCCCGCGTCCAGTACCCCGTCGAATCGAAGTACTTGCGATCCAGCAGGTTCTCGATATCCACGCCCACCGTCCAGTGCTGGTCGACCTTGTACGCCGCACGCGCGTCGAAGAGCGCCCGGCCACTGTTGCTCACGCCGTTGTAGGCATCGTAGTAGCTGTTTTGCGCCGACACGCCGCCACCGATGCTGACGCGGTTCCATTCCCCCGGCAGGGTGTAGTTGGTGTTCAGCCGCAACATATGTTTGGGGGTTTGCGCGGAAATCGGGCCACCGTCCGAGGAGCGGGTAGTGTTGAAGGTGTAGCCGGCCGCCACCTGCAGCCCCGGCAACAGCTCGCCGCTGGCCTCGGCTTCGAAGCCCTTGCTGCGGTTGATCCCGTCGCTGTTCACATAGCAGCGACCGGCAACGTCCTGCGGGCATTTGCCGGTGTTTTCGTAGTCGCGGGCGGCGACGTCTTCCTGCTCGATGTAGAACACCGCGAAGGATACGTTGAGGCGCTTGTCCAGCAGCTCGCCCTTGATCCCGGTCTCGTAGTTGGAGCCGATGGCCGGGTCGAGCATGCCGCCTGCTGCTGTACGGTAGCTGGCCTGGGGCATGAAGATGTCGGCGTAGCTGGCGTACAGCGACCAGGCATCGTCGAGGTCGTAGATCGCCCCCACGAACGGCGTGAACTCGTGGCGCTGCTCGTTGACGGTGATCCGTTCGCCGTCGTTGACCTCGGTCTTGTACCAGCTCAGTCGCCCACCGAGGACCAGGCTCAGGTCCTCGATCATGTGCAGGCGGGCATTGAGGTAGGTGCCGTAGCGAGTATCCCGGGTGTCTTCCTTGGCCGCCCAGTCAGGTCGCGCCGGCTCCGGGAAAAGATGGTGATCGGGATCGAACACGTTCAACGGCAGAGGGGTGGCCAGCTTCGCGGTGGTGTCCTTGTCGTTCATGTCGCGCCGCGACCAGTTGGCGCCCAGCGATACCTGGTGATTGAGGCCGAAGGCTTCGAAGTTGCCATCCAGGTGGCCATCGATGGCGTTGGCCGTGCTGTCGAACTTGTGGAAGCTGGTCCCGGAAATCATCGGCCCGGTGGGGCTGCCGTACTCCAGGGTGTCCTCCGCGCCCCACTCGATGGCACTGCGGTTGAAAGCGCTTTCCGAATGGGAGAAGGCCAGCTTGCTGCTCCAGTTTTCATTGAAGCGATGGCTCAGGTCGGCGAACACCTCGTCGGTGCGGGTCTGCAGCGTGGCCCAGTCCTGGCCGAGGAAGGTCGAGCGCTTGAGATGCGGGTTGCTGCCATCGGGATTGTTCGGCAGGCCCAGCACACTGTAGCCGTCGACCCGCGAGGTCTGCCGGCGAAGGCCCACGGCCACGGTGGTGGCGTCGCTCAGGTCGCCCTCGACGATGCCGTACAGCAACGGACGCTTGGAGGTGGTGACATCGATGAACGAACCGCGGTCCTCGTACGAGGCGACCATGCGCCCGCGCAGGGTGCCTTCGCTGTTCAGCTTGCCGCTGGCGTCGAGGTCGAGGCGGTAGTTGTCCCAGGAGCCGGCGCGGGTAGTGACGGAGAAACGTGGCTCGACGGTCGGTCGCTTGCGCACCAGGTTCACCGCTCCACCAGGGCCGCCCGCCCCCACCAGCAGCCCGGCGGCGCCACGCAGCACTTCGACACGGTCGAACACGGCCATGTCCGGAATCATCCAGCCGGTGTAGGCGAATGCCTGGCCGGACACGCCGTCGACCATGTAGCTGTCATCGGTCAGGTCGAAGCCGCGAGAGCTGAAATGGTTGTTGCCGTAGCCGCGGTTGGCACGGGTGATCCCGGGGGTCTGGGCCATCACCTGGTCGAGGGAGACGAGGTTCTTGTCGTCCATCAGCTTGCGGGTTACCACGGTCACCGACTGCGGCGTCTGGCGCAGGGATTGCGGGGTCTTGCCGATGGTCACCGCTCCGGTGGTGTAGGAGCCGCTGCCTTCGGTGGTCTCGCCCAGGCCGGTGCCGTTGACATTGGTCGCCCCCAGTTCCAGCGCGCCATCGACCGCCGGCACCACGCTGAACGTGCCGCTACCGGTGACGATGACCTGCAACCCCTTGCCCGCCAATGCTCGCTGCAAGGCCTGCTGCACGCTCATCTCACCGCGGATGGCCGGCGCCTGCTTGCCGGCGACCAGCGCGGGGTCGAGGGACATCACCTGACCGCCCTGGCGGGCGATGGCGTTGAGGGTTTGCGCCAGGCTGGCGGCGGGCAGGTCGAAGCGCTGCAACTGCTGCTGGGCAGCGCCTTCCGCCCGGGCGAAGGCAGTCGGCGCGGCGGCCAGGGCGATGGCGAGGGCAAGTGGCCAGGGTTTGAACAATTGGATTCTCCTGAATGTGTTGGCGTTGTCAGGAGAAAGGTGTGACGAGCGCAAGAAACCGGACACGAATGAGAAAAATTTTTACTTGCATCACCGTCAGGGCGCTTCGATCAGGGTCAGCCACGGTCCGAAACGCCGGATCCGGATCGGCTGGGTTTCCGCCAGCGCGGCCAGGGTGCGCTCGCTGTCGTCCAGCGGGAACACGCCCTGCACCCGCAGGTTGCGCACTTCCGGACTGACCCGGATGTAACCGGAGCGGTAAGGGCGCAAGGCGTCGACCAGGGTCGACAGCGGTTCGTCCAGCACGCTGAGGTGGCCTTCGACCCAGTCGGCGCGGTACGCCTGGCCCGCCGGCAGAGGATCGATATGCCCCAGGCGCAGCAGCGCGGCCTGGCCTTCGGACAGGTCGCGCTGCGCGCCATTGGCCAGGGACACGCGCACGGCGTGCTCCAGTACCACTACCCGCGTGCTGTCATCGGCGAGTTGCTCGACCAGGAAACGAGTGCCCAGGGCACGTATCTCCCCTTGGGCGGTGCGGACGATGAACGGCCGTGCAGGATCCGCAGCGACCTGGACCACCAGTGCTCCGCGGTACAGGCGCAGCAGGCGGCGTTCCGCAGACAACCGGATATCGACGGCGCTGCCGGCATTCAGGAACAGTTGGCTGCCGTCGCCCAGGGTCAGTTGGCGGCGCTCGCCAGTACCCGTCTTCAGATCGGCCATCAGGGTACGACCGCTGTCGCTACGTGCGCCGAGCCACAGCCCGCCGCCCAGAAGGCCGAGGCCAACCAGGCCGCGCAGCAGGTCACGGCGGGCGGTTTCCGGTTGCAACAGGGTGTCGCGCAAGCTTCCCGGCGCGCGGCGCACCACCTCATAGTGGCGCCCCATGCCCCGCTGCAACTGCGACCAGGCCGCCGCATTGGCGGGACTGCTGTCGAGCCACTGCTGAAACCGGGCCTGCTGGCGTGCATCGTCCGGGCCGGAGCACAGGCGCACCATCCAGGCGATGGCTTCCTCGGCGACCGGATCCAGCTCGGTGCGGCTCATGGCTGCGCTCCACTCAGGTAGCACTGGCGCAGCGCCACAGTCATGTAGCGCCCCACGGTTCGCACCGAAACATCCAGGCGCCGGGCGATTTCCGTGTAGCCCAGCCCATCGAGCTGGCTCATCAGGAAGGCCTTTTTCACCTCCAGCGGCAGGCCGGCCAGGCAGCGATCGATGGCATGCAGCGATTCCAGCAACAGGTGGGTTTCTTCCGGCGAAGGCGCCAGCTCCTCGGGCAACAGCATCAGCCGTTCCAGATAGGCCTGTTCCAGGCGGCGGCGGCGATGACGGTCGAAGATCAATCGACGGGCGATAGTGGAGAGATAGGCACGGGGTTGCTCGATGCTGTCCGGGTCGACGCGCGCACTGAGGATCTGGCAGAAAGCCTCGGCTGCAGTGTCCTCCGCATCCGCGCGATTGCTCAGGCGGCGCTGGATATGCTGGAGCAGCCAGCGATGGTGCTCGCTGAAGAAGAAACCCAGTTTGTTGGAATTGGAGGCGGGCACGGCGGCGGCGACCTGAAGCAAATGAGAAAGAGTCGCAATCTTATAGAGGTGATGTGGGGTCTCGCAATGCCCCGGAGAATCGGTAGGGCATCGAGATCACTGCGAGCGCTCGCCATGAATATCGCGCGTCTTGTGGCAATACGGCCTGAAGGGTCACGAATATGCCCTGGACCGCACCCCAGAAACGACAAAGCCCCTGAAACTTTGCAGTTTCAGGGGCTTTGACATGTATGGCGGAGAGATAGGGATTTGAACCCTAGGTACTGTTGCCAGTACAACGGATTTCGAATCCGTCCCGTTCGGCCACTCCGGCATCTCTCCAGTGGCGCGCATCATACCAGCACTTTTCCCAAAGGCGAAGCCTTTTGATGAAAAAAATCGCGTGCTTTCAGATGCTTGCGCGAACGTCCCGCCTTACAGCGGAACGCCCAGGCGTTTTGCGACTTCCTCGTAGGCTTCGATGACGTCACCGAGGCCCTGACGGAAGCGGTCCTTGTCCATCTTCTTGCGGGTTTCCTTGTCCCACAGACGGCAGCCGTCCGGGCTGAACTCGTCACCAAGGACGATCTCGCCGTGGAACACGCCGAACTCCAGCTTGAAGTCGACCAGCAGCAGGCCGGCGTCGTCGAACAGCTTGGTCAGCACTTCGTTGACCTTCAGCGACAGCGCCTTCATCTTCGCCAGTTGGTCAGCGGTGCCCCAGCCGAAAGCGACTACGTGGGACTCGTTGATGAACGGATCACCCTTCTCGTCGTTCTTCAGGAACAGCTCGAAGGTCGAAGGTTCCAGCTTGATGCCTTCCTCGACGCCCAGGCGCTTGACCAGGCTGCCGGCGGCATAGTTGCGCACCACGCACTCGACCGGAATCATGTCGAGCTTCTTGACCAGGCATTCGTTGTCGCCCAGCAGCTTGTCGAACTGGGTCGGGATGCCGGCTTCTTCAAGCTTCTGCATGATGAAGGCATTGAACTTGTTATTCACCATGCCCTTGCGATCGAGCTGTTCGATACGCTTGCCGTCGAACGCCGAGGTGTCGTTACGGAACAGCAGGATCAAGCGGTCAGCGTCGTCGGTCTTGTAAACCGACTTGGCTTTGCCGCGGTAGAGTTCTTCACGTTTTTCCATGATGGGCTCCGCTTGCTAAATGAGAGGGGCTAGACGATTTCGCGCCAGTCGAGCCCACAATCCTGGTTGGCCACTTGCAGCCAGTCCGGGTCGCACCCGAGGGTATCGACGAAACATTGCCGGGCCAGCTGTGGCAGGTTGTTCTTGCTGCTGAGATGGGCCAGCACCAGGTGCTGCAGGTTTTCCCATCCCAGTTCCGCCACCAGGTTCGCGGCCTGGTGGTTGTTCAGATGTCCGTAGTCGCCGCCGACCCGCTGCTTGAGAAAAACCGGGTAATGCCCGCGGGCAAGCAGGTCGCGACAATGGTTGGCTTCGATCATCAGGGCATCGAGGCCGCGGTAATGCTCCAGCAGCACCGCGTCGTAGCAGCCCAGGTCGGTCAGCACGCCAAGGCGCCGGCGACCGTCGCTGAACACATACTGCAGCGGTTCCAGCGCATCGTGGGTGACACCCACCGCCTTGATGCTCAGGGCACCCACGGCAAAGGTGTCGTTCGCCGCGAGAAACCCCGTCGCCTCCAGCGGCTTGCGCAGACCGCGCAAGGTGCCACGACTCAGGTACACCGGAACATTGTAGCGCCGTGCCAGCAGCCCCACCCCATGCACGTGGTCGGCATGTTCGTGGGTCACCAGCACGGCGCTCAGGCGGTCTGGCGCGAGACCGAGCCGCGCCAGGCGCCGCTCGGTTTCGCGCAGGGAAAAGCCGCAATCGACCAAGAGGTGCGTATCGCCACTGGAGACCAGCGTGCCATTTCCCTGGCTACCGCTTCCGAGAACCGCGAAGCGCACTTAACCCAGGTTGTCCTGGATGACGCTCAGCACGCGACGGGCCACGTCAGCCGGGGCCACGGTATTGATGTTCTTCTCGACGGTGACCTGGACGCTGTCACCGACCTTGCTCAGGCGAACCTGGTAGCGCTCGGCACGGGCTTCGATCTCTTCCTTGCTCGGCGCGCTGCCGAACAGGCGGCTGAAGAAGCCAGGCTCCTGGTTCTTCGGCTCGGCTTTCTCGGCCAGGTTGATGTAGTACAGGCCCAGGCTGCGGTTGATGTCCTCGACACGCCATTCGCCGTGCTCCAGGGCACGACCGACGCTGGACCAGGCACGATCGAGATCGGCGCCCAGGTTGAGTACCGGGTTGCCGCTGCCGTCCTCGCTCAGGCTGACGCGACTCGGCGCATCGAAATCACGGGCCGCGAGCAGCGACACCGAACCGCCCTTCTCGGCACTGCGGGTCATGCTGGCGAGCATCTCGTCGACCAGCACGGCGTCGACGCCGGTATTGCTGGAACGTGCCGGGAATTCCTGCTCGGCGCTGTCGCCGGCCTTGCGCTCGACGGTCACCACGTAGACTTCACTGGTGTTGCGCTGCACGCCCGGCTCGATCCGCACGCGGGCACGGATCTCGTCGTCACGGCTGCTGGCCGCGCCGCCGAGACGATCGGCCATGGAGGCGGAAAGCTCGTCGAAGCGCTGCCAGGTGGTGTTGAACTCGCCGGTCTGCGGACGCTCTTCGGCGATGCGGAAACCGTTGTCCTCGAAGAACTGCCGGGCCACCGGCCAGACTTCGGCCGGGGCGCGCTGGGCCAGGACCCAACGGGCGGCGCCGCTCTTCTGCAGGCTGAAATCGCTGGCCTCGGCGCTGGCGGCCAGGGGCAGCGGACGCGGAACCTCGAACTCGCCCTTGACGGTGTCGTCGGCGACGTTGCGTGGAATCGGCAGCAGTGGATCGAGACGCTTTACATTGCTCGCATCGGGCGGCAACTGCATCGGCGGAGTAGGATTCGCCTGCAGGTAGTCGCTGCCACGGTCACGGAAATACCCGTCTTCGCCCCACAACCAGCCGCAACCGCTGGTACTGGAAATGATCAGGGCAAGGGCGGAAAGACCAGCCAATCGCTTCATGCGGTGTACTTCCTCGATTAATACTGCACGCCAGCCTGGCGCAGGGCCTGGCGGACGGTGTCGTGACAGGAGTCGCTCAGCCAGGTCAGCGGCAGGCGGATTCCCTTGTGCATCAGGCCCATTTCCACGAGCGCCCATTTCACCGGAATCGGGTTGGCTTCGCAGAACAGGTGCTTGTGCAGCGGCATGAGTTTTTCGTTGATGGCCCGCGCGGTCTCGGCATCGCCACGCAGGGCGGCCTCGCACAGGTCGGCCATTTCACGCGGGGCGACGTTGGCAGTCACGGAGATGTTGCCCTTGCCGCCCAGAAGGATCAGTTCGACCGCGGTCGGATCGTCGCCGGACATGACGATGAAGTCGTCGCTGACGCCGTCGAGGATCGCCTTGGCGCGAGCCAGGTCGCCGGTGGCTTCCTTGATGCCGATGATGTTCGGCACGGTGGACAGGCGGATCACGGTCTCGGCCTGCATGTCGCAGGAGGTGCGGCCGGGTACGTTGTAGAGGATCTGCGGGATGTCGACGGCTTCGGCAATGTGCTTGAAGTGCTGGTACAGGCCTTCCTGGGTCGGCTTGTTGTAGTACGGCACCACCAGCAGGCAGGCATCGGCGCCGGCGTCCTTGGCGTTCTGGGTCAGGTGAACGGCTTCGCTGGTGGAGTTCGCGCCGGTGCCGGCGATGACCGGGATGCGGCCATTGACTTGCTTGACCACGAACTCGATGACCTTGATGTGCTCTTCGACATCGAGGGTCGCCGACTCGCCGGTGGTGCCGACGGCGACGATGGCATGGGTACCGTTCTGCAGGTGGAAGTCCACGAGTTTGCTGAGGCTGTCCCAGTCCAGACGCCCTTGTGCATCCATGGGTGTGACCAATGCCACCATACTGCCCGCAATCATGAAGCTGCTCCTGCCGGAAAAAGAGAGCGGTAATGGTACTGGCGCCATCGGGCTTGCACAAGCGACGCAGGCGCCCGGAGCATTCCCCTTCGCGGCCATTTTCGCTACCCTTCCTCCTTTGATCGGTACACAGCGGCCCGCCGGGCTGCCAACAATGCGTCCCGGCGGCGTCAGCCCCCTCGATCCAGAGCCCCTGGAGCCAGCTGAACCGTCTCTTTGCCGCGTCAGGTACCGACCGCTCATCGCTTTAGGAATGCTATGTCCACCCCCATCGTCCGCGAACAATTCCTTGTCGTCAGCGCCCTCGGCCCTAGCCCGATGGAGCTGACCAACATCCTCTGCCGCGCCAGCAACGACAGCCGCTGCTCGGTGGTGACCTCGCGCCTGACCCGCCACGGCGAGTGCAGTGCCCTGATCCTGCAGATCACCGGCAACTGGGACGCCCTGGCGCGCTTCGAAGGTTCGCTGCCGAGCCTGGCGAAGAAGCACGGTTTCATCGTCAATGTGGTGCGCAGCAGCGAACTGGAAGTTCGCCCGCTGTCGCTGCCCTATGTCGCCTACGTCAGCGCCGCGTACCGCCCGGACATCATCAACGAGCTGTGCCAGTTCTTCATCGACCACCGCGTCGAACTGGAGAACCTGACCTGCGACACCTACCAGGCCCCGCAGACCGGCGGCACCATGCTCAATGCCACCTTCACCGTCACGCTGCCCGCCGGCACCCAGATCAGCTGGTTGCGCGACCAGTTCCTGGACTTCGCCGACGCGCTCAACCTGGACGCGCTGATCGAACCCTGGCGTCCACAGAACCCGATGTAAGGAACCCGTCCCATGGCCGTTGAACTCGACAAACCCGTCGCCGACTTCCAGGCCCAGGCCACCAGTGGCCAGCAGGTCAGCCTCGCCGACCTGAAGGGTCGCCAGGTCGTGCTGTACTTCTATCCGAAGGACAGCACCCCGGGCTGCACCACCGAAGGCGGCGATTTCCGCGACCAGTACGCTGCCTTCCAGGCCGCAGGAACCGAGGTGTTCGGCGTGTCCCGCGACGGCATCAAGTCCCACGAGAACTTCAAGGCCAAGCAGGGCTTCCCCTTCGAGCTGATCAGCGACAAGGACGAAAGCATCTGCCAGCTGTTCGACGTCATCAAGCTGAAGAAGCTGTATGGCAAGGAGTACATGGGCGTCGACCGCAGCACCTTCCTGATCGACAAGGCTGGCGTGCTGCGCAAGGAATGGCGTGGCGTGAAGGTGCCGGGCCATGTCGCCGCGGTACTGGCCGCAGCCGAAGAACTGAACAAGGCTTGAAACGAAGACGGGACAGGTCGTGACCTGTCCCGTCTTGCGCTACAGCAGCGGCGCCACCTGTGGCTCGCGTCGCGGCCAGGCATCCAGCACCGCCTTGAACAGCGTCGCCAGCGGAATGGCGAAGAAGATCCCCCAGAAGCCCCAGAGCCCGCCGAACAGCAGCACCGCGCAGATGATCGCCACCGGGTGCAGGCTCACCGCCTCCGAGAACAGCAGCGGCACCAGCACGTTGCCATCCAGCGCCTGGATGATCGCGTAGACCGCCATCAGGTAGATGAACTGGTCGCCCCAGCCCCACTGGAACAGGGCGATCAGGGTTACCGGCACGGTCACCACCACCGCCCCCACGTAGGGCACCACCACCGACAGCCCCACCAACAGCGCCAGCAAGGCCGCGTAGTTCAGCCCGAGGGCGACGAACGCGATGTAGGTCGCCACGCCACAGATCAGGATCTCGATGCCCTTGCCGCGAATGTAGTTGGCGATCTGCCGGTTCATTTCCTCGGCGACCCGGGTCATCAGCGCGCGCTCCTGCGGCAGATAGCCGCTGACCCAGCGGGCGATGGTCTCGCGGTCCTTGAGGAAGAAGAACACCAGGATCGGCACCAGCACGAGGTAGATCATCACGCTGACCAGCAGCGGCAGACTGGACAGGGAGAAGGTCAGCGCCCACTGGCCGAACTTGCCGATCTCGCCGCGCATGGCCTCGATGGCCTGCAGCACCTGGTCGTCCGAGACCAGGTGCGGATAGCGCTCCGGCAGCAACAGGAGCAACGACTGCCACTTGCCGAGCATGCCCGGCAGTTCGTTGAACAGGGTGATCAACTGGTGCCAGAGCAACGGCACCAGCACCAGCAGGAACACCGCCAGCGCGCCCATGAACAGCATGAAGACCAGCCCCACCGCGACCTTGCTCGGTACCCGCAGCCGTTCGAGGGCGTTGACCAGTCCCTGCATCAGGAAGGCCAGGACCATGCCCGCCAGCACCGGCGCGAGCATGCCGCCGAGCGTCAGGACGGCAGTGAAGCCGAGGAACAGCAGGACTGCCAGCACCACGGCTTCCTCGTCGGAGAAATAGCGGTGCAGCCAACTGCGAAGCACTTTGAACATCGGGGATTCCTGGAAAACGGGTCAGGCCTTCTTCAGCCAGTAGGTATAGGTGCCGCCCTCGGCGGTATCGAGCAGCAGCGTATGACCGGCGAGCTGGGCGAAAGTGCGGAAGTCGCGTTGCGAGCCGGCATCGGTGGCGATCACCTTGAGCACCGCGCCGGAAGCCAGGCGATTGAGTTCCAGCTTGGCCTTGAGTAGCGGCAGCGGGCAGTTAAGGCCACTGGCGTCCAGTTCGGCGTCGTGGTGCAGGGTGTCGGTCATTGCAACTCTCCAGAAAAACCGGTGTGCCAGAAAGCCCTGGCGTACGGCGCACGCAAGCCTCGCAGAATACCGCCACTGGTCGCAACCGTGCGAGGCGGCTACAGTAAGGCTCTTTGCCGACCAGAGCTCCGTGCATGAATGTTCTGCGCCCTACCCTGCTGACACTGGCCTGCCTGCTTGCGCTTCCGAGCCATGCCGACGACCTGCCGTCACTCGGCGACGCCAGCTCCGCGATTGTCTCGCCCCAACAGGAACACCAGCTCGGCCGGGCCTGGCTGAGCCTGCTGCGCGGCAACGTCGGCCAGCTGTCCGACCCGCAGCTCAAGGACTATGTCGAAACCAGCGTCTACCGCCTTGCCGAAACCAGCCAGCTGCAGGATCGCCGCCTGGAATTCATCCTGATCAACAGCCCCGACCTCAACGCCTTCGCCGCCCCGGGCGGGATCGTCGGGGTCAACGGTGGCCTGTTCCTCAACGCACAGACCGAAGGCGAGTACGCCTCGGTACTCGCTCACGAACTGGCGCACTTGTCGCAACGCCACTTCGCTCGCGGCGTCGAGGCTCAACAACGCATGCAACTGCCGATGATGGCGGCACTGCTCGCCGGTATCGTGGTCGCCGCGTCCGGTGCCGGCGACGCCGGTATCGCTGCCATCGCCGGCACCCAGGCCGCGGCGATCCAGGAACAACGGCGCTTCTCCCGGCAGAACGAACAGGAGGCCGACCGCATCGGTATCCAGAACCTGGAAAAGGCCGGCTACGACCCGCGCAACATGCCGACCATGTTCGAGCGGCTGATGCGCCAGTACCGCTTCGACGCCAAGCCGCCGGAATTCCTCCTGACCCACCCGGTCACCGAGTCGCGTATCGCCGACACCCGCAACCGAGCGGAACAGGCGCCAGCGGGTGGTACCGAGGACAGCCTGCGCTACCAGTTGATGCGCGCGCGGGTGCAACTTTTCTATGAAGGCACCCCGGGCCTTGCGGCCAAGCGCTTCCGTGCCCTGCTGGACGAAAACCCGAAACTCGATGCCGCCCGCTACGGCCTCGCCCTGGCGCAGATCAAGGGCGGCCAGCTCAACGAAGCACGGGAAAACCTCAAGCCGCTGCTGGCCAAGGCACCGAACGACATCACCTACAACCTGACCCAGATCGACCTGGACATCACCAACAACCGCCTGGCCGATGCCCAGCAACGGGTCGACAAGATGCGCCAGCTTTACCCTGGCAACTATCCACTGCAACAAGTGGCGGCCGACCTGCTGCTCAAGCAAAACAAGCCGGCCGAGGCGGAGAAGGCCCTGGAAGCCTTGGTGAAGAAGCGCGGGGACGATCCGGATGTCTGGTACGACCTGGCCGAGGCCCGCGGACTGTCCGGCAATACCATCGGCCTGCACCAGGCCCGCGCCGAGTTCTTCGCCCTGACCGGTGATTTCGACCAGGCACTGCAGCAGCTGGATTACGCCAAGCGGCGCGCCGGCAACAACTTCCAGCTGGCCTCGCGGATCGATGCACGGCAGCGGGACATGCTGGATCAGCAGCGGATGGTCAAGGACATGATGCGCTGACCCTGATTCCCACAGGGGCCGCGCCGCTTTCAAGAGCGCCGCCGTACCTGTGGGAGCTGGTTTGCCAGCGATTGTTTCAGGCGTTGCCGGAAAGCTTCAAACGCGCTGCCGCCGTGAAGTCCAGCATGCGCTGCAACGGTTTGATCGCCTGCGGCACCAGGGCCGGCTCGACGAAGATCTCGTTGGTGCCTTCCTGCAGGCACTGCAGGGTGCGTTCCAGGGTGTTCATCGCCATCCACGGACAGTGCGCACAGCTGCGGCAGGTTGCGCCGTTACCGGCGGTCGGGGCCTCGATGAACTCCTTGTCCGGGCACAGCTGCTGCATCTTGTAGAAGATGCCGCGATCGGTAGCGACCACGAAGCGCTTGTTCGGCATGCGCTGCGCTGCGGCGATCAGCTGGCTGGTGGAACCTACCGCGTCGGCCAGTTCGATCACCGCCTCCGGCGACTCCGGATGCACCAGGATCGCGGCGTCCGGGTAGAGCGCCTTGATATCGGCCAGTTGCCGCGACTTGAACTCTTCGTGAACGATGCAGGCACCGTCCCACATCAGCATGTCGGCACCGGTCTGCTTCTGGATGTAGCGTCCCAGGTGCTGGTCCGGCCCCCAGATGAAGGTCTCGCCGTTGTCCATCAGGCTCTCGACGATTTCCAGCGCGCAACTGGAGGTCACCACCCAGTCGGCACGCGCCTTCACCGCCGCCGAGGTGTTGGCGTAGACCACCACGGTGCGCTCCGGGTGCTTGTCGCAGAACGCCGAGAACTCCTCCACCGGGCAACCCAGGTCGAGGGAGCAAGTGGCTTCGAGGGTCGGCATCAGCACGCGTTTTTCCGGGGTGAGGATCTTCGCGGTCTCGCCCATGAAGCGCACCCCCGCCACCAACACGGTACTGGCCGGATGGTTCTTGCCGAAGCGGGCCATCTCCAGGGAGTCGGCCACGCAGCCGCCGGTCTCTTCAGCCAGCGCCTGGATCACCGGATCGCAATAGTAGTGGGCGACCAGCACCGCATCCCGCGCCTTCAGCTCGGCGGCGATGGCGGCACGGTATTCGGCCTCTTGTTCAGGCGTGAGGGGCTTGGGCTGCTTGGCGTCCAGGTGAGCCTGGACCAGAAGGCGTTCGGAAATCTGCGTCATGTTCGCAAGACCTGCAGGCGCTGATGCGCGTAAGTCGAGTGTATCATCGGGCACGGACAACTCGGGTAACAGCTCAGCCCTTGCCAGGGTGGCAAAAGTCCGCTGCGACCTCGGTTTATGAGACGCCGAAGGCTACAGCCAATCGGATGAATTCCAAAGAGATTTTTGCCCGGAAAGGCCGGCGGACGACGCCCGACACGTCGTCCGCCAAAGAAGGATCTACTGCGCGCCGCCGCTGAAGCCAGCGGTACGCTGCTGGACCAGCGCGGCGAACTGATCGACGGTCATCTTCTGCCCGTTGAAATCGACCTGGCCATCGGCATAGCCCAGCTGCAGCAGGATGTCGTCGCCCTTGACGGTAGCCAACTGGCTTTGCAGCGCGATCACCCCGACCATTTCCCCGGACGCCGAAGCCTGGCGCACCTGTTCGGCATCCAGGCCTTCCAGGTTGGCGCGCAGCGCGGCCAGGTCGCCGACCATCGGCTTGGAGATCTTCAAGTTGGTGCGCAGCGACTTCACCGACTGGGCGAAGGCCTGCTCCAGCGACATACCGTCCTGGCCCTTGCCGGAAAGGTCCAGGTCCAGGTCAAAACGGCTTTCGCCATTGGCCGTCTTGAACGACAGCTCCTCCAGGACGATGCGCGGACCGCCCGCCAAGAGTTGCAGCAGCGGTGCCTGCAACTGCGGATCGTCCAGCATCGCTGCGCCGGTATCAGGTGCCAGGCCGAGGGCTGCGCTTTGCAGTTGCACCAGGTTCTGCTCGTACCACTTCACCAGGCCGCCCACCGCCTCAGGATTCAGGCGCTCCACGTTCCAGGCCAGGCGCGCGCTGCCGATCGACTTGCCAGAGAAACTGATGTCGGCCAGCGTAGCCGCCTGCTTCAGCGACAGGCCGGCCTCTTCGATGCGGTAGACGTCACGCTGCTCGAACTTGCCGAAACGCAGCGACTGGTTGTCGCCGAACGACAGGGCGCTTTCCTCGACGTCGATGTTCATCGAGCCGACGAAGTAGCCGTAGTCGCTCATCTTGAAGTCGGTGGCCAGGGCCACGCCTTTAAGGGTGACACTCGACGCTGCCTCACCGCCCGTCGCCATCGCTACCCGACCCAACTCGCCCTGCAGACGCAGCCCCTCGCCTTGCAGGGCGGAGTCCATGCGCAGGATCAGGCCGGAAAACGACAGGGAAAAACCGTCCTCGTCGCTCACTTCGAAAGGCCGCACCAGCAGCTCGTTACGGATCGCGCCCCCGTAACCGACGCTCATGCTGCCTTCCAGCGGTGCCTGTTCGCCGGTGACGGCAAACCAGGGCGCGCTGTCGTCGGTCTTCTCCAGCGCATAGTTGCTGGCCGCCATCACCGGAGCCAGTTGCAGGCGCTTGACCCGCGACCATGGGAACGGCCCGTGCTCAAGGTGATCGGAGAAGTCCAGCTGGACATGCTCACCCTCGACACCGTCGAGGGTCAGGCGGTAGCGCGCCTCGCTGCTGAACACGCCAGACTCCAGGGACAGCAGTTCCACCTTGCCACTTCCACTGCCGCTCAATGCCGCCGCCAGCTGGCGATTGGACTGGGCCAATGAGGCATCGAGCACCTCGGGCAACTGCTTGCCGGTGTACCAGGCAACCCCGGTACAGGCTGCAGCGCCCACCGCGACCAGCCCGCCAATAGCGATCAGTGTTTTCTTCATGAAGTGATCCAGATGTCCCTGATGGTAATGAACGGTGGACATGTGCGCCGTGCACAGGCCTCGCCGGACGCGAGATTACCACCGTTGGCGGCCGCGAATCCGTTGGCCATGCACCTTCCGGGAAGGACAATTCATCAAGTCAGGTAGGAAACTTCTCAATTTCGACAGAGGCAGGCTGCAACAGCCTGATGCCGGAGCGCATGCAGCGCTCCGGCGTGAGGAAACGACTTACTCGTTGACGTCCATGAACTCACGAGCCCAGACGATGTAGTCATTCGGCTGGGTGTAGGTGTGAGTCAGTTCCGTCGCGCTCAGGTCGGAGGCTGAGCTGGTGATGCGACGCTGTTCGCGCAGGCAGTCGTAGGTGGCCTTGATCGCGGCGAAATAGGCGCCGTGACCATCGACGGCAATACGTACGCCCAGCTCGGCGAGGCGTACGTCGTCATGCAGTTGCGGATTGCCGTAGGTCACCAGCATCAGCGGCACGGTCAGATGCGCAGCGATCTCTTCCAGGTGGGCGAAATCACGCACACCTACCATGCACACACCGTCCGCACCGGCATTCTGGTAAGCCACGGCACGGGCAATGACTTCCTCGGTAGGAATCGCCGCCGCGTTGGTCCGGGCAATGATCACCAGTTCCGGGTCGACCCGGGCTTCCAGGGCGGCGCGAACCTTGCCGACACCTTCGGCGATGCTGATCAGGTCGGTGGACTTGCGGCCGAACTGGGCGGGCAGCAGGGTGTCTTCGATGGTCAGGGCGGAAACGCCGGCGCGCTCCAGCTCGATCACCGTGCGCATCACGTTCAAGGCATTGCCGTAGCCGTGGTCGGCGTCGGCAATGAACGGCAGTTGGGTGACACGACCGATGCGGGTCGCCTGCTCGGCAAACTCGCTGAGGGTGATCAGGGCAAAATCCGGTGCTGCAAGTACCTGTAGCGACGCCACCGAGCCTCCGAGGATACCCACCTCGAAGCCGAGGTCGGCGGCGATACGCGCGGACATCGGATCGAACACCGAGGCGGTGTGGTAACAGTGAGGGGAAGCAAGGAGTTTACGAAACGCACGGCGCAGTTCTTGGTGGGACGCTTTAGGCATGATCAATCCACTTATTTCGACTTCATTCTGCCCGGCAACATACCACTGCTTGATGTCGCTCTGACAGCAGCAGAAGTCTCGTTCCGACAAATTGACGAAACGTTTCATCTCCCGGCATTGCTGGCCTGTGGCAGCTAAGGGATTTCCTGATGGCTGCACGACCCTGGGCAGCCGGTAGAAAAATGTTGATCAGCCCGAGGAAAATTTTGCGGATTTCATCAAAAAATCGCGAAATGAGTATGAACTGTGCATGCCGTTGTTCATCGACATGGATTCAGGTAAGCCCTGAGGCAGCCATCAGGGAATACCGGATTGGATCCATTTGCTCACTCAGTGATTCCCTTAGTTATTAAGCGTAGCTTTTGTGCGCCTATGGCATAATGGAATCATCCCGCAACTCCAGATAACGAGCCGTGACTTGTGTCAGTAACCACCTTAACCGTCTGTGACGACTCCACCGTTGCCCGCAAGCAGGTCCTACGGGCCCTGCCAAGCGATTGGCCCGTGTCGATCACCGAGGCCGCCAACGGCCATCAATGCATGGATGCCGTGCGCAAGGGCCTGGGCCAGGTAGTCGTGCTCGACCTGAACATGCCGGAGATGGACGGCTACCAGGTGTTACATGCACTGCGCGACGAAGGCCTGCATGCCAACGTCATCGTTATCTCGGGTGACGTGCAACAGGAAGCCCTGCGCCGCGTGCAGGAACTGGGCGCCCTCGCCTTCCTCAAGAAACCTTTCGAGCAGGAGCAACTGCGCGAGACCCTTGAGCGCCTGGGCCTGCTGCAACTGGCGGGACAGGCGGCACACAGCCATCGCCCGCAAACCAGCGCCCATGTCAGCTTCAACGAGGTGTTCCGCGAGACCGTCAACGTCGCCATGGGCCGTGCTGCGGCGCTGATTGCCAAGGTGCTCGGGGTCTTCGTGCAATTGCCGGTACCGAACGTCAATGTGCTGGAAGTCGGCGAACTGCACATGGCCCTGGCCGATGCCGGGCGCTGCAAGCAGCTCACTGCGGTGTGCCAGGGCTTTATCGGCGGCGGCATCGCCGGCGAGGCGCTGCTGATGTTCCATGACTCGGAAATCGCCGACATGGCGCGGCTGATGAAACACCAGAGCAGCCAGTCTTCCGATCTGGAGATGCTCCTGGACCTGTCCAGCATCCTCATCGGCGCCTGCCTGAGCAGCATCGCCGAACAGGTCGACGTCGTGTTTTCCCAGTGCCACCCGCAGATCCTCGGGCAACACGCGAACATCGAGGAACTCATCCGGGTCAACCAGAGCCGCTGGAAGAAGACCCTCGCCGTGGAAATCAGTTACCGACTGGAAGGCCATGACATCAGCTTCGATCTGTTGCTGCTGTTCACCGAGGACTCCATCGAACGACTGACCCATAAACTCGCGTACCTGATGAACTGAGCCATGAACAAACCTCTTGATCTGACCGAATTCCACTGGCTGCTGGCGATCGTGCAAAGCATCGATGTCGGTGTGGTGGTGCTCGACCGCGACTACTGCGTGCAGGTCTGGAACACCTTCATGGAGAACCGTTCAGGCGTGCCGCCCAAGGACGCCATCAGCCATTCGTTCTTCACCCTGTTTCCCGAAGTCAACGAGGACTGGTTCCGGCGCAAGCTCGACAGCGTGGGCACCCTGGGTACGGCAGCGTTCACGGTGTGGGAGCAACGCCCCTATCTGGTGCGGTTCAAGAACTACCAGCCGATCACCGGGCAGGAAGACTTCATGTACCAGAACACCACGCTGTTCCCACTGCGCTCCACCGACAGCAGCATCAGCCACTTCTGCCTGGTGATCTATGACGTGACCGACGTCGCCACCAACCGGCACATGCTGCAGTCGGCCAATGCCCAGTTGCAGAAGCTCTCCAGCACCGATCGCCTGACCGGGCTGTACAACCGCGGTCACTGGGAAGATGCGCTGAAGACCGCCTACGCCCGCCATCAGCGGCATGGCAGCGAAACCGCCCTGGTTATGTTCGATATCGATCACTTCAAGCGCATCAACGACACCTACGGCCACCAGGCCGGCGACAAGGTCATCGAGCAGGTCGCGGCTACGCTGCGCCAGTACGTGCGCGACAGCGACGTGGCCGGACGCTATGGCGGCGAGGAGTTCGGGGTGGTGATGTCGGATACCGATGCCCAGGGGGCGGCGGTCTTTGCCGAACGCCTGCGCAAGGCGGTGGAAGCCATGGAGGTGCGGCATGACGGACACAGCATCCGGTTCACCATCAGCCTGGGTGTCGCCGATCTCGCCCAGCCCTCGGACAGCCACGCCGACCTGATCGCCTGGGCCGACCAGGCGCTGTATGTGTCGAAGAAAGGCGGACGCAACCAGGTTTCGGTCCATCAGTGACAAGACGCCATCATCGCCTTGCATCTGAAAATCATTCTCGTTAAAGTCGGCGCCCTCGCCCTCCCGGGATATGGCCGCCATGTCGAGCATGAGCACGGAAGAACTGGAGCGGGCATTCAAGGCCCACTCCCGTGAGCTGCGAGTGTTCCTCTATCGACAACTGCAAAGTACCGAAACCGCCGCCGACCTGACCCAGGAAACCTGGCTGCGCATGCTGCGCCAGCGACCGAGCACGCCGGTGGCCAACCTGCGCGCCTTCATCTTCCGCATTGGCCGCAACCTGGCCATCGATCACCTGCGCAGCCGCATTTCCCGCGAACGCCATGATGAAGGCCTCGCCTACCTCTACGAAGTGACCGGTGAAAGCCCCGAACTGATCGACAGTGTCGCCGCCAGCCAGGAACTGGAAGTGCTCAATGCCGCGCTACAGCGCATGGGCGAGCCGGAACAGAGCATCTTTCTCAAGTGCCGACTACAGGGCATCCCGCACAAGGAAGTGGCACGGGAACTGGGCATGTCGCTCAGTTCGGTGGAGAAACATCTCGCCAGTGCACTGGACTTTTTACGCCGCAGCCTTCAGCGTTGACCGCCATGCCTGACGCCAAGCCCCACTCCACCGACCTCCACGCCACGGCCCAGCACTGGGTCGTGCTGCTCACGTCCGGAGATGTCGATCCCGCCGATATCGCCGCGGCCCGTGCCTGGTGTGCGGAAAGCCCCGCGCACCAACAAGCCTTCGTCGAAGCCCGGCGCCTGTGGCAGTTGAGTGGGCATCTGCAGGCTCCGCTGGTCCGGCGACGCCCGGCGTGGCCATGGGCAACCGCAGCAGTGCTGCTTATCGCCCTCGGCCTCGGACTGGTCCGACACCAGGCCTGGGACGCGGACTACCGCACCGCCTACGGCGAGCAGCAGCGCATCCAACTGGCCGACGGTTCCCACATCCTGCTGGACTCCGACTCGGCGCTGGATGTCAGCCTCCAGGACAATCGCCGGGCAATCACCCTGCGCAAGGGCGAGGCGCTGTTCGAAGTGGCCCATGATCCACAGCGGCCATTCCAGGTCCAGGCCGGCGACTTGAGCGCCACCGCCCTGGGCACCGTCTATGCGGTGCGCAAGCAGGACGATGGCGTGCAGGTCACGGTTGCCCAGGGCCGGGTCGCCGTGAATGCGGAGCACGACACACTCACCCTGGGGGCTGGGGAGCAGGTCGACTGGCGGGCAGGGGCATTCCAGGAGAAGCACAAGATCGACACCGGCAAGGCCCTGGCCTGGCAGCACGGTCGCCTGGTGTTCGAAATGGCGCCGCTGGCGGATGTGCTAGCCGAACTGCAACGCTACCGTCCCGGTTACCTGCTGATCGGCGATGACAGCCTGCGCACGCTCAAGGTCAGCGGCACCTTCCGCCTCGACCGCCTGGACGACGCCCTGGCTACGCTGGAGCAGGCATTTCCCCTGAGGATTCAGCGCTACACCGGTTATCTGCTGATCCTGCGAGCACGCTGAAGGCAATTATTTTTACGGGTTCGTGCACCTCACCCGTCTTCCCTCGCGAAAAAGATAATTGCTTGCATTTGCCAGGGAGAACCCGATGTACCCACTGTCCACCGCTCACCGCCCGATCGTCCTCGCCCTTCGCCGCGCCACGCTGCTGCTGGGGCTGCTGCCGGTCGTGGCCTGGGCGCAACCGGTCGCCTTCGACATTCCAGCCCAGTCGCTGGCCGGCGCACTCAACCAACTGGCCGAGCAAAGCGGCCTGCAAGTGATCTACAACGGCGAGCTGGTGCAAGGCCTGCGCAGCACGGCGGTACAGGGTAACCAGGAACCGGAAGCTGCACTGCAACGCCTGCTGCAAGATAGCGGATTGATCTGGCACAGCACGGGCCAGGGCAGCGTCATGCTGGAAAAGCCCGCGCCGCAAGATGGCACGCTGCAACTGGGCGCCACCTCGATCAATGGCAGCCAGGTCGGCAGCGGCGTGAGCGAAGGCAGCGGGCGTTATACCCCGTCCGGCCCGAGCAGCACCGCCACCCGCCTCGGCATGAGCCTGCGGGAAACCCCGCAGTCGGTCACCGTGGTCACCCGCCAGCGCATGGACGACCAGAACATGAAGGACCTGGACGATGTGCTGGAAAACACCACCGGCATCGTGGTCATGAAGAATGGCGGCGAGCGCTCCATGTACCAGGCCCGCGGACAACTGGTGGAAAGCCTGCAGATCGACGGCGTGCCGACCAATATCAGCAACGCTTACTCGATGGATGCGATCTCCAAGCCGGCGACCGATATCTATGACCGTGTCGAAGTGGTCCGCGGCGCCACCGGCCTCACCGAAGGCGCCGGGACGCCCTCGGCGGCGATCAACCTGGTGCGCAAGCGCCCGACGGCAGAACCACAGGCGCTGGTCGAGACCTCCGTCGGCTCCTGGGACGACTACCGGGCGATGCTGGACCTGTCCTCGGCGCTCAACCCGGAAGGTACGCTGCGCGGCCGCACCGTGGTCAGCTACAACGACGCCAACAGCTATATGGACAACGTGAAAAAGGAAAACCAGTTGTTCTACGGCATCGTCGAGATGGACCTGACGCCGAACACCCTGGCCACCCTCGGTTTCTCCTGGCAGAAGGATCGCAACTCCGGGTACGACTGGTCCGCCCTGCCCACCCGGGAAGACGGCTCGTTCTATCCGCTGTCACGCTCCACCAACCTCACCGGCAAGTGGAACAAGCTCGACAAGCGCAATACCACTGTCTTCGCCGATATCCAGCACAGCTTCGACAACGACTGGAAACTGGTGGTCGCGGCCAACCAGATCTGGGCGAAGTCGGAATTTCTCGGCAACTACACCTGGCGAGTCAGCGGCGATCGCTTCAGCCTCAACCCGCGGCACTTTTTCTACGATGACACCCAGACCAGCCTCGACGGCTATGCGACCGGCCCGTTCCAGCTGTTCGGCCGGCGGCACGAACTGGTGCTGGGCGCCAACATCCGCCAGGACGACTTCGACTACCACGGCGGCCGCGACGCAACCTACAACTACCAACTGGATATGAACGACCTGTCGGGCTTCAACCCGCCAAAGCCGACCGCGCTCAATTCGAACCAGTGGAAATACAACATCACCCAGCAGCAATCCGGCATGTATAGCGCAGCGCGCTCCAGCCTGACCGACAGCACGAAGTTCATTCTTGGCAGCCGCCTGAGTTGGTTCAAGACCGAGAACATGACCAACACCACCGGTACGCCACGCCACAGCGAGTATGCAAAGAACCAGGAAATCACCCCCTATGCCGGCCTCGTGCAGGAACTGGGCGACAACCTGAGCGCCTACGCCAGCTACACCGAGATCTTCAAACCCCAGAGCAACCGCGATATCAGCGGCGCCATCCTCGACCCCATGACCGGCAGCAACTACGAGCTGGGACTCAAGGGCGAGTTTCTCGAGCAACGCCTGAACGCCAGCGTGGCGCTGTTCCAGTCGGATCAGAGCGGACGCGCGGAGTACCTGATTCCCTGCGACTGCTACGAGGCCTCCGACAAGGTGCGCAACCGTGGCGTCGAACTGGAGCTCAATGGCGAACTGACGTCGGAGTGGAATCTGTCGGCGGGCTACACCTACACGCAGTCGAAATACATCGGTGGTAGCCAGAAGGGTGAGGCATTTGCCTCGAATGCACCGCGCCACCTGCTCAAGGTCGCCACCGACTATCGCCTGCCGGGCGTGCTGAACAAGGCGCGCGTGGGCGGCAGCGTGAATGTGCAGAGCGAAATCAGCAACCGCGACGAGGGCTACAAGATCCGCCAGGGCGGCTATGCCGTCACCAATCTGCACGCCATCTACGAGCTCGACGAGCACCTGGAACTGCAATACAACCTGGACAACGTCTTCGACCGGAAATACATCCAGACCGTCGGCAACGACAACTACTGGAACTTCTATGGTGAGCCGCGCAACTTCAACGTGGCGCTGCGGGCGAAGTTCTGACGATCCGACAGGCCGGGCCCCTTGGCCCGGCCTGTGATGCTTGCGGAAAGCCGAAAACGAAGAAGCCCGCCGACCTCGAAAGGTGGCGGGCTTCTTCGTACTGCGTATGGTGGGTCGTGTAGGATTCGAACCTACGACCAATTGGTTAAAAGACAATTGGGATCTAGGCCGAAATTTCCATCTAGGGAGGGGTTTTAAGCACCATTCCAGCGCCTAGGCACGCAGCCTCTAATGAAATCCACATTAGAGGCATGGCAATGACACATCCGAAGAAAGCAAGACGAGCAGGTAAGGTTTCCACCAAAGGCGGCACCGGTAAATCCACCGGGTCCACCAATCTGGGAGCATTCACTGCAGACGCTGGGCTGCGCACCCTCCTCATCGATCTGGACCCCGTCCAGCCTTCCGCATCATCCTATTTCCCCCTGGAGTACACCGCCCCGGGCGGCATTTTCGAGCTGCTGTCGTACAACGAGACCGACCCGGCCAAGATCATCTCCCGCACGTCGATCAAGAATCTCGACGTCATCATCTCGAACGACGCCAACAACCAGCTCAACAACCTCATACTGCAGGCGCCTGATGGCAGACTGCGACTAGCCAACCTGATGTCGGCTTTCGATGCCGATTACGACCTCATCCTCTTTGACACCCAGGGCGCCCGCTCTGCGATGCTGGAGATGGTCGTTCTTGCATCCGACATCATCCTCTCCCCCCTCCCCCCGAACATGTTGGCCGCGCGCGAATTCAGCCGTGGGACCATCCATATGATGGATGGCCTGCGCAGTTACGCGCGCCTCGGCCTCACCATTCCCCACATCAACATCATCATCAACGGCCTGGATGAAACTGCTGACGCGCGCGAGATCCACCGCACCGTCCGTGAAATTTTCGACGGGAACCCTGACTACACCGTCCTGCAATCGATCATTCCAGATGCCGTCATCTTCAAGAAAGCCGCGAGCCAAGGCGTGCCGGCGCATCGGCTTGAATATCGTCAACCGTCGAACCGTAAGTCGCCGTCGGCGCTGAACGTCATCCGCAGCCTGGCTATCGAGGCGTTCCCAGAATGGAAAGACCGCTTCGAGGCAATGACCGAAGAGCGTGTTGCCGGGATCGCCAAGGAGGCCCGCCGCGATGAGTAAGCACGCGATTACCGAGGCTGCCGGGATCACGGCCGATGAAGTCCTCAGGATTGGGAAACTCTACAGCTCCAATGAGTTACGCGGCATCCAGAAAAAGCTGACATCCGCGTCTGGAGACCTGCACAAGCTAGCCAACGGTTGGAAGATGGGTGCCGGATTGCTCGGTTCGCTCGGTGACCTTCTGAGCATTGAACAGCGCGAGCTACTGCGTAGTGCCGCACAACTCGTTGATTCGATCGGTCACAACGTGACCCATGCGAAGGAAAAGCGCGTTCGTTCCGAGAAAGAATCGAAACGCCGGCAAGATGCGCGTGATGCTCAGTCGAAACAGCTGGTAGCCCGTACGTTCCCCTTGCCTACCGAGACTCACGAAGAACTGCTGGAGACGATCAAAGCCGCACTCATTCTGAATCGTGCACGGCAGTTAAACACCTCCTACAACCCTTCTGAATTCAACGTTTACATCAGAAACGAGCTGAAGACACCTGCTCGGCTCCATGGGCATTCAGTGGAGCAACACCGAGCCGGGAATGTCAGATCACTCCGCTACTTCATGATCAGCGACCTGACCAGCCACCTTGCTTATGACGATGGTTCATCGGTTGAAGAACGCCTGCGGCTCCTGCAGGAGAAAGTGGCCGAAGCTGTAGGCCAGGCTGCCTTGACAGCAGACGAACGCGAGACCATGCGCCTCTGGCAAGAGGCCTTGGTGCCTGCAGCGGACAGGCAGGAGGGCCAAGCATGAGCTCTGCCCCCATATCCCAATTCGCGGGCTCGCTTTGCCTGTATCTCATGAACTGCTCTGTGGCACTGGCCACTGCCTATGGCTTGGGCTCGATCTTCAAAGCCCCGCATGTCGAGCTCGCGTTGCAGGGATCGGTCTACTCAGCCTATGCGCTCTGTGTCTTCGGCGTGCTGAACAGCCTGGCTTTAATCGCATCCGCGATGCGCAGCCGACCTCGCCGCGCCGGGGAGGGTTCATGATGGACAAGCAGAAGATCCTCGACAAGGTCACCAAGCTGATGTCCTTGGCCAATAGCCCAGGGGCAAACACGAACGAGGCCGCAACCGCGTTGCGCCAGGCCCGCTCGCTCATGGCCAAGTACAACATCGAGTCCGACGAACTTCGAGCCAGCCAGGTTCTAGAAACAAGCGTCCCCACTGGCACTCGCCGCTCCCCGGCTGATTGGTTGCACTCCCTGGCCGCAACGTGCGCAGCCGCTTTCGACTGCAGCCACCTCTCCTACTACCACCCATTGAAAGGGTACTGCTTCAAGTTCCTGGGCAAGGGTATCGGCCCGGATCTGGCTGCTTATGCCTACAGCAGCCTCGTCCTGCAACTGCAGAAAGCACGTCGCGAGCATGTCTCGCAGCAGAAACGGTGCCAACTGAAGACCAAACGACGTCGCGGCCAACTCTTTGCTGAGGGCTGGATCGGGGCAGTGGCCTACAAAGTTCGAGAATTCGCTGGCGACCTAGCCCCAGATATCCAGGCTGATATCGCTGCCTACTTGACCTTACATCACCCTGAGTTGAAGCGCTTCGACATCACGCCAAGCGAAGCCAAGGGCCACGATCGTAGCTCGCTGTACGCAGGAATTAAGCAGGGTCAGCGTGCTCAGCTCCACCGGGGAGTAGGCCGCAGTGAACAGCCAGGAATTGCCCAGGGAGGTGCCAGATGACCGATCTGATCCTTTCCCCTCCTCATTCCGTCGAGGCTGAACAAGGCGTTCTGGGCGGGCTGATGCTGGACAACGAAGCCTGGGATCTGGTCGGTGATCTACTGCAGGCCGACGACTTTTTTCTATCCCAACACAGGCTGATCTTCACTGCCATCCAGGAGCTGTCAGAAAAAAACAGCCCATTCGATATAGTGACGATTTTTGAGGCGATGGCCATCCCTGAGGAGGTTGGAGGCCTCTCCTACCTGGCAGAGCTGGCCAAGAACACTCCGTCTGTAGCGAATATCCGGTCGTATGCTGAGATCGTGCGCAACCGCGCCCATCTCCGCCGCATCATGTCCCTGTGTTTTCAGGGGACTCGGGACGCTGCTGAACTCGCCGCTGACGCGGCTGAGGTCCAGGACACGCTAGAGCAGAAGCTGTTTAAGCTGGGCGAAGGTCGTGTGGTTAGCGAATTCACCGACATGAATGAGGCATTGCTCTCTGTCGTCGACAAGATCGACGCCAATTTCAATGGCCATGTGACCGTGACCGGTGTGCCGACCGGGATAACCGACCTTGACGAGATGACCCGTGGTTTGCAGCCAGCCGATCTGATCATCGTAGGCGCGCGCCCCTCCATGGGCAAAACCTCGTTCTGCTTGAGCACCGTCGATGCTGCGCTGACCAATTCGCCTGACGAGATCGTGCTGGTTTTCAGCATGGAGATGCCTACCGAGGCCCTGATTTATCGAATGCTGGCCATTCTGGGCCACATCGATCTGAGCAGGCTACTTTCGGGTCAGCTGCAGGATGAGGACTGGCCCAAACTATCAGCCGCCGTCCATCGCATGAACGCCTATGGCAACCGACTGGTCATCGATGATAGCGCGAACCTGACCCCTGCCGCTATGCGAGCCAAGGTTCGACGTGCTAGCCGGCGTTTCGGGAAGCCTTGCTTGATCATGGCGGACTACCTGCAGCTCATGCGGAGTCCTGGTCAAGAAAACAGGGTCAACGAAATCAGCGAAATATCCCGATCACTTAAGGGGATCGCCAAGGAATTCAACTGCCCCTTCATGGCCCTCTCCCAGCTCAATCGGGACCTCGAGCGCCGTCCCAATAAGCGCCCCGTGAATGCTGATCTACGGGACAGCGGGGCTATCGAGCAGGACGCGGACCTCATCCTCTTTGTCTATCGGGACGAGGTGTACAACGAGGACACCGAACTCAAAGGCGTTGCCGAACTGATCATTGGTAAACACCGCAATGGCCCCGTCGGCTATGTCCGTGCAGCCTTCATCGCCAACCAAACCCGATTCGCAAACCTCACTGCCGATCATTGGCAAGGAGCTGCCGCATGACGTCCATGCAACCCCATCCGATTACGCATGCCTGCCATAGCTGTGGCCGGCACTTCGCGCTGCATCAAGTACGGCAGGTGCATCCCGCCGAGCACACCCCTGAAGGTGAGGCAGAGGTCCTGGTATGCCCGGTCTGCGGCAGCTACGACCTCGATCCTCTTTCGGAGGTGCCCAATGCAAGTTGAGCAGATCTACCCTTCGATCCCTGCGATCGCAAACACCGACCAATCGGCCTTGGCCTTTGCGCACCACTCTGGCGTAAACGCGGTTTGGCTGGATGCTCTCGGCCAGGTTATCTCACGGCTCACCCAGTTCGGTGAAACCACGGTGCCTGTTGAGCTGAATGAGGCTATGCAAGAGCTTGCCCGGCTGCAGTACATCGAGCTGGAAAGCGATGATGCTGGAACGCTGACAGCGACCCTTCTTGGCCAACCAGCCCTGCTGACCAACTATTTCTGGTCCGTATGGGTACCAAGACATCTCCTGAGCTGCGGTCTGAAGGTGGCAGTAACCCCCTATCTGACCAGCTCCGAGGACGAGGCTCATCATTGCACCGTGGTCTTCCGCATTCTTGGATCGCGCGAAACTGCACGTGAGTTCCTCACCGACCTTGCCACCCAATACCCCGGCTGCACCCCGGAAATCGTGGCCATCCAAGCCGGTGATGCACTTTGCCAGAAGGAGGCCAGCTCCAATGCGTAACCTCCTTCGCGGCGCGCACGACAGTGTTCGCCGGCTTGCGGAATTCGCCCTCTCCGAAGGCTGGACTCTCTCCCGCTCCAACAGCGGGCACCTGAAATTCAGCAAGTCGGGCTTTACACCGATTTTCACGTCCTGCACGCCCAGCGACCGCCGTTCCGAGCGTAACACTCGGGCGCTGCTCCGCCGTGCCGAGGCCCAAAACATCACCTCCCGGGGGATTCAATAATGCCGATCCGACACGCAATCGTTCACCAGCTCGATAAGCAGCCCGACGGCAACCCGGCCGTCCTTCACGCACGTGACACAGAGCTCCCGGCCACGGATGCCGTCGAGAACCTCCAAGCCGACCTGAACGACAGCTATAACGCCAAGCAAGGCAAAGCGTGGGGCTTCTTCCATGGGGAGTCGGGTGCGTACCCATTCAGCGGTTGGCTGAAACAGTACCTGGAGGAGCAGCAAGACTTCACCAGCTTCAGCCGTGTGTCTGTCGAGCACCTGCAGAAACTGATCGAAGAGGTCAACCTGTCCACTGGCGGCCATGTGCTCTTCAGCCACTACCAACAAGGTCTGACTGAATACCTGATGATCGCCGTCCTCCAGCAGGTCGAAACCGTCGGCCTGGACGGTGATCTTAATGTTGTGGTCTCTCGCTACCTGGACACCAGCAACTTCTCCTGCGCGGCCCGGATCAACCTGAGCGAGTGGCGCAACAACCCAAACTCGAAGCAGTACATTTCCTTCGTTAAAGGCAAGAACGGCAGGAAGAGTTCGGACTACTTCCGCGACTTCATCGGGTGCCAGGAAGGCGTCGACGGGCCAGGTGAAACCCGCACGCTTCTCAAGGCATTCACCGAATACGTCGAGAAAGAAGATCTCCCAGAAGAAAGCGCCCGGGAGAAAACCCACGCGCTACTCGACTATGCCACCACCCAAACGAAGCTGGGGCAGCCCCTCTCTCTTCAAGAGCTGTCTCAGACTCTCGATGAAGACCGCCCTCAGGCGTTTTACGACCACATCCGCAATAGCGATTACGGCCTATCCCCGGAAATCCCGGCCGATAAGCGCACGCTCAACCAGTTCCGCCGTTTCACCGGCCGCGCCGAAGGTCTGTCGATCAGCTTTGAGGCGCACCTGCTCGGTTCCAACGTCACCTACGACGCCGACACCGGCTCGCTGACGATCAAGAACCTGCCCACTCAGCTCACCGACCAACTCAAGCGCCGCCAGTAAGGAGAACACCATGAACGCAACCAATTCCCGCACCGCTGACAAATTTGTGGTTCGCCTGCCTGATGGCATGCGTGAACGTGTCGCTCAAGTCGCCCGCGACAATCATCGCTCCATGAACAGCGAGATCATTGAGCGCCTCGAGCAATCGCTGCTCAATGACCAAGACAATACTGCTCAGGTCCAGGCCGGCTCACCAGACGACAATCTCAAGTCAGAGCTGGCTCGCGCTTACAAGATCATCGATCGCCTGCTGCAAAACGCCGTTCCTACACAGGACGACATCCAGGAGGTGTTGCACCTGGTCCGCAAGCAAACTCCACTGGCTCTGTCCCACGTTGCTGCGGTAGGAGCTTGATATGGCCGCTACAGACCTCAAATCCAAGCTCCTGGCTCCAGGCTTCAGCCCTACAGGCTCCGCCGCCGCCATGAGTGACCCTATCGCTGATACCCCACTCGTGCTGAGCATCGACGAGGTCCTCCCTTGGGAGGACAACCCTCGTACCACCCGTAACCCTCGGTACGATGAACTCAAGGAGTCGATACGCAACCGCGGCCTCGACACTCCCCCGCCTGTAACTCGTCGGCCAGGGGAAGAGAAGTACCGTATCCGCAACGGTGGCAATACTCGCATCTCGATCTTGAAGGAGCTGTTCCAAGAGACCAACGACCCGCTGTACCAGCGCCTCCACGTGCTGTTCCGCCCTTGGGACCAAGCCCGCGGCGAAATCATCATGCTCACCGGACACTTGGCTGAGGATCTCAAGGGTGAACTCAAGTTCATCGAGCGCGCCGTGGGTGTGGGGAACGCAAAAGCGCTGTATGAATCCGAGAGTGGGGAGGTGATTGGGATTCGAGAGCTCTCTCGCCGTCTGACGAAGGACGGATACCCAATCTCCCCTTCTCATATCAGCAGGATGCTAGACACGGTTCAGCACCTGCTCCCTGCCGTACCTGCTCTCCTCTACAACGGTCTCGGCAAGCCACAGATCGAGAAAATACTGTCGCTAAGGAAGTCGGCGCTGGCCTGCTGGGAAAAGCACTACAGCAATGAAGGCGTCGACTTCGAAATGTTGTTCCAAGACGTTCTTGCTCAGTTCGAAGGCGAGGCAGAAGAGTTCCTGTTCCAGCGTTTTCAAGACGAGCTCATCGGCACGATGAAAAAATCGCTGCTGTTGGGCTATGAGGACATTCTGCTGGAAATCACTCAACAGCAGGACAAGCTTCGTCGCTCGACGCCGGTGGTTGAATTGCCGATCACCAGTTCGACTTCTACTCCACCTGCGCCAGGCACTGGGGCAGGCTCTACCCTTCCGCCATCGCAACAACCATCTGAGGGTACTGGTCGTTCGCAGCGACCTCTGCAGACACCACCACAGCCAGCAGCTCCAGCGCCGGGAGCTTCGCTCACACCAGAGGAGCAGCAGGAGCGAGTTGCAGGGCACATTGCGTCCCCAGCGAACCTCAGCCAGCGGGTGATCGAGACTAAAGCGAAGCTTGCCGCCCTCAGTGGGGAAACCCTACCCGATTTCAACGCGAACTGTCTGGTCGCCATTCCCGTACAGGCCGGCGGACTGCACCCCATCACAGACCTTTGGTACATCGAGCGGCAGATTGACCAGGCTGCAGAATTGCGCAACCAGGTAGCCCAGCTGGCAGTTGAGATTCTCGAGTCCGTCAACGGCCCAGGCGATATCCAGGCAATCGATGGCGGGATCGGTTTCAAATACAAACAGCCCGACACCGATGTCGAAATCACTGCAACAGCTCAACATACCGTGACGCTGCTTCAGTCATTGAGCGGGGCCATGGCTATCGCTCTGAAGATGCTGAACGAGCAACCAGATCCTGCCAGCGCATTAGCTGAGTTTGAATTTGCAGCCGGCTTAGGCCAACTGCTGCTGGGCCAGCCCTTGAGTGCTGAACAGTCTCCAGGAGACGACGGCCGTTTGAGCGACGGCGCGCTGGTCAAACTGTTCCGCATCATTCGACTGGCTCGCCGGTTGATCGACTTGGAAATCGAAGAGTTCAAACGGTCCTCGGAAGCCCAGGGCAACTGAACACTCGATGAGATGAATGGGAGGGAGTCTCAATGTCCAAGTCAACACTTAACGAAGCAGTTCTGTCGCAGCTTCTTGACCTGATGCGCAATGGCCAACTCCAGCGCTGTGTGGAGATGGGAGTTGAACCCGAGGTGCTGGGCCAGATCCAGCATCCCACAGTTCTCAGCTTGCTCCGCAACACACCGGTCAGTTGGGTCAACGTGTCTGTCAACAGCTCGATGATCCTCAAGCTTCTGACCGGGGCTGCTCGCTCAGAAGAGGAAACCCGCCTTATTGAGCGGGCAATTCGCTTGGGTGCCACTACCAGCTTGCTCAACAAGTTCTTCGGGCTCACTCCTCAAGAGATCGCCCTTCAGCGTACCGTCATTGGGGTTCGAGCCCCGCGCGGACGCTGGCCCGAGCTTTCCGAGGATCAAGATCATCATATTTGGCACCGCTGGACCAAGTTGATGGATGAAAACCGAGTCGAGCTCGAGGACAGCCTGGCCATGCTCGACGTTGCCATGCTGGTTGCAGAAGAACTGAGCACAGATGGCTTAACGCTTGCGCAGATCTGGTCTCGTATCACTCAGTGGATCGAACAAGGTCTGTATCCCAGCAGCAAGGAAAAGTCCCGAGTAACTGAGCGTCGACAACTCACTCTGCTGGACGAGGGTGGCATACGCCGTGTCGAAGAGTGCTGCCCCGCCTCTGCCCACTTTGGAGAAGGCGAACATAGAAAATGAAGCTCGCACGGTTCCCGATTTCCACGCTCCTAGATTCGGCCTCGGGGCAACTCGAGGCCCATGTACAGAAGAAGAGAGCTGAGGACACCGCCCCTACTGCTGCACCTGCTACCCCCTACTCCGGGATCATATTCAGCGGTAATCCGCATGAAACTGTCCCGCGTAAGCTCCTGCTCGACAATCGGCTCACCCCCTTGGAACGCAATTGCTGGCAAGTATTCCGATTACTTGTCAATGAAGATGGCATCACTGCCTTCCCCACCTATGACCAGCTACGGCCATACCTGGGCATGAACCCAGGGAAACATGCCTCTCGAGAAACCGTGGCAAAGGCCCTGACCGTGCTCCGTCTAACTCGTTGGTTGAGCTTGGGTAGGACCGTCCGCAATGAGATCAACGGACAGGTTCAGGGGAATGTCTATCTGCTCCACGACGAGCCAATAACACCGGCAGAGGCCCTGGAGTTCGACAAGGACTACATGACTTTGCTGATGCAATCCATGGAGCATCAGAACAAAGCGATCAAGGACATCGCAGCGATCACATGGCGCGAATTCACCAGCGATCCCGATGTCGGCCGACGCCTCCCCTCGCGCATTGACACGATTAGCGATCGGCTGAATGCCCAGACCTGGGCTGTAGAGACCAAGCAAAACGCGCTGCCCGCACCTGAGTTCGGAATCCGAACTCAGCAAGATGTAGCCACGGAAGGACTGAGTTCGGAATCCGAACTCAGTGCGAACTCAGCGAAACAGGGGGATCTTCCCCTCAGTTCGGAATCCGAACTCAGCCTAAAACCACTGAGTACACCCTCAGTTCGGAATCCGAACTCTGACAGTACGTATACAAATACAGACAAGTCTGTATCTAAAAGCTTTGTACAACCGCGCGAGAGTGCAGGTGTGAATTGGTTGCTTGCCCTGGATCTTCTCAAGCCAGAGGACCGTGTGAAGGCAAGAGAGATCATGGGGCCTGTACCGGAGCATGTCCGAGAGGCGGTGATCAACCAGTGGAAACATCGATGCACAACTGGGAGCGTGGCCAAGCCACTTGCATACCTGACGACCCTTGCTGGCAAGGCCATCCGGGGCGACTTCAACGCCGAGTGGAACCCTTCAGCGCCCGCCGCAACTCCGACGCCAACACCTCCACCGGCCCGGACGGTTGCACGCCCTGCCCAGTCCCCCGCTCAGAAGCCGGCACCGACAGCGACCGCGATGCAGACAGCGAACTCCGCCCTGACTTCGCTCCAAGCCCTGCTTGACCCACGTCGCCGCGAGGAGTCCACCGATGAGTGAGTGGATGGGGCTTGAGATCACCCTTGGGCTTGGCTCCATCGTTTTGGGCATGCTGGCCGGTCGCCTCAGTACTTGGGTTGCCTGCTGGCTGCCTGCTTTCCTCGAGCAACAATGGCAGCGGGATGCTCGTGAACTACTCGGGCTGGATCTCGATAAGCCTTGCGAGCTTCAAACGACCGGATCTCCGGTGCGTGGAACTTGGGCCGCGCAAATCGGCTGCGCTGTCTTGTCGTTCGTGGTGACGGTGCATTATGGGCCAACCATGCAGGCATTCTTTGCCCTGGTGTTCACTTGGTGTCTTCTGGCTTTAAGCTTGATCGACAGTGAGCACCATATGCTGCCGGATGCGCTGGTAATACCCATCCTCTGGATCGGTCTCGCGCTCAACTCCTTTGGAGTTTTCACGACACTGCACGAGGCACTTTGGGGCTGTGCCATGGGCTATCTGAGCCTTTGGTCAGTTTTCCACCTGGTCAAATACATTACCGGCATAGAAAGCCTGGGCGCTGGCGACTTCAAGATGCTGGCCCTAATTGGGGCGTGGACTGGCTGGCAAGCACTTCCCTGGACAGTAGGTTGTACCTTAGTACTTGCAGCCCTGGCATGTGGATACCTCAAGCTGCAAAAAGCTCTGTCCAGCACCTCAAAAATTCCTTTGGGTCCGTTCCTGGCGATGGCTGGCTGGGCAGGCATGCTGCTGCCACATCAATGGTAGGGCGTGTTGCCACTGGCAACACCATCCACCGATGTCGCCCATCTGAGCGGTGCTCCCGCGGGAAAACGGCCCGCCACTTCATCGGCCCGAACACCTTCTCCACTGTTGCCACTGGCAACACCAAGCAGCGCCGACTGCCAGGCGGTCTTCACCGGCGCCGACGGTTTACCCACTGTTGCCACTGGCAACACTATGCACAGCCCAACCAACACACGGTCTTCACCCGGGGGCGACGGTGACCGGCTGTTGCCACTGGCAACACCAAGCAGCGCCGACTGCCAGGCGGTCTTCACCGGCGCCGACGGTTTACCCACTGTTGC
>NZ_JAZDQN010000030.1:0-75438 GCF_036324125.1 Pseudomonas ulcerans | reverse complement strand
CGGGGGGCGCGGGGCCCCCCGGGGGTGCCGTCGGTTACCCCCCCCCTGCAATCGCGGGTGAACCCGCTCCCACAGTAGGCAGTGATCAGCCTTCGTTTTGCGGTGCCTTTTCATCCCTTGTCTTGAACAGCGACAACACCACCCCGCCGGCCAGCAGGCCAAAGGTCACCCCCAGCGATACCAGCGCCGGGATCTTGCCGATGAATCCATGCAGGAAGATCTTCCCGCCGATGAAGATCAGCACCAGCGCCAGCGCATATTTCAGGTACACGAAGCGGTGCATCAGCGCCGCCAGGGCGAAGTACAGCGCGCGCAGGCCAAGGATCGCGAAGATGTTCGAGGTGTAGACGATGAACGGGTCCTGGGTGATGGAGAAGATCGCCGGCACGCTGTCCACCGCGAACACCAGGTCGGCCAGTTCGATCAGCACCAGGGCGAGGAACAGCGGCGTGGCATAGAGGATCGCCTTCGACTGCCCCGGCGGCACCAGGCGCACGAAGAAGCGCGCGTCGTGCAACTGCTCGGTGACGCGCACGTGCTTCCTGATGAAGCGGATGAACGGGTTGTTGGCCAGGTCCGGATGGTCATCGTGGCGGCTGAACAGCATCTTCACCCCGGTAATCAGCAGGAAGGCGCCGAACACATACAGGATCCAGTCGAATTCCTTCACCAGCGCGCTACCCACGCCGATCATGATCGCCCGCAGCACCACCACGCCGAGAATCCCCCAGAACAGCACGCGGTGCTGGTAGCGCCGGGGAATGCCGAAGAAGCCGAAGATCATCGCCATGACGAAGACGTTGTCCATCGACAACGACTGTTCCACCAGTAATCCGGTGTAGAACTCCAGGGCGCTTTGCGCGCCCATCTCGTACCAGATCCAGCCACCGAACATCAGGCCGACGCTGAAGTAGCCGGCGTACAGCAGCAGGCTCTCGCGCATCTCGATTTCATGCTGGTCGCGGTGCAGCACCCCGAGGTCGAAGACCAGCAGTGCGATGACGATGACGATGAAGGCCAGCCAGAGCAGGCTGCTGGTGCCGAGGAATTCGCCGCTGAAAAAATCATGCAGAGCTGTCATGAGCCCCTCCTATGTCGAAGAAGTGACTCCGACATGGCGGCTGGATAACCGTCAGAGGGGCCCGCAGTCACAGGCTTGAGCCTAGTCGGGGCGGGGCGGGGGGACGGGATTAGAGCGTTACAAAATCCTACAGATCATCAGGAAATTTCCTTCAGTAAACCCAGGCTTCGACACGGCGGTTGCGGATCCGTCCCTGGGCATCGGTGTTGGCCGCCACCGGCAGCTCGGCGCCCAGGCCGATGACATCGCGCAGCACCACGCCTTCGCGCACCAGTTCACGGCGCACCGCCATGGCCCGCAGGCGCGAGAGCAGGTCGGCGCGGCGGGCATCGTCCTTGGCGTCGCCAAAGCCCACCAGCACCACCTTGCGATCAAGCTTGCGGTTCTGCTTCAGGTACTCGACGACCCGCTGCACATCCCGCAGGGCCTTGTTGTCCAGGGTCGCGCTGCCTTCCTGGAAACGGAAGTTGACCGACAGGCGCTGCGCCTCTGCGGAAAGGCGCCGGTAGCTGGGCGGCATGTCGGTCTGCGTGGCTTCGCTGATGGTGCGCACGCGCTGGTCGATGAAGCCGTTGCTGGCGACGATGGCCTGGCCGCGGGGGCCCTGGGTGAAGTCCAGCAGGGCGCGGGCGAGCGGGTTGGACTGCGCCGGCGGCAGGTAGAAATACAGGCGGCGCGACAGCGGGTAGTCTTCGCTGGCGATCTGCTCGGGGCTCGGCAGCATGGCGCGCGAAGCCCCGTCAGCCACCGCCAGGACCCGCGCGCCGTGCACCGTGCTCAGGCTGCTGAAACCGATGGCGTGGCGGTCCTGGCGCACGGCCTCGGCCAGTTCCTCGCCGGATTCGAAGCGTTTCGCCTTGTTGGACAGGGTCTCTCGATGGGGATCGAGCACCAGGGTCTTGAAGGTTTCCCAGGTGCCGGAGCGGTCGTCGCGGGCATAGAGCTGGATGGGGCCGCCGCCGACGCCGAGTTGTTCCCAGGTGCTGACCTGGCCGGAAAAGACCTGTGCCAGTTGCTCGATGGTCAGCTGTGGCAGGGGATTGTCCGGGTGTACCAGCACGGCGACGCCATCAAGGGCGATGACCTGCTCGGCGTCGGCGCCAGTAAGATTGCCGAGGGCCTGCAGGTCGGCCGCTTCGCTGTCCTTGATCGGCCGCGAGGCGGCGGCGAGGTCGGCGCTGCCGGTCTTCAGGGCGATGAAGCCGGTGCTGCTGCCGTGGGCGGCGATGTCCACCTGGATATCGCCACCCAGGATGCGCACTTCATTGGGCTGGGTGCCCGGCTCGCTGCGGATGTCCCGGATGCCCCGGCTTTCCAGCAGGCCGCGTACCAGTGCGGGGGCCAGTGCCGCGCCAATGGTATTGGAACCCTGGATGCGCAGGGTATCGGCGACAGCCAGGGGCGCGAGCAGGGCGAGGAGCAGGGCGCAGGGGCGGATCATTGCCGTCGGGGTCTCGCGAAACGAAGGTTTCGGCATATTAAGACAGGCAAATGACAGAAGTGTGATGGGTGAGAGGGGCCGCAAAGCGGCCCCCCGGGATCAGCTCAATTCCAGCCAGATCGGCGCATGGTCCGACGGTTTCTCCATGCCGCGCAGCTCATAGTCGACCCCGGCCGCCTTGACCCGCGGCAGCAGGCCATGGGAGGTCATGATCAGGTCGATGCGCAGCCCGCGCTTGGGTTCGTCCTCGAAGCCGCGGCTGCGGTAGTCGAACCAGCTGAACTGGTCGATCACTTCCGGGTACAGGTGGCGGAAGCTGTCGGTCAGGCCCCAGGCCTTGAGCTTGGCCATCCACTCGCGCTCTTCCGGGAGGAAGCTGCACTTGCCGGTCTTCAGCCAGCGCTTGGCGTTGTCCGGGCCGATGCCGATGTCGCTGTCTTCCGGGGAGATGTTGACGTCGCCCATCACCACCAGCGCCTCGTCATTCTTGAACCGGTTTTCCAGCAGGGCCTGCAGGTCGGCGTAGAAGCGCTGCTTGGCCGGGAACTTGGTGGGGTGGTCGCGGCTTTCGCCCTGGGGGAAGTATCCGTTCATGATGGTCACCGGATTGCCGTCGGCATCGGCGAAGGTGCCCCAGATGAAGCGGCGCTGGGCGTCCTCGTCGTCGCTGTCGAAGCCCTTGTGCAGGCTCAGCGGCGCCTGGCGCGAGAGCAGGGCGACGCCGTAGTGGCCTTTCTGCCCGTGGTAATGCACGTGGTAGCCGAGGGCCTGGACTTCCGCCAGCGGGAACTGATCGTCCGAGACCTTGGTTTCCTGCAGGCCGATCACGTCCGGCTGGTGCTTGTCGATCAACGCCGCCAGTTGGTGCGGCCGGGCGCGCAGGCCGTTGATGTTGAACGAGACGATCTTCATGGAAGGGCAATCCTGGGGGAAAAGGCAGGATGCTAGCTGACTGCGGCCTGCCGGGCCACCCCGTGCTGTCTATACTCCAGCCGCACAGGAAGGAACGTTGGCGCCGCCCACCCCTCAAAGGGCAATGCCCAACCGCCATCAGGAGCACCAAGACATGCCCGAATCGTCCCCCGCGCCGGCCGAAGTGCGTCTGCTTGACGGCGGCTACAGCCGCGAGGCGCGCTCCCTGCTGTATCACGCCTACCGCCACGAACCCACCTACGGCTACCTGTTCGAAGCCGAGCGGGCGGGCTTCGACCAGCGCGTGCGGGCGCTGGTGCGCGAGCGGGTGCGCCAGCACTTCCTCCAGGACCTGCCGGCCATCGGCCTGCTGGTGGAGGATCGGCTGATCGGCGTCGCCCTGATCTCGCCGCCGGTGCGGCGCCTCGGCGTGACCGAGAGCTGGGCCTGGCGCATGCGCATGGTGCTGTCCACCGGTTTCCGCTGCACGCGGCGCTATCTGGAATACCGCGCGGCATTGCTGGCCTGCCTGCCCGGCGATGCGGTGCATATCCTGCCGCTGCTGGGCATCCATCCGCAGTTCCAGGGCCAGCACTACGGCGAACAGCTGCTCGCAGCGGTGCATGACTGGTGCGCGCAAGACGAAAGCTCCCGCGGTGTCGTGCTCGATACCGGCAATGAACACTACCTGGCTTTCTACCAGCGCCAGGGCTATGTGGAGATCGGCGAAGTGGCGGTCGGGCCGATCCGCGAACACCTGTTCTTCCACCCCAGTCCACAGCGGATCGACCGGGCGCGGGCTTGATCCAAACGGCTTTGCGCATGCAAGCCGCCGTCCGCCTCTGGTAGCATCCGCGGCTATGACGTATTCAGGACGCTTTTCCCTGGGTTTGATCCTGTGCCTGGCCAGCAGTCTTGCTGCCGCGGCGCAGAGCGAACTGGTTGTTCGCATCAAACCCGCCAACACCGCACTCAAGGCCAATGTCGAGGGCTATATAGGCAGCCTCGGCGAGCGCGACGAAGAGGCGCTGGTGCGCTTCAGCCGTGGCGCCGAGGAGCAGGCCCGCAAGGCCGCCCAGGCCCTGGGCTACTATCAGCCGCAGATCACCAGCGAAGTGCTGGCGCCCCGCGACGAGGACAAGGGCCCGCGCCTGCGCCTGACCATCGAGCCTGGCGAACCCATCCACCTGCGCAACGTCAGCGTGCGCATCGAGGGCCCGGCCAGTCAGCTCAAGGCCTTTCGCGTTCCCGACAGCAAGGCGCTGCGCAGCGGCGAAGTGCTCAACCATGGGCACTACGAGGATGCCAAGCGCCTGATCCAGAACCAGGCCTCGCGCTACGGCTTCTTCAAGGGCCATTTCACCCGCAACCGCCTCTCGGTGGACCCGGCAGCCGGTGTCGCCGATATCGAACTGGTCTACGACAGCGGCCCACGTTTCACCCTGGGCAAGGTCCGCTTCGACGGCGACTCACCATTCGATGAAGATCTGCTGCAACGCATGGTGCCGTTCAAGGAAGGCACCCCCTACGACTCGGAACTGATCGCCGAGTTGAACAACGCCCTGCAGTCCAGTGGCTATTTCGAAGGCGTGCGGGTCGACGCCGCGCCCACCGCCGCAGAAGGGCAGAGCATTCCGGTGGACGTCAACGTGCAGACCCGCAAGCCGCGGACCATGGGCCTGGGCCTGGGTTTCTCGACCGACGTCGGTCCGCGCGGCAAGGCCAACTGGACCCGCCACTGGGTCAACCCGCAAGGGCACAGCTACGGGATCGAGAGCGAGCTGTCGGCGCCGCGACAGAACATCGGCCTGTGGTACGACATTCCCCTGGACCCGCCGCTGACCGACAAGCTGCGCTTCGCCGGCGGCTACCAGAACGAAGAGATCGCCAACACCGACACCCTCAGCAAACTGCTCACCGTCGGCCCGGAATGGCACAGCAAGCTGCCCAGCGGCTGGCAGCGGGTGATCTCGCTGAAATGGCAGCGCGAGGAATACCGCCTTGGCGACGACTCGGGCTTGAGCACCCTGCTGATGCCGGGCATCAGCTACACCTACCTGCGCAGCGACAACCGCATCGACCCGCACAACGGCTACCGCATCCAGTTCGACGCGCGGGTGGCCAAGGAAGGGCTGCTGTCCGACACCAACCTGCTCAACGGCACGGTGCTGCTCAAGGGCCTCACCACCCTCGGCCAGAACCACCGCTTCCTCGGTCGCGTGCAGTTCGGCGGCAGCGCCACCAACGGCTACAAGTCGGTACCCCCGTCGTTGCGCTTCTTCGCCGGTGGCGACCAGAGCGTACGTGGCTACGACTACCAGACCCTGTCCCCGGAAAACAGCGATGGCGACCGCATCGGCGGGCGCTACATGGTCGCCGGCAGCGCCGAATATCAATACCAGATCGCCGACAAATGGCGCCTGGCGACCTTCGTCGACCAGGGCAACTCGTTCAACAACCTGGAACTGCCCAGCCTCAAGACCGGCGTCGGTTTCGGCGTGCGCTGGGTCTCGCCGGTGGGGCCGCTGCGCCTCGACCTGGCCAAGGCGCTGGATGACGACGGCGGTATCCGTTTGCACTTCTCGATGGGGCCGGAACTGTGAAGCAGGCATTGAAGATCACCACCATCGGCCTGCTTGCCGTGCTGTCGCTGGTTCTGCTCGCCGTCTCCGTGCTGATTGGCAGCCAGGCTGGCAGCCGCTGGGCGCTGGGGCTGGTACCCGGGCTGACGGTGGAGAATTTCCAGGGCCGCCTGGCCGATCGCTGGCAGGCCGACCGCCTGGTCTGGGAGCAGGGTGGTGACCGCGTCGAGCTGGTCGCGCCGTTGCTGGAATGGTCACCGGGCTGCCTGCTGCGCCGCACGCTGTGCCTGGACAAGCTGCATGCGGCGAATGTCGAACTGGCCTTCGCCCCCACCGAGACCGACCCGGACAGCGGCCCGCTGAAACTGCCGGAACTGGACCTGCCGCTGGCCATCGAGCTGGGCGAAGTGCAGGTCGGCAGCCTGCGCCTGGATGGCGCCGAGCAGCTGAGCGGCCTGACCCTGGCCGCGCACTGGACCCGTGCCGGCCTGAAGATCGACAGCCTCGACCTCAAGCGCGAAGACCTGCACCTGACCCTCCAGGGCCTGCTGCAACCCGGCGGCGACTGGCCGTTGCAGGTCGAAGGCCAGCTACAACTGCCGCCCGTGGATGGCCAGGCCTGGCAACTGGCCTTGCAGGTCAAGGGCGAGCTGCAGAACAGCCTCGACCTGCAAGCCGACAGCAGCGGCTACCTGCAAGGTCGCCTGAGCGGTCGCTTGCAGCCGCTGGCCGAACACCTGCCGGCGCAGGTCCACCTCAGTGCCAAGGACTTCAAGGCGCTGGGCAGCCTGCCGGACACGCTGCTGTTCGAGCAACTGGAACTCACCGCCCACGGCGACCTGGACAAGGGCTATCAACTGGTCGGTGCCGGCAACCTCGCGGCCAAGGACGGACCGATCAACCTGGCCCTGCGCGGCCGGGTCGATGCCAAGGGCGCCGAACTGGCCGCGCTGGACCTGACCGCCAGCAACGAGCAGCGCCTCAACCTCACCGCCAGCGCCGACTGGCAGGACGCCCTGACCGCCAAGGCCACCCTCGACTGGCTCGACTTCCCCTGGCTGCGCCTGTACCCGCTGGAGCAAGCCCCGCAAGTGGTGCTGCATCGGCTCAAGGCGCAGGTGCAGTACCAGGGCGGCAACTATGAGGGCGATTTCAGCGGCGACCTCGACGGCCCTGCCGGCGCGTTCAGCCTGAGCAGTCCGTTCAAGGGTGACCTTGGCCAGGTCAGCCTGCCGCAACTGGCCCTGGTGGCCGGCCAGGGCAAGGCCGCCGGCAGCGTCAGCGTGGCCTTCGCCGATGGCGTGGCCTGGGACGCGGCGCTGGACCTGAGCAACCTGGACCCGGGCTATTGGCTCGCGGAAATGCCCGGCACCCTGGGTGGTCCACTGCGCAGCAAGGGCGAACTGAAGAACGACAAGCTCGCGCTCAACGCCGACCTCGACCTCAAGGGCCGTTTGCGCGGCCAGCCGGCGGTGTTGCAGGTCAAGGCCGAAGGCGCGGGCGAACAGTGGACCCTCGGCAGCCTGCAGGTGCGTCTGGGCGACAACCAGATCAATGGCAGCGGCAGCCTGCAGCAGCGCCTGGCCGGCCGCATCGACCTCAACCTGCCGCGCCTCGGCCAGCTCTGGCCGCAACTGCAAGGGCGGATCAGCGGACGTCTCGATATCGCCGGCACCCTCAAGGCACCGCAGGGCCAGCTCAAGCTGCAGGGCCAGCAACTGGTCCAGGCGGAGAACCGCATCCAGGCCCTCGACCTCGACGCCCGCCTGGACGGCGCGCAGAAGGCGCTGATCGATCTTGACGTGCGTGGAATCCGCGCCGGGGAAACCGCCTTGGGCACCCTGACCGCCAAAGGGCAGGGCGATATCCGCCAGCAGCAATTGCAGCTCGCCCTGGATGGCCCGCAACTCAAGCTCGACCTCGGCCTGGATGGCCAGCTGGACGCGAAGAAAGGCGACTGGCGCGGACGCCTGGCCCGTGGCGAAATCCAGGCCGGTGGCCAGGACTGGCGCCTGCAGGCACCGGCGACCCTGCAACGCCTGGCCAATGGCCAGATCGACTTCGGCGCCCATTGCTGGCGCTCCGGCCCGGCCAGCCTGTGCGGTGACCCGCAGCGCCTGGCGCCAGAACCGCGGATCCGCTATCACCTCAAGCAGTTCCCGCTGGACAGCCTGGCGCAATGGCTGCCCAAGGACTTCGCCTGGCAGGGTCAGCTCAACGCCGATATCAACCTCGACCTGCCGGCCAGCGGGCCGAAGGGCACGGTGCAGGTGGATGCCAGTGGCGGCACCCTGCGTATCCGCGAGAAAGGGCAATGGCTGGATTTCCCCTACCAGAGCCTGCGCCTGGACAGCACCCTTGGCCCGCGCCGGGTCGATACCCGCCTGGACTTCCGCGGTGGTCGGCTGGGTGAACTGAGCCTGGCGGCGCGCATCGATCCGCTGGCGCGCAACAAGCCACTGAGCGGCGACTTCACGCTCAGCGGCCTGGACCTGGCGGTGGCGCGTCCGTTCGTGCCGATGGTCGAGCGCCTGGCCGGACAGTTGAATGGCAGCGGCAAGCTATCCGGCACCCTGCTGGCACCGCTGGTCAACGGCAACCTGGTGTTGAGCGGTGGCGAGGTGGCCGGTGCGGAACTGCCGGTGAGCCTGCGTGACCTGACCGTCCGTGCGCTGATCGCCGGGGAGCAGGTGCAACTGAGCGGCGACTGGCGCAGTGGCGAGTCCGGGCAGGGCCGCTTGAGCGGGCAGGTCGGCTGGGGCCGCGCGCTGATGGTGGACCTGGCCTTGCAAGGCCAGCGCTTGCCGGTGAACGTCGAACCCTATGCGGCACTGGAAGTCGCGCCGGACCTGAAGATCAACCTGCAGGGCGAGCGCCTGGCGGTCAGCGGCAAGGTGCTGATACCCAAGGGCAAGATCACCGTGCGCGAGCTGCCGCCGTCGACGGTCAAGGTCTCAGACGACACGGTGATCGTCGGCCACCAGACCGAGGAAGGCAAAGCGCCGATGCAGGTGGCGATGGACGTGGATGTCCAGGTCGGCCAGGACAAGCTGTCGTTCAGCGGCTTCGGCCTGACCGCCAACCTGCTCGGCCACGTGCATATCGGCGACAACCTCGATACCCGTGGCGAACTGAGCCTGGCCGACGGTCGCTACCGCGCCTACGGCCAGCGCCTGACCATTCGCCGCGCGCGTCTGCTGTTCGCCGGGCCCATCGACCAGCCGTACCTGGATATCGAGGCGATTCGCAAGACCGACGACGTGATCGCTGGCATCCGCCTGAGCGGCAGCGCCGAGCAGCCCACCACCCAGGTGTTCTCGGAACCGGCGATGAGCCAGGAGCAGGCACTCTCCTACCTGGTGCTGGGGCGTCCGCTGAGCACCACCGGCGAGGACAACAACATGCTGGCGCAGGCCGCATTGGGCCTGGGTCTTGCGGGGAGCGCGGGAATCACCGGCAGCCTGGCGTCGAGCCTGGGCATCGAGGATTTCCAGCTGGACACCGAAGGCAGCGGACAGGCCACCAGCGTCGTGGCCAGCGGCAACCTGACCGAGAAACTGAGCCTTCGCTACGGCGTGGGCGTGTTCGAGCCAGCCAACACCATTGCCTTGCGCTATCTGTTGAGCAAGCGCCTGTACCTGGAAGCGGCCAGTGGCCTGGCCAGCTCCCTGGACCTGTTCTACAAGCGGGATTTCTGAGTCCGAGGGTCAACGCACGGTGGCGGCGTCGATGAACTCGTTGGAGGAGGAGGGGGTGTCGTCAGGGGGCGCGGGTTGGCGGAGCGGGGTGATCAACTGGGTGTATTCCTCGATCAGCCGGTTCAGCGCCTCCGGCGGCTCGCAGGCCTGGAACTGCATGCGGATCTGCACCTCGTCCGGGTCGCGGGCCTCACCCTGACGGCGGGCTTGCTGGCCGACCTTGACGAAGAAACGCTGGTGCGCCGCGTCGGCGCACTGGCCGCTGGCGGGAAGGGTGTTCTGGATCTTCACCGAAAGGTCCACCTGCATCCGTTCCAGTGCCAGCCCGCGTGGTGCCACCAGGGCGATCAGCGGGATCTTCAGGGTATGCCGGTCATCCATCGCCACTTCGACCATCTTCGCCTTCATCGGCGCACCCAGTGCCTGGCTGTCATAGTCGAAGAACTGATCGAACAGCTTGATGTACTGCTGGGCGATCAGTCCGGTGGTGGCCGAGGCGGCTTCCTGCAGGCCACGGGTGATGTCGCACAGGTCGCTGGTGGCGATCGGTTCCTTGGGGGGCGTTTGCTCCACGGGCAGCATTCCTTATCGAGGTGACGGAGCGCCCCGCCCTGGGCGGGCGGGGCGGAGGCTGGCAATCAGGCGGGCGCCTGCTGCTCGTTCTTGTCGTTCGGACCCTTGAGTGCGTTGTCTGTCGGCGGTGCGTTGAGGTTGCTCGCCTCGCTGCTGGCCAGGGTGACGGGCCGGGTGGCCGACTCGGTGAGGTAGTCGATGACCCGCATCAGGGCTTCCGGCGGCCCCTGGCGGGTGACCCGGGTGTGGATGGCGTAGCGCGCGCGGGTGTCGGTCTTGCGGGTCTGCGCCGACTTGTGACTGACCTGGCCACGCACATCGACCTTGAACGGGCCCCAGCCAAGGGAGGCGCCGAAGTCCAGGGAACCGGCGGTTTCCTTGGTGTCCTCGGCCTGCTGGCTGATGGTCAGTTCGAAATCGATGGTGCCTTCCTCGATCACGATGTTGGGGTGGGTGATCGCCGCCAGCAGGGGAATCTGCATCTTGCGCGACATGGTGCCTTTGTAGACACCCTGTTCGTCGACGATGGATTCGTCATAGTCGAACTGGATGGAGACGGCCTTGCCGCCCTTGATGCAGACACCCAGGAGGAAGTCCGCGTAGCTTTTGCTCGCCGTGACCTGGGCCTGGATCATGGCTTGCAGGGGGCCGGAAATCATCCGGTCGAGGGGCAGGGCGTTGATTACCGAGCCGATGAGGCCGCTGTCGATGGACATTCAAGAATTCCTTCTCTCGAGTTGCGCGGGATAGCGCAGGTTGCAGCGGGCGTGGCCGCCCGCTGGTCAGTCATGGGTCAGCGCGAGTGCGCCTCCTGGCGGCGGATGTTGCCGATCTGGCGCAGGCTCAGGCCGTACTTGTTGGCCAGCACGCTACGCGACAGGCCGTTGGAGCTTTCCTCCTGGATCTGCTGGTTGCGCAACTGGCGGTTGAAGTGGTCGCACTTGGGGATTTCCAGGGCCATGCCGGCATAGCGCTTGATCAGTGCTTCCAATGCTTCGGCCGGGAGGATCTCCGCCAGCGAAGTGCGTTCGCGGTGCTTGGGAATGTATTTCGGTCGGCCGCCGTAGATATGCGTCAGGCGGTAGGCGTGTTCGATGCCGATACAGTCGATGAGCATCTGCAGGGAATGCGGAAGTTGCTCGATGTCGATTCGCTTGAGGTCACAGGCTTGCATGATGACTTCCTTGTTTGGGCGTGAGCAAAAAGGTCTCTGTCTGGCCAGGCGAGGCTGGAGCCGGGTGCGGGGCGGGGTGCGGGCACTGGGCCGGCCAGGTGGCGTGGGACCGATTCTCGGCCAGGCGTACGGTGGTCGCTAGGTAGCAAGCAGGTCAGGAGCGGTAGCCAAGAAGTCAAAGCACTGTAAGTTTCATGGCCGGGGAAAGTAGGCAGGACCGCTGTATTGGATGTGTATCCCCTGTACTTCCATACGCCCGCCGAGAGTGACCGGCGCATGGTTTGCCAACCCTTGACTCAAGGACAAGGTTGGCTGAGCAGGAGGCTGATCTGGCCCATCCAGGGCACCGCGGAGCCACTGAGGTTGTCCGGTACGGTGCGCCAGTCGACCGACAGGCACACGGCACTGAGCGGCGTGCCGTTGTCGTTGCCGACCACCAGCGGCTGGAAGTCGCGGCGGTAGAGTGCGCGGGTGCCTTTCCCGGCGCTGGCGCCGTCGGCGCTTTCCAGGGTGACCAGCGCCAGTTCGGCGATCTGCTGCTGGGGGATGGTGAAATACGGCACCTTGCCTGGGGCCAGGTGCCCGGCGCTGCGGGTGCGTTGCCAGAGTTGCTGCCACTGGCTGCTGCCGGCGTTTTGCGCCAGGCTCGTGGCCAGGGCCAGCAGTTCGGTTTCGGTGAGGTTGTTGGTGTCCAGCGCGTGGGCGCCGAGACTGGCAGACAGCGCGAGGCTGCCGAGCAGGAGGCGGAGGGACATGGCGTTCGCGGCTCGCAGGAAGGGGCATGGGCCCGGAGCCTGGGATGGTTTCAGCTGCCGTCTGCGGAAAAAACCGGGAAAACATCCTCCGGCAGGAGATCGCGGGGTATCATGGCGCCCGGCCAGTTATCGGCCGTCACCATCGCTGTCGCAAGGATTTCCCCATGACTCAAAGGCAACGCCTGAAATATTCGATCCTGATGACCCTGGTCTTGCTGGCCGCCATGCTGGGCCTGTCCTGGCTGGTCAAGCAGGGCATGCTCACCGAGCAGATGTTCCAGTACATCGCCATGGGCCTGGCAGTGGTCTTCGTCGTCATCAACGGCATCCTGCGGCGCAAGGTCAAGCCCTGACGGCAGGGCCGGAGCGGCCGGCGGCTGCCGGCCGGTCGCTCAGCGTGACGGTGCCTGCTCCAGGACGGCGCGGGCCTGGGGGTTGAGGCTGTAGCATTTGTCGCTGCCCATGTTGATGACTCCCTCGACGCACAGGCGCTTGAGCACCTCGCGCACGCTGAGGAACGACAGCGGGATATCGAGTTTTTCCAGCTGGCTGTGAATGCCGCGCACGCCGATGGCGCGCCCTTCGCGGTCGGCCATGTGCAGGGCATCGATGACCTTGAGGCGGATCAGGCTGGTGCGCAGGCCGAAGACCCGCAGCAGTTCGCGTATCTGTTCGTTGCCGGCGCGTTCTTCGCTGTCCACGGGCTCGCTCTTGACCTGCAATGCAGTGTTCACCTTGCGTCTGTAGCGCAGGGGCTGCGCCGGTTGTTGTTGCGGGTTGTACATGTGAAAAACTCCCTTTCCTAGAGTCGGACTGTCCTGCGTACAAATGACGCTCCCAATCTATAAGACGAATGAGAACGACAAATCTGCAACGTGAGCAGAAAAAAAATCCGTGTTCCTACCTGTAACGAAGCAAACGCCCCTTTACCGTAAATTTTTCATCTGGACTTCGTTCTATCAGGATGCCCCCACTCTCCTGATCCGGCTGGAGTTCGCGTGATCACCATTTCCCCCGTTTCCAAGTTCTGCCTGGCGGCGCTGCTCGTTGGCCTTGGCCTTGCTGCCCAGGCCCGGGAGAACCCCGGCGAAACCTCGGCGCAGATCCGCCGTACCACCTTCGGCGTGCCGCATATCCTTGCCAGCGACGATCGTGGTCTCGGCTACGGCATCGGCTACGCCTATGGCCAGGACAACCTGTGCCTGCTGGCCAATGAAGTGGTGACGGTCAACGGCCAGCGCTCGCGCTTCTTCGGTCCGGAGCAGCGCACCCTGGAGCAGCGCAAGAACCTCACAAGCGACCTGTTCTTCACCTGGCTGAACACGCCACAGGCGGTGTCCGCGTTCTGGCAGGCGCAGCCGGCGCCGATCCAGGCGTTGCTCGAAGGCTATGCCCAGGGTTTCAACCGCGCCCTGGCCGAGCGTCGTGGGCAAGGGCTGCCGGCGGAGTGCCAGGGGGGCGAATGGCTGCGACCCATCACCGCCTTCGACCTGATCAAGCTGACCCGCCGGTTGCTGGTGGAAGGCGGTGTCGGCCAGTTCGCCGAAGCCGTGGTGGGGGCCACGCCGCCAAATGTCGCAGCGCAACGTGACCTCAAGGATTTCCGCGTCGCCCTGGACAACCAGCAGCGTTTCGCCCTGGAACGCGGCAGCAATGCCGTGGCCGTGGGCAGCGAGCGCTCGGCCAGCGGGCGCGGCATGCTCCTGGCCAACCCGCATTTCCCGTGGCAGGGCGGCATGCGTTTCTACCAGATGCACCTGACCGTTCCCGGCCAGCTGGACGTGATGGGCGCGGCGCTGCCGGGCCTGCCGCTGGTCAATATCGGTTTCAACCGCCACCTGGCCTGGACCCACACGGTGGACGCCTCGCGGCATTTCACCCTGCATCGGCTGCAACTGGACCCGAAGGACCCGACCCGCTACCTGTTCGACGGCCAGTCGCTGCCGCTGGAGCGCCAGCGCCTGACGGTCACGGTCAAGGGCGCCGACGGCCAGTTGCGTGAAGTCGGCCACGAGCTGTTCAGCAGTCGCTTCGGCCCGGTGGTGCAGTGGCCGGGGCGTCTCGACTGGACGCCACAGGTGGCCTTCAGCCTGCGCGATGCCAACCTCGACAACACCCGTGTCCTGCAGCAATGGCACGCGATCAACCAGGCCGACAGCCTGGCCGCGTTGCAGGCGTCGGTGCAGCGCCTGCAGGGCATTCCCTGGGTCAACACCCTGGCCACCGATGCCGGCGGCCAGGCCCTGTACCTGAACCAGTCGGTGGTGCCCTACGTCGATGCCGAGCTGCTGGGGCGTTGCAGCGACCCGAAGGCCGGGCTGGAAATGATCGTCCTCGATGGTTCGCGCAGCGAATGCAGCTGGAAAGTCGATTCGCGCGCCGCGCAGCCGGGCATCTTCCCGGCGCAGATGCAGCCGCAACTGAGCCGCACGGACTTCGTCCAGCATGCCAACGACACGGCCTGGCTGGTCAATCCGGCGCAGCCGCTGAGTGGCTTCTCGCCGCTGATCAGCCGTGACAACCTGCCCCTCGGCCCGCGCGCGCGCTTTGCCCTGACCCGCCTGGAAAAGCCCGGCAAGCTCGGCGCCGAGGACTTGAAAAACATGGTCATGGACGACCAGGTCTACCTGGCCGACCTGCTGTTGCCGGACTTGCTGAAGTGGTGCACCGGCAATGGCGACGATGCCCGGTTGAAAGAAGTGTGCACGGCGCTGGGCAAGTGGGATGGCCGGGCCAGCCTGGACAGCGGCCTGGGCCTGGTGCATTTCCAGGTGATCATGCACGCCCTGCAGGAGAAGGGTGGTTTCTGGCGGGTCGCCTTCAATCCGGCCGATCCGTTGCATACCCCGCGCGGACTGGCCTGGGAGCGCGCCGCCGTGGCGAAGATGCTGCGCGAGGCAGCGCTGGCATCGGCGGCGCGGGTGGCCGGGGCCGATCCATCGCTGCAGTGGGGCCAGATCCAGCAGGCCGCCGACGGCACGCCGATCCATGGCGGTCCGGCCAACCTCGGCGTGTACAACGCGATCCAGAGCGTCGATGCCGCGCCGGGCAAGCGCAAGGTGGTTAGCGGCACCAGCTACCTGCAACTGGTGACCTTTGACGCCGACGGGCCCAAGGCCGAGGGTTTGCTGGTGTTCTCGCAATCCACTGAGGCCGCTTCCCCCCATGCCGGTGACCAGACCCGCGCCTTCTCGGCCGGGCAATGGCAGCCGACGCCGTTCACCGAGGCGCAGATCAAGGCCGATCCGCAGTACCGCTCCCAGGTGATCCGCGAACCCTCGACGGTGGAAACGGCCGTCAGCCGTTGACGTCGCGCATCAGCAGGCCGTAGGCCAGGTCTGCCTGCTCCGGCACCGGCAGGTAGACCACGTGGCCGTCGCCCGGGGCCACCTGCAGTGGCTTGCCCTGGCGGTCACGGAGTTGCGCCAGGTCGAAATGGAAGTTGCCCCCCGGGGTCATCAATTCCAGGTGATCGCCGAGGGCGAAACGGTTTTTCACCTGGACTTCCGCCAGCCCGTCGACCCGTGCACCGGTGAGTTCGCCGACGAACTGCTGGCGTTCCGAGACGGAGTTGCCGCGCTGGTAGTTCTGGTACTCGTCGTGCACGTGGCGGCGCAGGAAACCTTCGGTGTAGCCGCGCTGGGCCAGGGACTCCAGGTCGAGCATCAGCGAGCGATCGAACTCGCGGCCGGCCGCGGCATCGTCGATGGCCTGGCGATAGACCTGGGTGGTGCGCGCGCAATAGAAGTGCGACTTGGTGCGCCCCTCGATCTTCAGCGAGTGTACGCCCATGCGCGCCAGGCGCTCGACGTGCTGCACTGCGCGCAGGTCCTTGGCGTTCATGATGTAGGTGCCGTGCTCGTCCTCGAAGGCCGGCATGTCTTCGTCCGGGCGGTTGCTCTCCTGGAGCAGGAACACCTGCTCGGTCGGCGCGCCGAGGCCCAGGGTCGGATCGACCTGGCGGACGATGTCGCCCGTCTCGTTCTCGGTCGCTGCGCTGGCCGTGTATTTCCAGCGGCAGGCGTTGGTGCAACTGCCCTGGTTGGCATCGCGGCGATTGAGGTAGCCGGACAGCAGGCAGCGCCCTGAATAGGCCATGCACAGCGCGCCGTGGACGAACACTTCCAGTTCCATCTCCGGCACCTGCTCGCGGATCTCGCCGATTTCCTCCAGCGACAGCTCCCGCGACAGGATCACCCGGGTCAGCCCCAGGCTTTTCCAGAACGCCACGCTGGCCCAGTTCACGGTGTTGGCCTGCACCGAGAGGTGGATCGGCATCTGCGGGAAGTGCTCGCGCACCAGCATGATCAGCCCCGGGTCGGACATGATCAGCGCGTCCGGGGCCATGGCGATCACCGGTTCCAGGTCCTTGAGGAAGGTCTTCAGCTTGGCGTTGTGCGGGGCGATGTTGACCACCACGTAGAAGCGCTTGCCCTGGGCTTGCGCTTCCTTGATGCCGAGGGCCAGGTTGGCGTGGTCGAACTCGTTGTTGCGTACCCGCAGGCTGTAGCGTGGCTGGCCGGCATACACCGCGTCGGCGCCATAGGCGAAGGCGTAGCGCATGTTCTTCAGGGTGCCGGCGGGGGCGAGCAGTTCGGGCGTGGTCAGGTCGGTCATGATCGGGTCGGGGCAAAAGGCGGGGATGCTACGCCAGCGTCGCGGGGGATTTATTGATCTGGAGCAACGGCACTTTCTGTTTGATGCAAGGCACTAATGTTCAACGCGGACCTTGTAGGAGCGGGTTTACCCGCGATAGCGACGGTGAATTCTCTGCCGTAATCGCGGGTAAACCCGCTCCTACAAGGTCCGTGTCCTTTCACAGAGAGTGATGTGTTGAGTAAGGGGCGAAATGAGCGAAACCGCATTGCAGAAAAAGACCTTGATCGGCCTGCTGGTCCTGGTGACCCTGGCCTTCATCTGGATCCTGCTGCCGTACTACGGCGCGGTGTTCTGGGCGGTGATCCTCGGCATCCTCTTTGCGCCGATGCAGCGGCGCCTGATCCAGCGCATGGGGCCGCGGCGCAACCTGGCGGCGGGCCTGACCCTGCTGACCTGCCTGCTGATCGTGGTGCTGCCGGTGATCATCGTCAGCGGCCTGCTGGTGCAGGAAGGGGGGATGATCTACAAGCGCATCGAAAGTGGCGAGCTGGACGTTGCCGGCTATATCGAGCGCTTCAAGGATGTCCTGCCCCCGATCGTCCAGCATGGCCTGGAACGCCTGGGCATCGGCGACCTGGAGGGGCTGCGCGACAAGGTCACCAAGGGCGCGGTGGAGGGTAGCCAGTTCTTCGCCAGCCAGGCCTACAGCTTCGGCCAGAGCACCTTCGAGCTGCTGGTCAGCCTGGGGGTGATGTTGTACCTGCTGTATTTCTTCCTGCGCGACGGTCCTGAACTGGTGCGCCGGATCCGCCAGGCCGTGCCGCTGGCCGAGCAGCAGAAGCGTCGGCTGCAACTCAAGTTCAACCGGGTGGTGCGGGCGACGGTGAAGGGCAACCTGCTGGTGGCGATCGCCCAGGGCGCGCTGGGCGGGCTGATCTTCTGGGTGCTGGATGTGCCGAGTCCGCTGTTGTGGGGCGTGCTGATGGCGTTCCTGTCGTTGCTGCCGGCGGTGGGCGCGGGGATCGTCTGGGGGCCGGTGGCGGTGTACTTCCTGTTCAGCGGCGCGGTGTGGCAGGGGGTGGTGCTGACGGTGTTCGGCGTCTGCGTGATCGGGCTGGTGGACAATCTGCTCAGGCCCTTGCTGGTGGGCAAGGATACGCGCTTGCCGGATTACCTGATCCTGGTTTCTACCCTGGGCGGGCTGGCGGTGTTCGGGCTGAACGGCTTCGTGATCGGGCCTTTGATCGCGGCGCTGTTCGTGTCCAGCTGGGGGATCTTCACCGGGACGCGGCCGCAGGTGCAGTTGCCGCCTTGAGTGTGCGGGGCTGCGTTGCAGCCCCGCACATGCATCAGCGGAAGGTGTAGGAAACCCCCGCGTACACGCCAAACCCTTCACCCGGTACCGAGCGCGCCATGTCGGCGCCGTTATCGTTGTACGAAGGCACCACGATCGCCGCGTAGCGCTTGTTGGTCAGGTTGCGCAGGTCCAGCCAGGTCTGCCAGTCCTGTTTCGGTGCGTTGTAGCCGAAGGTGGCACCGAGGATGGCGTACGCGTCGGCGTTGTAGCTGTTGGCATAGTCGACCTGCATCTTCGACGCCAGGGTGGTGTTCAGCCCGGCATAGAAGCCGCTCGGCAGGTCGTAGCGCAACTCGCCCTGGTAATAGTGCATCGGGACGCCCGGCAGGCGGTTGTCGCCGAAGACCTTGTCGTCGCGGTAGTGGAAGTCGTTGAAGGTATAGGCCTGACGCAGCGACAGGCGGCCGACGGCGGCACGCTGCCAGAGGGTGCTGTCGAGACTGGCTTCGATGCCCTGGTGGACGGTAGGGCTGGCGTTGATCTCGCCCCTTTGTAGTGCCTGGATTTCCACCTGCAGCAGTTCGTGGCGCAGGGCCGAGTAGTACCAGCTCAGGTCCCAGCGACCCAGCTCGGAGTCGCCGCGGGCGCCGAGTTCGAGGGTGGTGGCGGTCTGGTTTTCCAACTCGATCGGTTGGTACTTCGTCGGGGCGCTCCAGATCAGCGACCATGGATGCGGCGGTTCCACCGAGCGGCTGATATTGCCGTAGAGCTGCAGGCTCGGATTCAGGTCGTAGCGCAGGCCAAGGCGTGATGCGTAGTCCCAGTCGTTCATGCTGACCTTGCCGCCCGGGCCCGCGACCACCTGGCTGTAGGTCACGTCGCTTTCCCGTCGCGTATAGATCGCCGCCAGGCCGGTGGTCAGCCACAGGTCGGGGATCAGCTCCAGTTCATTACCGATATGCAGGACGGTGTCCGAGCCCTGGTAGGAAAAGTCCCGGGACTTGTCGCCGACGATATCGTTCGCCCGCAAGTACTCCGAAGCGCCGCTATTGGGCAGATGCTTGGTGGTGCGCCAGCCGATGGTGGTCTTGCTCTCGTGGCCGAACAGGGTGTGCCGGCGCTGGTAGTCCAGGGTGCCGCTGACATCGGTGTAGGCCACCTTCAGGCGCATGGCGCCTTCGCGCAGGTCCATCGGGAAGTCGTGGTAGACCAGTCCCGCCACCAGCTGCGAATCGTCGTCGAGGAAGAAGGTGGTCTTGTTCGCCAGCCAGGTGCTGCCGGGCTGCGGGCGGCTGTCGTTGCGGCTCAGGTAGCCGGGGTTGGCATCCCGCGGGTGATGCTTGATCTGGTCCTTGGTCAGGCGGCCGGCCAGTTCGTTGTCGGTTTCCCGGTAGCGCAGGTAGAAGCGGGTTTCCAGGTTCGGGTTGAAGCGATAGCCGACGTTCGCCGCGATGCCCTTGCTGTCGCCGCTGCTGTGTTCCTGGTAGCCGTCGTATTCGCTGTCGGTGAGGGTGACGTAGTAGTCCAGGTTGCCCAGTACCTGGCCGGAACTGATGTGGCGCTTCTGGTAGCCACGGCTGCCGGCTTCGTAGCGCAGTTGCAGGGGCGCGGCATCGTAGCCGGTGTGGGTCACGTAGTTGATCGCGCCGCCCAGGGCCAGGGCGCCGCGCTCGAAACCGTTGGCCCCGCGCAGTACTTCGGCGCGGCTCAGCCACAGCGGCTCGAACAGCTCGTAGGGGGTGCCGCCGGGGCCGGTCAGCGGCAGGCCGTCGAACATCACGTAGGTACCGGAACCATGTGCCCCCGGCGCCCGGTTGATACCGGAACCGCGGATCGACAGGCGAATGCCGTCGTTGCCGGCGGACTGGGCGAACACCCCCGGCTGGTAGGCGAGCACGTCCTGGTTGCTGGCGACCCGGCCCTGTTCGACCCGGGCCATGTCCACCAGGCTGGTGCCGCCGGGCACGTCGCGCAGGCGTTCCCGTGCGGACTGCAGTTCGTCCTGCTCCTGGCCCTGGATGAGCACCTGGCCCAGTTCGACGGTCTCGGCAGCCTGGGCGACAGTGCCGCCGCAGAGGGTCAGGCCAAGCAGGTACAACGAGGAACGCAGGGACAGCGGTGACGGCATCGTACAGCTCCAACGGATTTGGTCTGGCAGGCAATGTGAGATCAGACGAACGAAAGGGCGGTGAAATCACCCCTTTCTTCCATTTCCGTTGAGTGAGCACGCCGCTGGTGGAAGCTTGAGCTCATGCGTCGTGCTTGTTGAGCTGCGGCAGCAGCTGGCTGATTTCCTCGACCTGCTGCTCCAGTTCGCGCAGGCGCTGCTTTTCCTGGATGGCCAGGGCGATGGCGCGTTGGTCCTGCGGGCTGAGCATGCGCAGCTCGGCGATCAGCTGGGTTTCCCAGTCCGGGTCGGCCAGCGGGTTCATGGCCTGGTGGCTGTGGGCGCGAAGGCGCGGTCCTTCTCCCACCAGCAACCAGTCGAGCGAGACGCCGTGCTTGTGGGCGAGGTCTACGCATATTGCGTATGGAATGCTGTCGCGGCCTTTCCAGCTGCTGACAGTCTGCGGGCTCACACCGAGCGCTGAAGAAAGCCCGGAATCGGTGGTTGACTGGGTGACTAGCTTCATCCGGGCAAGCACCGCAGCAAATCCATTAATACTCATCACGAGTAATCCTCTGGGGTGCTGAAATAGTGTTCGGCAAAAAACATGCAAATTGCATTTTTTCTCTTTGCAACATCGAGCACTACTCGTGTGGGGAAATTAAATGTCAGAAATTTCCGTCCGCAGCATGGGAAATTTCCTCTGCTGAGATTTTGAGCTTACAGGAGATTGGAATAGGAATGAATTACCGCTGTTTCCGCACCCCCGATCGGAGGCACGCGCGGATATGCGCTGGAAAAAAAACACCCCGCCGAAGCGGGGTGTCTGTTTTTCGCGGTGACTCAGCCGATCAGTTGCAGGCCGGCGTGTTGCACCATGTCCAGCAGCGGCTGCGGGTAGACGCCGAGGACGAAGGCCAGGATGGCGATGGCCAGCAGCATGACGCCGCCGGTGCGCTGTTCCCAGTTGAACGGTGCATCGTGACGACGCAGGTTCGGCTCGATCAGGTACAGGGTGACCATGACGCGCAGGTAGTAGAACACGCCGATGGCGCTACCCACGACCAGGGCGCCGGTCAGCCACCACAGTTGCGACTCGACGCCGGTGGCGATGATGTAGAACTTGCCGATGAAGCCGGCGGTCAGCGGGATGCCGGCCAGGGACAGCATCATCACGGTCAGTACGGCGGTCAGGTACGGACGGCGCCAGAACAGGCCGCGGTACTCGTACAGGGCGTCGGCGTCACGGCCGTTGTACGGCGAGGACATCAGGGTGATCACACCGAAGGCACCGAGGCTGGTGATCACGTAGGTGACCAGGTACACGCCGATGGCTTCCAGGGCCAGGCCCTTGCTCGCCACCAGGGCGATCAGCAGGTAGCCGAAGTGGGCGATCGACGAGTAACCCAGCAGGCGCTTGAGGTTGCTTTGGGTCAGGGCCAGCAGGTTGCCGACCAGGATCGAAGCCACGGCGATCACCGACAGCACCGTGGTCAGCACGCCGCTGCTGGCGGCAGGGGAGAGCATGAACAGGCGCACGACGACGGCGAACACCGCCACCTTGCTCGCGGTGGCGAGGAAGGCGGCGACTGGTGCCGGAGCACCTTCGTAGACGTCCGGGGTCCACAGGTGGAACGGTACCAGCGACAGCTTGAAGGCCAGGCCGACCAGCATCATGCCCAGGCCCAGTTGGGCCATCAGGCTAGGCATGCTGGTGGCGGCCAGGGCCTTGCCGATGGCGTCGAAGGCCAGGCTGCCGGCGTCGGCGTAGAGCAGGGCCATGCCGAACAGCAGGAAGGCCGAGCCGGCGGCGGACAGGACCATGTACTTGATCCCGGCTTCCAGCGAGCGCTTGTTGAAGAACGCGTACGCCACCAGGCCATAGACCGGTACCGACAGCAGTTCCAGGCCGATGAACAGACCCGCCAGGTGCTGCGCGCTGACCAGGACCAGGCCACCCAGGGCGGCCATCAGGATCAGCAGGTACAGCTCTTCGCGGTTGCCTGGGTAACCCGAGCCGCCGTCGCCGAGGTAGGCATGGGCGAGGGTTACGCAGGCCAGGGTGGCGACCAGGATCAGCGCCATGTACAGGCAGGCGAACTTGTCGATGGTCAGCAGCGGGGTGACCGCCAGGGGTACGACTTTCAGGACCGGCAGGATCGACAGCAGGGCCAGGTTGAGGCCCACGGTCGACAGCAGGAAGGTTTGCGAGTGGTTGCGGCGCCAGGCGATCGCCAGCATCACCACGACAACGGTGATGGTGGTGATCAGCATGGGCGCAAGCGCGATAAAGTGTTGAATCGTCAGGTCCATAGCGCTCTTACCGGGCCGAAGCGAGTTGAGTGAAGGCGGAGCCGAGCCACTGCTGCACACCGCTCATGGTGGCGGCGGAGGTGTCGAGGAACGGCTGCGGGTAGACGCCCAGCACGATCAGCAGGACTGCCAGGCCCAGTACCATGATCATTTCGCGGGTATCCATGCCGGCCAGGACTTCTTCCGACTTGGCCGGACCGAAGTAGGCGCGGTGGATCATGATCAGCGAGTAGACCGAGCCGAACACCAGGCCGGAGGTGGCGATGACGGTGACCCATGGGGCGCTGACGAAGCTGCCGATCAGGATCAGGAACTCGCCGACGAAGTTGCCGGTGCCCGGCAGGCCCAGGGACGCCGCGGCGAAGAACAGGCTGATGGCCGGCAGGTAGGCGATGCGGTGCCACAGGCCGCCCATCTGGCGCATGTCACGGGTGTGCAGGCGCTCGTACAGCTGGCCGCTGAGGATGAACAGTGCCGCTGCCGAAAGACCGTGGGCCAGCATCTGGATCACCGCACCTTGCAGGGCCTGCTGGCTGCCGGAATAGATGCCGATCAGCACGAAGCCCATGTGCGAGACGCTGGAGAAGGCGATCAGGCGCTTGATGTCGGTCTGCGCGAAGGCCAGGAAGGCACCGTAGAAGATCCCGATCAGGCCCAGGGTCATGGCGATCGGTGCGAACTCTGCCGAAGCATTCGGGAACAGCGGCAGGGCGAAGCGCAGCAGGCCGTAGGCCGCGGTCTTCAGCAGGATACCGGCGAGGTCGACGGAACCGGCGGTTGGTGCCTGGGCGTGAGCGTCAGGCAGCCAGGAGTGGAACGGTACCACCGGCAGCTTGACCGCGAAGGCGATGAAGAAGCCGAGCATCAGCAGGTATTCGGTACCGGCCGGCAGGTCGGCCTTCAGCAACTGGGTGTAGTCGAAGGTGATCACGCCGGTGTTGTTGAAGTTGACCAGCACCAGGCCAAGGATCGCCACCAGCATGATCAGGCCGCTGGCCTGGGTGAAGATGAAGAACTTGGTCGCTGCGTAGATCCGGGTCTTCTTGCCGTCGGAGGAGCTGTGACCCCAGAGCGCGATGAGGAAATACATCGGCACCAGCATCATTTCCCAGAAGAAGAAGAACAGGAACAGGTCGAGGGCGAGGAACACGCCGACCACGCCGCCGAGGATCCACATCAGGTTGAGGTGGAAGAAGCCGACGTGGCGCTGGATCTCTTTCCACGAGCAGAGTACGGACAGCACACCGAGCAGGCCGGTGAGCAGGATCATCAGCAGCGACAGGCCGTCGAGGGCCAGGTGCAGGCTGATGCCGAAACGCTCGATCCAGAGGACCTTGAATTCCACCGCCCACTGCGGCGCGGCGCCGGGAGCGGGGGCGAGGGTGTAGTCACCGTGTGCCCACAGCCAGAGGCCGATACCGAGCAGCAGGGACATGGTCAGCAGCGCGATGTAGCGCGGCAGGGTGGCGCCGAAGCGCTCACCCAGCCAGCACAGCAGGCCGCCGATGAAGGGGATCAGGATCAGCCAAGGCAAAATCATGACGGGCTCAATTCCTTTCGCAAAGTCGCAAGGTTCATGTCAGGCCGCAGCCATCAGGACGGCGCCGAGTACAAGCACGGCACCCACGGCGATCGAAGCGGTGTACCAGCGCAGCTGACCGGTTTCGGTCTTGCTCATGGCGGCGTGTCCGCCACGGGCCATGCGCGGGATCAGGCCGATGGTGCGGTCGACCGGGTCGCGACGCAGGATATGGCTGATCAGCAGGTAAGGCTTGACGAACAGCTTGTCGTAGATCCAGTCGAAGCCCCAGGCGGCGAACCACCAGGCCGACAGGACACGGCCGATGCTGCTGTTGGCCACCGCAGTGACGAAGCGGCGCTTGCCGAGGAACAGCAGGGCCGACAGCAGGATACCGGCGATGGCAATGGCACCCGAGGCGATTTCCAGGCTGTGCTTGGCTTCGCCGCCGGCATGGCCCGCGCTTTCCGGCAGCACGCCGGCCAGCGGTGGGTGGATCCAGGCGCCGACGAAGGTCGACAGGACGATCAGCACGCCCAGTGGCAGCCAGTGGGAGATGCCGTGGCCGGCATGGGCTTCGGTCTTGGCTTCGCCGTGGAAGGCGATGAAGATCAGGCGGAAGGTGTACAGCGAGGTCATGAAGGCACCGACCAGGCCGGCGTACAGCAAGCCGGTGTTGCCGCTGGCGAAGGCTTCCCAGAGGATCTCGTCCTTGGAATAGAAGCCCACGGTCACCAGTGGCAGGGCCGCCAGGGCCGCGCCGCCGACGACGAAGCTGGCGTAGGCCAGCGGCAGTTTCTTCCACAGGCCGCCCATCTTGAAGATGTTCTGCTCGTGGTGGCAGGCGACGATCACCGCACCGGAAGCAAGGAACAGCAGGGCCTTGAAGAAGGCGTGGGTCATCAGGTGGAAGATCGCCGCGTCCCAGGCACCGACGCCCAGGGCGAGGAACATGTAGCCGATCTGGCTCATGGTCGAGTAGGCGAGGATACGCTTGATGTCGGTCTGTACCAGGGCGGCGAAGCCGGCCAGGACCAGGGTGACACCGCCGACCACGCCGACCAGGTGCAGCACGTCCGGCGCGAGCAGGAACAGGCCGTGGGTACGGGCGATCAGGTAGACACCGGCGGTAACCATGGTCGCGGCGTGGATCAGTGCCGAAACCGGGGTCGGACCGGCCATCGCGTCCGCCAGCCAGGTCTGCAGCGGCAGCTGGGCGGATTTACCGACGGCACCACCGAGCAGCATCAGGGTCGCCAGGACCATCCAGGTGTCGCCCGCCTGGAACTTCTGCGGGGCCAGCACCAGCAGTTCCTGGATGTTCAGGGTGCCGAGCTGCTGGAACAGGATGAACAGGCCGATGGCCATGAACACGTCGCCGATACGGGTGACGATGAAGGCTTTCAGTGCGGCGTTACCGTTGTTGCGGTTGCTGTAGTAGAAACCGATCAACAGGTACGAGCACAGGCCCACGCCTTCCCAACCGAAGTAGATGAACAGCAGGTTGTCGCCCAGGATCAGGAACAACATGCTGGCAATGAACAGGTTGGTGTAGGAGAAGAAGCGCGAGTAGCCCGCTTCACCGCGCATGTACCAGGAGGCGAACAGGTGGATCAGGAAGCCGACGCCGACCACCACGCCGAGCATGGTGACCGACAGGCCATCCAGGTGCAGGGTGAAGGTCGGGGCGAAGCCGTCGACCGACATCCACGTCCACAGCAGTTGCGAGTACACGCCGTTTTCCGGTGGCGCGACGTTGAACTGGAAGATCACCCAGGCGGCGACGATGGCCGACAGGCCGATCGAACCGACACCGATCAGCGCCGACAGGTTCTCCGAGAAACGACCGCGGGAGAACGACAGCAGCAGGAAGCCGATCAAGGGGAATACGAAAGTCAGGAAGAGAAGGTTCATCCGCGCATCTCACTGGCTGCATCGATATCGAGAGTGTGGAAGCGGCGATACAGCTGCAGCAGGATCGCCAGGCCGATACTGGCCTCGGCGGCTGCCAGGCTGATCACCAGGATGAACATGATCTGCCCATCCGGCTGCGCCCAGCGGGCGCCAGCGACGATGAACGCCAGTGCCGAGGCGTTCATCATGATTTCCAGACTCATCAGCACGAAGAGAATGTTGCGGCGGACCATCAGGCCGACCAGACCGAGGCAGAACAGGATGCCGGCGACAGCCAGGCCGTGTTCGAGAGGAATTGCAGGCATGTGATTACTCCTTCGCCTCGTTGCGGCCGACATGGAAGGCCGTGACCACTGCGGCGAGCAGCAGCATGGAGGCCAGTTCAACTACCAGCAGGTACGGACCGAACAGGCTGATGCCGACTGCCTTGGCATCCACCGTGGTGTGGCCGATGGCTGCACCGCTCGGGGTGACGAACAGCACGTAGAGCAGTTCGAGCAGCAGCAGGGCGGCGAGGAACACCGGTCCCGCCCAGATGCCCGGGGTCAGCCAGCCACGTTCCTGGGCGACCGAGGCCGGCCCCAGGTTGAGCATCATCACCACGAAGACGAACAGCACCATGATGGCGCCGGCGTAGGCGATCACTTCCAGGGCCCCGGCGAACGGGGCGCCGAGGGCGAAGAAGGTCATCGCCACGGAGATCAGGGAGATGATCAGGTAGAGCAGGGCGTGCACGGGGTTGGTGTTGGTGATCACCCGCAGGGTGGACACCACGGCAACGCCGGATGCGAAATAGAAAGCGAATTCCATCTTTCTTCCTTAAGGGAGCAAGCTCTTCACGTTGATCGGCTCGGCTTCGTTCTGCGCGGCGCCTTTCGGCTTGCCGGCAACAGCCATACCTGCAACACGGTAGAAGTTGTAGTCGGGATTCTTGCCGGGGCCGGAGATCAGCAGATCTTCTTTCTCGTACACCAGGTCCTGACGCTTGAACTCGGCCATTTCGAAATCCGGGGTCAGCTGGATCGCGGTGGTCGGGCAGGCTTCCTCGCAGAGGCCGCAGAAGATGCAGCGCGAGAAGTTGATGCGGAAGAACTCGGGGTACCAGCGTCCGTCATCGGTCTCGGCTTTCTGCAGCGAGATGCAACCCACCGGGCAGGCCACGGCACACAGGTTGCACGCCACGCAGCGCTCTTCGCCATCGGGGTCGCGGGTCAGGACGATGCGGCCACGGTAGCGTGGCGGCAGGTAGACCGGCTCTTCCGGGTATTGCAGGGTGTCGCGCTTGCGGAACCCGTGGGAGAACACCATCACCAGGCTGCGCAGCTGGGTGCCGGTGCCTTTAACGATGTCGCCAATATACTTGAACATGGGTCAAATCCTCACTGGGCCGCAACAGCTGGCGTGTTGAGCAACACGATCGCAGCGGTCACCAGCAAATTGATCAGGGTCAGCGGCAGGCAGAACTTCCAGCTGAAGTCCATCACCTGGTCATAGCGTGGGCGCGGGATCGAGGCGCGCAGCAGGATGAACAGCATGATGAAGAAGCCGGTCTTCAGGGCGAACCAGACGAACGGGATCTGCGGCAGGATATCGAACGGACCGTGCCAGCCACCGAAGAACAGGGTTACCAGCAGCGCCGAGACCAGGATGATGCCGATGTACTCGCCGACGAAGAACATGCCCCATTTCATGCCGGCATATTCGATGTGGTAACCGTCGGCCAGTTCCTGCTCCGCTTCCGGCTGGTCGAACGGGTGACGGTGGGTCACGGCCACGCCAGCGATGAAGAAGGTACAGAAGCCGAAGAACTGCGGAATGATGAACCACAGGTTCTGCGCCTGGTACTCGACGATGTCGCGCATGTTGAACGAACCGGCCTGGACCACCACGCCCATCAGCGCCAGGCCCATGAACACTTCATAGGACACGGTCTGGGCCGAGGCCCGCAGGCTGCCGAGCAGGGCGTACTTGTTGTTCGACGACCAGCCGGCGAACAGTACGGCGTACACCGACAGGCCGGCCATGGCGAAGAAGAACAGCAGGCCGATGTTCAGGTCCGCGACACCCCAGGTCGGGGTGATCGGGATGATCGCGAAGGCGATCAGCAGCGCGCTCATGGCGACTACCGGGGCCAGGGTGAAGATCATCCGGTCGACGAAGGGCGGGTTCCAGTCTTCCTTGAAGAACATCTTCAGCATGTCGGCAGCGATCTGGAACATGCCGAACGGGCCGACGCGGTTCGGACCGTAGCGGTCCTGCCACCAGCCCAGCAGGCGGCGCTCGACGAAGCTGAGCAGGGCGCCGCAGACCACCACCGCCAGCAGGACCACGACGGCCTTGAGGACGGTGAGGATCACATCGATCACTTCGGGGGTGAACCAGCTCATTGTGCTGCCTCCTGCAGGCCTTCGACGGATGCACCGAAGATGGCAGGCGGGATGCCGGCCAGGCCTTTCGGCAGGGCAACCAGGCCAGCGCCCAGTTCTTCATTGATGCGCAGTGGCAGACGCAGGGTCTGGCCGGCGACGTTCAGGCTGAGCAGCGCGCCTTCGTTGACACCCAGGCGGTCGGCTTCCGACTTGGCCAGCGCGACGTATGGCTGCGGGATGCGCTCCTGCACCGGGGCGGCGCGGGAAGAGTTTTCCTCGCTGCCGAACAGGTGGTAGAACGGCACGGCCTTCCAGGTGCCGCGGGCCGGGGCGAAGGCGCCCGGAACGCTGGCGAACCAGGTCAGGTTGTCGCCCTGGCTTTCGATCAGGCGGGTGCCCGGGTCGCCAGCACGCAGGTGACCACCGACCTCGTCCTGGAACTTGTTCCAGGCTTGCGGCGAGTTCCAGCCCGGCGACCAGGCGAACGGCACCTGGGAACGCGGTTCGGCGGAGCCCGAGTAGCCTTCCATGGAGAAGGCGAAGGCGGTGTCCTTGTCCTGCGGGGTACGCGGCTCGTGCACGCTGATGTTGGCACGCATGGCAGTACGACCGGAGTAGCGCAGCGGCTCGCGGGCCAGTTTCATGCCCTTGATGCGGAACGCGGCGGACGGTGCGGCGTTGACGATGCCGGCCAGTTGCGGTGCGGCAGCGGCGGTGGCGCTGGTGACATGGTCCAGCTGGGTCCAGTCCACCGGCTTGTTCAGCAGGGTCGCACGCAGGGCGTGCATCCAGCGCCAGCCTTCGTGGACCAGGATGCTGCTGTCCAGGTAGGTCGGATCGAACACCTGGAAGAAGCGCTGGGCGCGGCCTTCCTGGCTGACCAGGGTGCCGTCGCCTTCGGCGAAGGACGCCGCCGGCAGCACCAGGTGGGCGCGGTCGGTGGTGGCGGTCTTCGAGTGGTCGGCAACGATGATGACCTTGGCGGCAGCGAAGGCGGCATCGACCTTGGCGGCCGGCACGCGGCTGTACAGGTCGTTTTCCAGGACGACGATGGCGTCGGCCTTGCCGGAGATCACGGCGTCCAGGGCGGCGTCGACGGAATCGCCACCGAGCATGGCCATGCCGATGCTGTTGGCTTCCGGCACCACCAGGCTCAGGGAGCCGGCTTTTTCACGCAGCTTCAGGGCCTTGGCGATGTTGGCGGCGGCTTCGATCAGGGCTTTCTCGCCCAGCGAGCCACCGGACACGATCAGCGGACGCTTGGCAGCGACCAGGGCATCGGCGATGCGCTTGGCCAGTTCCAGTGCTTCGGCGTCCAGGCCGTCGACGGCCGGGGCGCTCGGGTCGATGGCGTGGGCCACGGCGAAGCCGATGCGGGCCAGGTCGGCCGGGGCGGCGTGCACGCATTCTTCGGCGACGTCATCCAGCTTGGTCTCGGCCAGGCTGGCGATGAACAGCGGGTACAGGGCGTGCTGGCCGATGTTCTTCACCGCGGCGTCGAGCCATGGCTGCACCTTCATCGCTTCGGCCATGGCCTCGGCCTTGCCCTTGGTGGCCTGGCGTACAGCCAGGGCGACGCGGGCAGCGGTCTGGGTCAGGTCTTCACCGAGGACGAACACGGCGTCGTGGTCCTCGATGTCGCGCAGGGTAGGGACCGGCAGCGGGCTGTCGTTGAGGACCTGCAGGACCAGGCGCACGCGCTCCAGTTCAGCGGCTTCCATACCCGAGTAGAAGTACTCGGCACCGACCAGCTCGCGCAGGCCGTAGTTGCTTTCCAGGCTGGCGCGTGGCGAGCCGATGCCGACGATGGTGCGGCCGCGCAGCAGGTCGGCGGCCTTGTCCAGGGCGGCGTCCAGGCCCAGCTTGCTGCCGTCGGCGAGCAGTGGCTGGCGTGGGCGGTCGGCACGGTTGACGTAGCCGTAGCCGAAGCGGCCGCGGTCGCAGAGGAAGTACTGGTTGACCGAGCCGTTGAAGCGGTTCTCGATCCGGCGCAGTTCGCCGTAGCGTTCACCCGGGCTGATGTTGCAGCCGCTGGAGCAGCCGTGGCAGATGCTCGGGGCGAACTGCATGTCCCACTTGCGGTTGTAGCGCTCGGAGTGGGTCTTGTCGGTGAACACACCGGTCGGGCAGACCTCGGTCAGGTTGCCGGAGAACTCGCTCTCCAGGGCACCGTCCTCGACGCGGCCGAAATAGACGTTGTCGTGGGCACCGTAGACGCCCAGGTCGGTACCGCCGGCGTAGTCCTTGTAGTAGCGCACGCAGCGATAGCAGGCGATGCAGCGGTTCATCTCGTGGGCGATGAACGGGCCGAGTTCCTGGTTCTGGTGGGTACGCTTGGTGAAACGGTAGCGGCGCTCGTTGTGGCCGGTCATTACCGTCATGTCCTGCAGATGGCAGTGACCGCCTTCCTCGCAGACCGGGCAGTCGTGCGGGTGGTTGGTCATCAGCCATTCGACGACGCTGGCGCGGAACGCCTTGGACTCGTCGTCGTCGATGGAAATCCAGGTGCCGTCGGAGGCTGGGGTCATGCAGGACATGACGATGCGACCACGGGTGTCGTTCTCGTCGGTGTACTGCTTGACCGCGCACTGCCGGCAGGCGCCGACGCTACCGAGCGCCGGGTGCCAGCAGAAATAGGGGATGTCGAGGCCGAGCGACAGACACGCCTGTAACAGGTTGTCCGCACCGTTGACTTCGAGCGCTTTGCCGTCTACGTGGATAGTGGCCATGGTTCAAAGTTCTTCGTTGGCCCGCGTGAGCGGGTGTGGCTAATGGAAATCGGTGTGCCCGCGGCTCGCGCGAAACATTCGGGCGAGCCTGCGTGGCTGGCGGAGAGCACGGACCCTCCGCTTTTTCATCTTGTTATGCGCCGACCACAATCGGCTTCGCCAGGTTCGGGCGCAGGGTGTCGCCAGCGCTTGCTGGGGCGACACCGGCCTCGAACTCAGGACGGAAGTATTTGATGGCACTGCCCAGCGGCTCGACGGCACCCGGTGCGTGAGCACAGAAGGTACGGCCTGGGCCGAGGAAGTTGACCAGCTGCAACAGGGTGTCGATGTCCTCGCGCTTGCCCTGGCCTTTCTCCAGTGCGCGCAGCATCTTCACGCTCCATGGCAGGCCGTCGCGGCACGGGGTGCACCAGCCGCAGGATTCGCGGGCGAAGAACTCTTCCATGTTGCGCAGCAGGGAAACCATGCTGATGCTGTCGTCCACCGCCATGGCCAGGCCGGTACCCATCCGGGTGCCGACCTTGGCGATGCCGCCGGCGTACATCTGGGCATCGAGGTGCTCGGGCAGGAGGAAGCCGGTACCGGCGCCGCCTGGCTGCCAGCACTTGAGCTTGTAGCCGTCGCGCATGCCGCCGGCGTAGTCCTCGAACAGCTCGCGGGCGGTGACGCCGAACGGCAGTTCCCACAGGCCCGGGTTCTTCACCTTGCCGGAGAAGCCCATCAGCTTGGTGCCGTGGTCTTCGCTGCCTTCGCGGGCCAGCGACTTGTACCAGTCGACGCCGCCATCGACGATCGCCGGCACGTTGCACAGGGTCTCGACGTTGTTGACGCAGGTCGGCTTGCCCCAGACGCCGACGGCGGCAGGGAAAGGCGGCTTGGAGCGCGGGTTGGCACGGCGGCCTTCCAGCGAGTTGATCAGTGCGGTTTCTTCACCGCAGATGTAGCGGCCGGCACCGGTGTGCACGAACAGCTCGAAATCGAAGCCGCTGCCGAGGATGTTCTTGCCCAGGAGGCCTGCGGCCTTGGCTTCGTCGATGGCGCGGTTCAGGTTGCGCGCGGCGGTGGTGTACTCGCCCCGCAGGAAGATGTAGCCGCGGTAGGCCTTGAGGGCACGAGCGCTGATCAGCATGCCCTCGACCAGCAGATGGGGCTGTTGCTCCATCAGCATGCGGTCCTTCCAGGTGTTCGGCTCCATTTCGTCCGCGTTGCACAGCAGGTAGCGGATGTTCATGGATTCGTCTTTCGGCATCAGGCCCCACTTCACGCCGGTGGGGAAGCCCGCACCGCCGCGGCCCTTGAGGCCGGAGTCCTTGACGGTCTGGACGATATCGTCCTGGGACATCTGCGAGAACGCCTTGCGCGCGGCGGCATAGCCGTTCTTCGCCTGGTACTCGTCGAACCAGACCGGCTCGCCGTCGTCACGCAGGCGCCAGGTCAGCGGATGGGTCTCGGCGCTGCGCGCGATGCGGTTGGCCGGGCCGAAGGAAGTGATGGTCATACGTAACCCTCCAGCAATTTGGCAACACCGGCCGGCTGCACGTCACCGAAGGTGTCGTCGTCGATCATCAGCGCCGGGGCCTTGTCGCAGTTGCCCAGGCAGCACACCGGCAGCAGGGTGAAGCGGCCATCCGGGGTGGTCTGGCCGAGGCCGATGCCCAGTTCGCTCTGGATCTGGCCGACCACGGACTCGTGGCCGCCGATGTAGCAGACCATGCTGTCGCACACGCGGATGATGTGGCGACCGACCGGCTGGCGGAAGATCTGGCTATAGAAGGTGGCCACGCCTTCGACGTCGCTGGCCGGGATGCCGAGGATCTCGCCGATGGCGTGGATGGCGCCGTCCGGCACCCAGCCGCGCTGCTTCTGGACGATCTTCAGGGCTTCGATGGACGCCGCGCGCGGGTCCTCGTAGTGGTGCATCTCGTGCTCGATGGCCGAGCGCTCGGTTTCGCTCAGGGCGAAACGGTCGGTTTGGATAAGCGTGCTGTTCATGCTTAGCGGTCCACGTCAGCCATAACGAAGTCGATACTGCCCAGGTACGCGATGAGGTCCGCGACCATGCTGCCGCGGATCACCGAAGGGATCTGCTGCAGGTGCGGGTAGCTCGGGGTGCGGATCCGGGTGCGGTAGCTCATGGTGCCGCCATCGCTCGTCAGGTAGTAACTGTTGATGCCCTTGGTCGCCTCGATCATCTGGAAGGACTCGTTGGCCGGCATGACCGGACCCCACGAAACCTGCAGGAAGTGGGTGATCAGGGTTTCGATGTGCTGCAGGGTGCGCTCTTTCGGCGGCGGCGTGGTCAGCGGGTGGTCCGCCTTGTACGGGCCTTCCGGCATGTTGCGCAGGCACTGGTCGATGATGCGGATACTCTGGCGCATCTCCTCGACGCGGACCATGCAGCGATCGTAGGCATCGCCGTTGTGGGCCAGCGGCACTTCGAACTCGAAGTTCTCGTAGCCGGAGTAAGGACGGGCCTTGCGCAGGTCGAAGTCCAGGCCGGTGGAACGCAGGCCGGCACCGGTGACGCCCCAGGCCAGGGCTTCCTTGGTGTTGTACTGGGCAACGCCGATGGTGCGGCCCTTGAGGATGCTGTTCTGCAGGGCGGCCTTGGTGTACTCGTCGAGGCGCTTGGGCAGCCATTCGACGAAGTCCTTGACCAGCTTGTCCCAGCCGCGCGGCAGGTCGTGGGCGACGCCACCGATGCGGTACCAGGCCGGGTGCAGGCGGAAGCCGGTGATGGCCTCGATCACGGTGTAGGCACGCTGGCGGTCGGTGAAGGTGAAGAACACCGGGGTCATGGCGCCGACGTCCTGGATGTAGGTACCCAGGAACAGCAGGTGGCTGGTGATGCGGAAGAACTCGGCCAGCATCACGCGGATGGTGTCGACCTTCTGTGGCACCTTGATCCCGGCCAGTTTCTCGACAGCCAGCACGTACGGCAGGTTGTTCATCACCCCGCCGAGGTAGTCGATACGGTCGGTGTACGGGATGAAGCTGTGCCAGGACTGACGCTCGGCCATCTTCTCGGCGCCACGGTGGTGGTAGCCGATGTCCGGGACGCAGTCGACGATCTCTTCGCCGTCCAGCTGCAGGACGATACGGAAGGCACCGTGGGCGGACGGGTGGTTCGGGCCGAGGTTGAGGAACATGTAGTCCTCGTTCGCGCCCTGGCGCTTCATGCCCCAGGCTTCCGGATTGAAGCGCGCGGCTTCTTCTTCCAGCTGCTGCTTGGCCAGGTTCAGGGTGAACGGGTCGAACTCGGTGGCACGGGCCGGGAAGTCCTTGCGCAGCGGGTGACCTTCCCAGGTCGGCGGCATCATGATGCGGGTCAGGTGCGGGTGGCCCGGGAAGTCGATGCCGAACATGTCCCAGACTTCGCGCTCGTACCAGTTGGCGTTCGGCCAGATACCGGTGACGGTCGGCACGCTCAGGTCGGTTTCGCTCAGGGAGACCTTGATCATCACATCGCTGTTCCGTTCCACCGAGAGCAGGTGGTAGAACACGGTGAAGTCGGCGCCCGGCAGGCCGCGACGCTGGGTGCGCAGGCGCTCGTCGACGCCATGCAGGTCGTACAGCATGCTGTACGGCTTGGCGACGTTGCGCAGGAAGGTCAGTACTTCGATCAGGCGGGCGCGGTCAACCCACAGCACCGGCATGCCGGTACGGGTGTCCTGGGCGGTGAACGCCTCGGCGCCAAAACGGTTGTGCAGTTCGACGACCACATCCTGGTCGTCAGCCTTGTAAGGCGGAATATAAATAGCGGTGTCCGCTGTCATGGTCTCGGTCGCTTTCGGTCAACGTAGAGAATGAAGCCAGGCCGCCGGTTCCTGGGAACGGGCGGCAGGTCGCTGGATCAGACTTCGTCGGGGCTGCGCAGGTTGGTCACCTGCATGCGCTGTTCACGACGCAGATCTTTCTGGGCCGGCATCTCGGCGCGGTACACGCCTTGATCGCCGACGACCCAGGAAAGAGGGCGTCGCTCCTGGCCGATCGATTCCTGCAAGAGCATCAGGCCTTGCAGGAACGCTTCAGGGCGAGGCGGGCAGCCGGGTACGTAGACATCCACGGGGAGGAACTTGTCGACCCCCTGGACGACCGAGTAGATGTCGTACATGCCGCCGGAGTTGGCGCACGAACCCATGGAGATGACCCACTTCGGCTCCAGCATCTGCTCGTACAGGCGCTGGATGATCGGCGCCATCTTGATGAAGCAGGTACCGGCGACGACCATGAAGTCGGCCTGACGCGGTGATGCCCGGATCACTTCGGCGCCGAAACGGGCGATGTCGTGCGGCGCGGTGAACGCCGTGGTCATCTCCACGTAGCAGCAGGACAGGCCGAAGTTGTACGGCCACAGGGAGTTCTTGCGACCCCAGTTGACCGCGCCACTCAGCACATCCTCAAGCTTGCCCATGAAGATGTTCTTGTGGACCTGGTCCTCTAGCAGCGAATCGGAGACGGTTTCCCGTTCTCCGATTGGATACTGCTCGTTGGGCGCATCCGGATCGATTCTGGTGAGATTGTATTGCATTGCCAAAGCCTCATTGTTTCAGCTTCGCTTGCCGCTTGCGGCGACCCACGGGAGCCCAATCGAGCGCCCCGACCCGCCAAAGGTAGACAAGACCAGCCAACAGAATTGCTATGAAAACGAGTGCTTCGACGAATCCGGTCCAGCCGCTTTCGCGGACGGACACAGACCATGCAAAGAGAAAGAGGGCTTCGATATCGAAGATCACGAACAGCATCGCGACCAGATAGAATTTGGCCGACAGGCGCAGACGGGCGCCGCCGGTAGGCAGCATGCCGGATTCGAACGGTTCGTTCTTGCTGCGACCCCAGGCCTTGCTACCGAGCAGGCTGGACAGGCCGAGCATGAAGGCACAGAGGCCGACGACACCCAACAGGAAAATGGCGAAACCCCAGTTGTGGGCGATCAGTCCGGTCGAATCGGGCATGCTGAGAATCCTTAACAGAGCACGTGGTCTCTGAGCGTGAAAAGAAGTAGAGCAGTGACGATATGTCGCAGCGGAATCTATCGCGCTGATTTTATGGGTAAACCTGGTGCAAGTAAAATTTCTGCTGCAAATTTATTCGTAGGATTAAGAACAAAAATCTTTCGTAACTCGCTGAAAGCCTTGTGTTTCGGGCATTGTCGTCGCTTTCGTTAATTATGTTTCTTTCCTGGCGTAATGAACGGCAAGTTTCGGAATGATAATTAATATCATTTGAGCGGTTGCTGTTATTCCTACTGTTCCAGTCAACTAAGAAGTTCATTGCTTGTTTGGCCTGCAAGTTATTTGCAGCCCTTGTTCTAGACGCTTTTGTTCGGGGTCGTTGCGCCATGGGTCAATGTTCCGGTGGGTGCTGCTGGTTGCGCCGACGCCGCGATTGCCCACTGGCCCAGCCAGTAGAACAGGATGATCAGGTAGGGGGCGGCAGCGAAGGGACTGACGAAGCGGTCGATGCCGATCAGGCTGTCGGAGAACACGAAGCTCACCGCGCCGATGCCCGCCAGGCCACCACAGGCGAGGGCGCGCCAGAGCATGGCGCTGATGGTCAGGGCGTAGAGTGCCACTGGTATCAGCAACGGGCCGAGGCCGTGCCAGGCCAGCAGGCCGAACAGTCCCGTGCCGCACAGCGTAGCGATCAGCAGGGCGCCGGTGGCGGGCGTGCGGGTCTTGTCCAGGTAGGCCCAGAGGTAGGCCAGGTGGGCGCAGAGGAACGCCGCCAAGCCGGCGGCAAACAGGTCGCCTGGCCATGCCAGGGCCAGGTCACCGACGATGGACAGGCTGAGGCCAAACACTATTCCGCGGCGATACGGGGTTGTCGGTGCGTCGAGCAGCCAGATCAGCAGCATCAGCACTGGAACCGGCTTGGCTGCCAGGGCCAGCCAGATGCTGTCGGCGGACAGTGCATATAGATAGAGGGCGCCGCCCAGCAGGGCGAGGGCGAGCAGGGTCACGGAGCGGGGCATGGCCGGTCCTTTCGTATGGCGTGCCTGCAAGCATAGCCAAAGGATCGCCACGCGCAGGGCGCAGATAATAAAACGAAGCCCGGAACCCCATCACAGGTCCCGGGCTTCGAGTGTCACCCGAATTTACAGCGTGTGTATCAGTGGAACTGCTCTTCTTCGGTGGAGCCGGTCAGCGCGGTCACCGAAGACTTGCCACCCTGGATCACGGTGGTCATGTCGTCGAAGTAGCCGGTGCCGACTTCCTGCTGGTGGGCAACGAAGGTGTAGCCCTTCGATGCGTCAGCGAATTCCTGCTCCTGCAGCTTGACGTAGGCGGTCATGTCGTTGCGGGCGTAGTCGTGCGCCAGGTTGAACATGCCGTGCCACATGTTGTGGATGCCGGCCAGGGTGATGAACTGATGCTTGTAGCCCATTGCCGACAGTTCGCGCTGGAACTTGGCGATGGTGGCGTCGTCCAGGTTCTTCTTCCAGTTGAAGGAAGGCGAGCAGTTGTACGACAGGATCTGGTCCGGGTATTCCTTCTTGATCGCTTCGGCGAAGCGACGGGCCTCGTCCAGGTCCGGCTTGGCGGTTTCGCACCAGATCAGGTCTGCATAAGGGGCGTAGGCCAGGCCGCGGGCGATAGCCTGGTCCAGGCCGGCGCGAACCTTGTAGAAACCTTCCGGAGTGCGGTCGCCGACCACGAACGGTTGGTCGTACGGGTCGCAGTCGCTGGTCAGCAGGTCAGCGGCGTTGGCGTCGGTACGGGCCAGGATGATGGTCGGTACGCCAGCAACGTCGGCGGCCAGGCGGGCAGCGGTCAGTTTCTGCACGGCTTCCTGGGTCGGAACCAGTACCTTGCCGCCCATGTGGCCGCACTTCTTCACGGAAGCCAGCTGGTCTTCGAAGTGAACGCCGGCGGCGCCTGCTTCGATCATGTTCTTCATCAGTTCGTAGGCGTTCAGGACGCCGCCGAAACCGGCTTCGGCGTCAGCCACGATTGGCGCGAAGTAGTCGACGTAGCCTTCGTCGCCCGGGTTCTTGCCGGCTTTCCACTGGATCTGGTCGGCGCGACGGAACGAGTTGTTGATGCGCTTGACCACGGTCGGTACCGAGTCCACTGGGTACAGGGACTGGTCTGGGTACATGGATTCGGCCGAGTTGTTGTCGGCAGCCACTTGCCAGCCGGACAGGTAGATGGCCTGGATGCCGGCCTTGACCTGTTGTACAGCCTGGCCGCCGGTCAGGGCGCCCATGCAGTTGACGAAATCTTTCTCAGGGCGGAAGGACGGATGCGCGCCCTTGGTCACCAGGTTCCACAGTTTTTCCGCGCCCAGACGAGCCAGGGTGTGCTCTGGCTGGATCGAACCACGCAGACGGACGACATCGGCAGCGGTGTAGGTACGGGTCACGCCTTTCCAGCGCGGGTTCTCGGCCCAGTCTTTTTCGAGGGCTGCAATTTGCTGTTCGCGTGTCAGTGCCATGGAAATAAACCTCGTCGCATAGGTCTTGGTGAAAAATGTTCGCTCTGTCGGCTGCGCTGTTCGTACAGGGGCAGCACCGAATGCTCGCGGCTCAGGGGCGCTGGCGATGTATCAGTCTAGTTGGGCGAAATCGCGACGTTGAACGATGGGGCTCGGAGGAGGAAGTGAGCAGGTGCGGGCGTCCGTCGGGCAGGTTGGCTCGTGGTTGCCGTGCTGCTTCGATCAGGGTGTGCCATGTACCGTTTGATGCGCTTCCGTCCCTCGGGACAACTTCGTTCCAGTCGTAATCTCGTCCAACGCGCCTTGTGGGCTGTACAGACACGAACCGGCTTCGGGGGTAGTTCGAAGCGCGACCCGAAGGCCCTTGCCAGGGCCCCTGATTAGCGGGAGCGGGGCCATCATGCCTCTGCGATTCGGGGGCGTCAAATGTTTTGTAGTGCTTTTTTCACTCCACTACATCTTTGGTCTAATACGACTCATCAGTCAGTTTCAAGGCCGTTGGTCGAGGCCTTGATTTCCGTGGGCTCAGTCCAATTCGTCGACTTTTACCCGCAATGTCATGTTTTCACCTCGCTGGGTGGAGTAGGAGAGGGCCGAAGCAGAGCGTTCGGCCTGACTTTGACCATTGACCCCTGCCAGAGTGATCCATTCACCCAGCTTGCCGGTGACCTTCGTGTCGGTACTTTGTACTTTCACTACATCGGGACGTTCCTGGCTCATACGGTCATTGTTGGTACTTATGTTCAGGTGCACGGTGTCGCCGGCGACGCTGGCGGTGACGTAGAAGCCCTGGGTGACGTTGCGGTATTCGGTCTGGCTCTGCAGGCGGCCGTAGCTGTCGGTCTGGGCGGTGGTGACGGGGATGCTCTGGCCGACCTGGATCAGCGCCGGCGTGCCTTCACTGGCCTGGATCTGTTGCAGTCCACCTTCGCGGTTGGCCGTGCCATAGCGGATGATGCGGGCATTGCCGCGGTTGTCCTGGAAGTTGCTGTCGCTGTTGTCGACGCTGATCAGCAGGCGCTTCGGTGCGGTATCGAGATCACGCAGGAGGGTGCGAAGTTCGTCGATCTTGCCAGGATCGGCCTTGACGATCAGCTTGTTCTCGAAAGCGCTGACCGTGCCATCCTTGCCCAGGAAGGCTTGCGCGGTGGGGAGGATCTCGGCGCTGGTGCGGTGGTTCAGGGGCAGGACTTCGGTGGCGGCCAGCGCGTTGAGGCTGAACGACAGAAGCAGGGAGGCGAGCAGGGGGCGTAGCGGCATGTCCATGATCTCCGCAGGTGGGAGTGGACATGATGGCAAAGATTGTTTGCGCCCGGGAGGATTTGCTGTGGTTTTGAGGGCTTCATCGCTGGCAAGCCAGGCTCCCACAGGGTACGAGTCGCTTCGGACCCTGTGGGAGCCTGGCTTGTCGGGGCGCCGAACCGCAGCGATCAGGGTTACAGCGGTTTCGAGTCGCGCACCATGTCCACGTGCGGAATCCCGGCTTCCAGGAACTCCTCGCTGACCACGCGGAACCCCAGACGCTCGTAGAAGGCCGTGGCATGGGTCTGCGCCGTCAGCATCTGCTGGCTCAGGTCACGGTTCTGCGCCTCGACGATGGCCGCCTGCATCAGTGCATCGCCGACCTTCATTCCACGCCAGTCCTTGAGCACCGAAACCCGGCCGATCTGGCCGTCCTGCAGCAGGCGCGCGGTGCCGATGGCGTAGTCATCCTCGACGGCGAGGAAGTGGATCGCGTCGTTGTCGTCGGAATCCCATTCCAGCTCCGGCGGCACGCTCTGCTCGGCGATGAACACCGCCTCGCGGATGCGGCGGATATCCGCATTGTCCTTGTGCCAGTCGGCCAGGCGGACCTTGATCTTATTCATTGGCGAACCCCAGGCTTCCTTGCTTGACCAGTTGGCAGACCAGTTCCAGGCCGACTTCGTCGCCCAGCCAGTCGCCCAGGTTTTCGGCGTGCAGGGCATCGGCGGAGCAGATCAGCTTCAGCAGCTCGCGCAGGTTGCCCGGCAGCAGGCGGCTCTGGCCGCTGGCGAACAGCAGCAGGTTGTCGTCTACCTCGGACCAGGCCAGGCGTGCGCTCGGGTTGCGGATGATGATCGCGCCCTGTTCCAGGCTGTCGACCAGTTCTTCCTCGCTCAACTCTTCGCCGCTGACCAGCTCGGGGTAGCGCGGCTCGGTCATGAACTGGCCGAACCAGGTCAGCAGCAGGCGCTCGTCGCCCATGTGCTCGTTGAGCAGGCTTTTCAGGCGGCCGAGCGCGTCGTGCTGGATCTGGTGCGGATCGTCGCTGACTGGCTGGGCATCGGCATCGCTGTAGCGCTCTTCGTCGGTGAGGAACTGGCCGAGGAAGTCGGTGAAGTGGGTCAGGACTTCGGCAGCGCTCGGTGCGCGGAAACCTACCGAGTAGGTCAGGCAGTTGTCCTCGGCGACGCCGTAGTGGGCCAGGCGTGGCGGCAGGTAGAGCATGTCGCCCGGCTCCAGGACCCACTCGTCGCTCTGTTCGAAGTCGGCGAGGATGCGCAGGTCGGCGTGTTCCAGCAGCGGACTGTCGCTGTTGCACATCTGCCCGATCTTCCAGTTGCGCTTGCCATGGCCCTGGAGCAGGAACACGTCGTAGTTGTCGAAGTGCGGGCCGACGCTGCCGCCTGGCGCGGCGAAGCTGATCATCACGTCGTCGATGCGCCAGCTCGGCAGGAAGCGGAAGTGCTCCAGCAGTTCGCCGACTTCCGGGACGAACTGGTCGACCGATTGCACCAGCAGGGTCCAGTCGCGCTCCGGCAGGGTGCCGAAGGTTTCCTCGGTGAACGGGCCGCGGCGCAGCTCCCATAGGGTCTCGCCGTGTTCGAGGACCAGGCGCGATTCGACTTCCTCTTCCAGGGCCAGGCCGGCCAGTTCGTCGGCGTCGATGGGGCTTTCGAAATCGGTAAAGGCCTGACGGACCAGCAACGGTTTTTTCTGCCAGTAGTCGCGCATGAACTGGCGCGCGGTCAAACCGCCGAGAAGCTGCAGTGGGATATCAGGATTCATGAGTAACCTATTGAAAAAAGACAATTTTCTTTCAGGAATAAAAACGCCCGGCTCGGCCGGGCGTTAAAACGCGGGTCGTGGATCAGACGCGCTTGGCTTGCGCCGCTGCGTTGCCGATGTAGCTGGCCGGGGTCAGCTTCTTCAGTTCTTCGCGGGCGTCGGCCGGCATGTCCAGGCCGTCGATGAAGGTCAGCAGCGCTTCCGGGCTGATGCCCTTGCCACGAGTCAGCTCCTTGAGCTTCTCGTAGGGGTTTTCGATGTTGTAGCGACGCATCACGGTCTGGATCGGCTCGGCCAGGACTTCCCAGCAGGCGTCCAGGTCGTCGGCGATGCGTGCGGTGTTGATTTCCAGCTTGCCGATGCCTTTCAGGCTGGCTTCGTAGGCGATCACGCTGTGGGCGAAGCCGACACCGAGGTTGCGCAGTACGGTGGAGTCGGTCAGGTCGCGCTGCCAGCGCGAGACCGGCAGCTTGCTGGCCAGGTGCTGGAACAGGGCGTTGGCGATGCCCAGGTTGCCTTCGGAGTTCTCGAAGTCGATCGGGTTGACCTTGTGCGGCATGGTCGAGGAGCCGATTTCGCCAGCGACTGTCTTCTGCTTGAAGTAGCCCAGCGAGATGTAGCCCCAGACGTCACGGTCGAAGTCGATGAGGATGGTGTTGAAGCGGGCGATGGCGTCGAACAGCTCGGCGATGTAGTCGTGCGGCTCGATCTGCGTGGTGTACGGGTTGAACACCAGGCCCAGCTCGTCCTCGATGAAGGCGCGGGCGTTCGCTTCCCAGTCGATCTGCGGGTAGGCCGACAGGTGCGCGTTGTAGTTGCCCACGGCGCCGTTGATCTTGCCCAGCAGCGGGACGGCGGCAACCTGTGCGATCTGCCGCTCCAGGCGGTAGACGACGTTGGCCAGTTCCTTGCCCAGGGTGGTCGGCGAGGCCGGCTGGCCGTGGGTGCGCGACAGCATCGGCACGTCGGCGAAGCGGTGGGCTAGTTCGCGGATCGACTGGGCGATCTGGCGCATCAGCGGCAGCAGCACGCTGTCACGGCCTTCGCGCAGCATCAGGGCGTGGGACAGGTTGTTGATGTCCTCGCTGGTGCAGGCGAAGTGGATGAACTCGCTGACCTTGGCCAGTTCCGGCAGCTTGGCAGCCTGCTCCTTGAGCAGGTACTCGATGGCCTTCACGTCGTGGTTGGTGGTGCGCTCGATTTCCTTGACGCGCTCGGCGTGCTCGAGGGCGAACTCATCGGCCAGGCCGTTGAGCAGGGCATTGGCTTCGGCGGAGAAGGCCGGGACTTCGGCGATCTGCGGGTGGGCAGCCAGGCGCTGCAGCCAGCGCACTTCGACCAGGGCGCGGAAACGGATCAGGCCGTATTCGCTGAAAATGGGGCGCAAGGCCTGGGTTTTGCCGGCGTAGCGGCCGTCTACAGGGGAAACCGCAGTGAGCGAGGAAAGCTGCATGGGGTGTTCTCGGACAGTCAGGCTTTTAAGAGGGCGCATATCATACACGATAAATGCGCCCGAGTCGGGTGGCTGACAAAAGGTAATTATCAGCCGCGAAGCATTGGATACAGCTCGCGCAACAGCTTGCGGCGGCTGAACACCAGCTGCCAGCGATGCCCGCCAAGCTGGCGCCACAGCCGCGCGGCGCGGATGCCGGCGAGCAGCAGGGCACGGATCTTCGACGCGTTGCTGGTCTGCTGCAGGTGACGCATGTCGCCGTGGACCTGGATGCGCTGGCGCAGGGTGCTCAGCGTATCCTGATACAGCGCGCCGCTCGATGCGATGACGTTTTCGTGAACCAGGCCGAAGTGATCTGCCTGGGACTGGATCTGCGGCAGGCGGTTGCCGATGGTCTCCAGCATGTCGCCACGCTTGGCCAGCTGGCGCTCCAGGCCGAGCATCGACAGGGCGTAGCGCAGCGGCTCGCGCTGCAGGCTGCCGGGATCGCGCTCCAGGGCGCTGGCGAGGGCGCGGTAGCCGTCACGCAGGTTGATATCGTCGCCGCCGAAGACTTCCAGGGTGTCCTTGGGGTCGCGCACCAGCAGGCTGCCGAGCATGCAGCCGATGTTGGCTTCACTGGCCGAGCCGGTACGGGCGATGCGGTCCACCAGCACGGCGGCCTGGAATACGCCGCCCAGGGCGATCAATTGCTCCTGCGTCTGGTTCATCCGCGCGCGCTCCACGGCTCGGCGATCTCGATCACGCCGCCACCGAGGCAGACTTCGCCGTCGTAGAACACCACGGACTGGCCCGGGGTCACGGCGCGTTGTGGTTCGTCGAACACCGCGCGGTAGCCGCTGGCGGTGCGCTCCAGGGTGCAATCCTGGTCGCTCTGGCGGTAGCGCACCTTGGCAGTCAGGCGCCGCGGCACGGACAGGTCGATCGGGTTGACCCAGAAGATTTCCGAGGCGAGCAGCGCGCGGGAGAACAGCCACGGGTGTTCGTTACCCTGGCCGACCACCAGCACGTTGCGCGACAGGTCCTTTTCCAGCACGTACCACGGCTCGTCGCCGGCGTCCTTGAGGCCGCCGATGCCGAGGCCCTGGCGCTGGCCGATGGTGTGGTACATCAGGCCGTGGTGCTGGCCGATGACTTCGCCGTCGGTGGTCTGGATTTCGCCGGGCTGGGCTGGCAGGTACTGCTTGAGGAAGTCGCTGAAGCGGCGCTCACCGATAAAGCAGATGCCGGTGGAGTCCTTCTTCTTCGCCGTGGCCAGGCCGTGTTTCTCGGCGATGGCACGGACTTCCGGCTTCTCCAGCTCTCCCACCGGGAACAGGGTGCGGGCGATCTGCTCGCCGCCGACGGCGTGAAGGAAGTAGCTCTGGTCCTTGTTCGGGTCCAGGCCCTTGAGCAGTTCGGTGCGATCGTCGATATCGCGGCGGCGCACGTAGTGGCCGGTGGCGATCAGGTCGGCGCCGAGGGACAGCGCGTAGTCGAGGAACGCCTTGAACTTGATTTCCCGGTTGCACAGGATGTCCGGGTTCGGTGTACGGCCGGCCTTGTACTCTTCGAGGAAATGCTCGAAGACGTTGTCCCAGTATTCCGCGGCGAAGTTGGCGGTGTGCAGCTTGATGCCGATGCGGTCGCACACGGCCTGGGCGTCGGCCAGGTCTTCGCGGGCGGTGCAGTACTCGGTGCCGTCGTCCTCTTCCCAGTTCTTCATGAACAGGCCTTCCACCTGGTAGCCCTGCTCCATCAGCAGGAGGGCGGAAACGGAAGAGTCCACGCCGCCGGACATGCCGACGATGACGCGCGTCTTTTCGGGTTCTTGGAGAGCTGGTTCGGACATGGGCATGGGTGCGTATCTGGAAAAAGACGACGATTCTATCAGGCTGCGTCCTGCAAGGCTAAAGGCGCCTTAATTACGGATCAGTGCCAGGCTGTGCAGCGGTCCGGCGAGGTAGTCGTCGATGCACTGCGGCACCAGTTCGCTGCGCCAGCGCTGGGGATCGGCGAGCAGTTCCTCGCGGGTCATCCACACGGCGCGGACGATATCGCTGTCCAGGGCGCGATCGGCATGGTGCTTCACAGGCTTGGCGGCGAAGCAGATGCGCTGATAGGTCACGCCGTTGCTTGGGGCTGTGTAGAGGTAGATGCCGACCACGCCGGTGAGTTCGACATCCCAGGCGGTTTCTTCGAGGGTTTCGCGCAGGGCGGCCTGGAGCAGGCTTTCGTTGGCTTCGAGGTGGCCGGCGGGCTGGTTGAAGACGTGCTTGCCGGCCTTGAATTCCTCGACCATAAGGAAGCGGCCCTGGTCTTCGACGATGGTGGCGACGGTGATGTGGGGTTGCCAGGTCATGTTCGGTCCTTCGGAAAGTGTGGCGGAAAAGAAAAACCCCGGTGCGTGGCCGGGGTTTTCCTTCATTGCTTCAAGCTGACGCTCTTACAGTGCGGCGATCGCGCTGTTGAAGGTCTGGCTTGGGCGCATCACCTTGCTGGTCAGCTCGGCGTCGGTGAAGTAGTAGCCACCGATCTCGGCTGGTTTGCCTTGCACGGCGTTGAGCTCGGCGACGATGGTCGCTTCGTTCTCGGTCAGTGCCTTGGCCAGCGGGGCGAAGCGCGCCTGCAGTGCGGCGTCTTCGGTTTGTGCAGCCAGTGCCTGGGCCCAGTACAGGGTCAGGTAGAAGTGGCTGCCACGGTTGTCGATACCGCCGACCTTGCGCGCAGGGGACTTGTTGGTATCCAGGAACTGGCCGGTGGCCTGGTCCAGGGTAGCCGCCAGCACGTTGGCTTTCGGGTTGGCGTAGGCGTTGCCCAGGTGCTCCAGGGAAGCGGCCAGGGCGAGGAACTCACCCAGCGAGTCCCAGCGCAGGAAGTTTTCCTCGACCAGCTGCTGCACGTGCTTCGGTGCCGAACCGCCGGCGCCGGTCTCGAACAGGCCGCCGTTGTTCATCAGCGGGACGATCGACAGCATCTTGGCGCTGGTGCCCAGTTCCATGATCGGGAACAGGTCGGTCAGGTAGTCGCGCAGTACGTTGCCGGTGACCGAGATGGTGTCCTGGCCAGCGCGGATGCGCTCCAGGGAAACCTTCATCGCCTCGACCGGGGACAGGACGCGGATGTCCAGGCCGGTGGTGTCGTGGTTCTTCAGGTAGGCCTGGACCTTCTCGATCAGCACGCCGTCGTGGGCGCGTTGCGGGTCGAGCCAGAAGATCGCCGGGGTGCTGCTTGCGCGGGCACGGTTGACAGCCAGCTTGACCCAGTCCTGGATCGGCGCGTCCTTGGTCTGGCACATGCGGAAGATGTCGCCCGCTTCCACTTCCTGTTGCAGCAGCAGGTTGCCCTTGCTGTCCAGGACGCGGATGGTGCCATCGACCTTGGCCTGGAAGGTCTTGTCGTGGGAGCCGTACTCTTCGGCTTTCTGGGCCATCAGGCCGACGTTCGGCACGCTGCCCATGGTGGTCGGGTCGAAGGCGCCGTGTTTCTTGCAGTCTTCGATCACGGCCTGGTAGATGGTCGCGTAGCAGCGATCCGGGATCAGTGCCTTGGTGTCCTGCAGTTCGCCGGCGGCGTTCCACATCTTGCCCGAGTCACGGATCATGGCCGGCATCGAGGCGTCGACGATCACGTCGCTCGGCACGTGCAGGTTGGTGATGCCCTTGTCGGAGTTGACCATGGCCAGGGCCGGGCGAACGGCGTAGACGGCCTGGATGTCGGCTTCGATCTGTGCCTGCTGTTCGGCTGGCAGGGCCTTGATGCGGGCGTACAGGTCGCCGATGCCGTTGTTCAGGTTGAAGCCGATTTCTTCCAGGACTGCTGCGTGCTTGTTCAGCGCGTCGGCGTAGTACTCGGCGACGATCTGGCCGAACATGATCGGGTCGGAGACCTTCATCATGGTGGCTTTCAGGTGGGCCGAAAGCAGTACGCCGTTGGCCTTGGCGTCTTCGATTTCCTTGGCGACGAAGGCGCGCAGGGCCTTGGTGCTCATGACCGCGCAGTCGACGATCTCGCCGGCCTTGACCGCAGTCTTCTCTTTCAGGACGGTGGTGGCGCCGTCCTTGCCCAGCAGTTCGATGCGCAGGCTGTCATCGGCTTCGATCAGCGCGGCTTTCTCGCTGCCGTAGAAGTCGCCGCTGCTCATGTGCGCGACGTGGGATTTCGAATCGGCAGCCCAGGCGCCCATCTTGTGCGGGTGCTTGCGTGCGTAGTTCTTGACCGACAGCGGGGCGCGGCGGTCGGAGTTGCCTTCGCGCAGGACCGGGTTCACGGCGCTGCCCTTGATGCGGTCGTAGCGAGCGCGGGCTTCTTTTTCGGCATCGTTGGCCGGTGCTTCCGGGTAGTCCGGGACGTTGAAGCCCTTGCCTTGCAGTTCCTTGATCGCGGCCTTCAGCTGCGGTACCGAGGCGCTGATGTTCGGCAGCTTGATGATGTTGGCTTCCGGGGTGGTCGCCAGTTGGCCAAGTTCCGCCAGGTGGTCGGCCACTTGCTTGTCGGCGCCGAGCTGTTCTGGGAAGGCGGAAAGGATGCGGCCCGCGAGAGAGATGTCCCGGGTTTCTACCGCGATGTCGGCGGTAGCGGTGAAGGCTTCGACGATGGGCAGCAGGGAGAAGGTGGCGAGGGCGGGGGCTTCGTCGGTGAAGGTGTAGATGATCTTCGAACGGGTGGACATATTCGGGTTAACTCTCTGTTTTGCTGAGCGTGCTCGGAATCTCGGTAGGGCGCGCAGGGTAAGCGCTTCGCTCAGACACATCCATGAGCGGAAAGTCGAGGATTCCAGGCTGTGATGGTGGGTTGCATCAGTCGAGTGTCAAACGGCTGAACTGCGGTAACAGCTCAGTCTTGTCGGGGCCGTGGGGCCTGTAGCGGACATCTCGCCCCGAGTGACCCTTGAGTCACCGGCGCAGTATACCAATTCCTTCGTCCTAATCAGCAAGGTGAAGCTGTCGGATAGTCGTTTTTAGACCAAAGATGTAGAGCTTTTTTCGGCTTTGTGACGGTTTTTGCGACGAGGTTTCCGTTCGCCGCCAACTGGGTTAGGCTCTGGGGATTGCATGACTTCAAACCAAGAAAAAGCGGAGTGCAGCATGGGATACCAGAAAATCGAGGTTCCGGCAGTCGGCGACAAAATCACCGTCAACGCAGACCATTCTCTCAATGTTCCAGACAATCCGATCATCCCGTTCATCGAGGGCGACGGCATCGGCGTCGATGTCACCCCGGTCATGATCAAGGTGGTCGACGCTGCGGTCGAGAAGGCTTACGGCGGCAAGCGCAAGATTTCCTGGATGGAAGTCTATGCCGGCGAAAAGGCCACCCAGGTGTATGACCAGGACACCTGGCTGCCCCAGGAAACCCTCGATGCGGTGAAGGACTACGTGGTTTCCATCAAGGGCCCGCTGACCACCCCGGTCGGTGGCGGCATCCGCTCCCTCAACGTGGCCCTGCGCCAGCAACTCGACCTGTATGTCTGCCTGCGCCCGGTGGTGTGGTTCGACGGTGTGCCGAGCCCGGTGAAGAAGCCAGGCGACGTCGACATGGTGATCTTCCGCGAGAACTCCGAGGACATCTACGCCGGCATCGAGTGGAAGGCCGGCTCGCCCGAGGCGAACAAGGTCATCAAGTTCCTCAAGGAAGAAATGGGCGTCACCAAGATCCGTTTCGACCAGGACTGCGGTATCGGCGTCAAGCCGGTCTCGAAGGAGGGCACCCAGCGCCTGGTGCGCAAGGCCCTGCAGTATGTCGTGGACAACGACCGCAAGTCGCTGACCATCGTGCATAAAGGCAACATCATGAAGTTCACCGAAGGTGCCTTCAAGGACTGGGGCTACGAGGTGGCGAAGAACGAGTTCGGCGCCGAGCTGCTCGACGGCGGCCCGTGGATGAAGTTCAAGAACCCTAGGACCGGGCGTGAAGTCATCGTCAAGGACGCCATCGCCGACGCCATGCTCCAGCAGATCCTGCTGCGCCCTGCGGAGTATGACGTGATCGCCACCCTCAACCTCAATGGCGACTACCTCTCCGACGCCCTGGCGGCGGAAGTGGGCGGCATCGGTATCGCCCCGGGTGCCAACCTGTCCGACACCGTGGCCATGTTCGAGGCGACCCACGGAACCGCGCCGAAATATGCCGGCAAGGACCAGGTCAACCCGGGCTCGGTGATCCTCTCGGCCGAGATGATGCTGCGTCACCTGGGCTGGACCGAGGCGGCCGACCTGATCATCAAGGGCACCAACGGTGCGATCCGGGCCAAGACCGTGACCTATGACTTCGAGCGCCTGATGGAGGGCGCGACCCTGGTTTCGTCGTCCGGCTTCGGCGCGGCGCTGATCAAGCACATGTAACGCAAAACAGGCCATCCGCTTCCTGGCAGATGGCCTGTTTCACGCTGTGTCGCCGGTGCGGGTCAGACGTTCGCAGTGGTGTGGGAAGTGGTCTGCGCCTCGCTGGCGACCATGGCTCCACGAATGTTGATGGCTTGCGATCCCTTCGGGCCCTGGACGATTTCGAACGTCACGGACTGTCCGGCCTTCAGGGTCTTGTAGCCATCCATCTGGATTGCCGAGAAATGAGCGAACAGATCCTCGGGTTTGCCATCTTCATTGATGAAGCCGAAACCCTTGGCATTGTTGAACCACTTGACTTTACCGCTTGCCATCCTCATATCCCTCTGCAAAGGACTCCATCACTGGAGTATCATCCACTCCATCCGCATACGAACCTGCGAAATTCCTGGTTGACTGCGCGGATCTTTACGACCACGGTGGGTTCTTAATGGTTGTAACACCGTTTTGCCGATAGTCAAGGTCAGGCGACGGCCGTATTCTGCGCCGGTTACAGCGGTCAACCCACAACCTTAACCTGTCGAAATGATGAAATTCTTTCCATGCATGCACATAGCCAGATTCGACTAACATTCAATCAGGATCGCCCGCAATCGCATGAGGACGATGGTGCCGGCCTGGCCGTACAGGAGGCCAAGCCAGCGCTGCAGGCGCCACCGATGTACAAGGTGGTTTTGTTCAACGATGACTACACGCCGATGGATTTCGTCGTCGAAGTGCTCGAGGTGTTTTTCAACCTGAACCGCGAGCTGGCGACCAAGGTCATGCTGGCCGTCCATACAGAAGGACGGGCAGTGTGCGGATTGTTTACCCGCGACATCGCCGAGACCAAGGCCATGCAGGTCAACCAATACGCAAGGGAAAGCCAGCATCCGCTACTCTGTGAAATCGAGAAGGACGGTTAATCGCCGACCACTTGGGTATGAGGTGAAGCTATGTTAAACCGCGAGCTCGAAGTCACCCTCAATCTGGCCTTCAAGGAGGCGCGCTCGAAGCGTCATGAGTTCATGACCGTCGAGCACCTTCTGCTGGCATTGCTGGACAACGAGGCCGCCGCCACGGTATTGCGTGCATGCGGGGCAAATCTCGACAAGCTCAAACACGATCTGCAGGAGTTCATCGACTCCACCACGCCGTTGATCCCCGTCCATGACGAGGACCGCGAGACCCAGCCGACCCTGGGCTTCCAGCGGGTGCTGCAGCGTGCCGTTTTCCATGTACAGAGCTCGGGCAAGCGTGAAGTGACCGGCGCCAATGTGCTGGTAGCGATTTTCAGCGAGCAGGAAAGCCAGGCGGTGTTCCTGCTCAAGCAACAGAGTGTCGCCCGCATCGATGTGGTCAACTACATCGCCCATGGCATCTCCAAGGTGCCGGGGCACGGCGAACACCAGGAAGGCGAGCAGGACATGCAGGACGAAGATGGCGGGGAAACCTCGTCGTCGGGCAATCCGCTGGACGCCTATGCGAGCAACCTCAACGAACTCGCCCGCCAGGGCCGGATCGATCCTCTCGTCGGACGTGAGACCGAAGTCGAGCGGGTCGCGCAGATCCTTGCCCGGCGTCGCAAGAACAACCCGCTGCTGGTGGGTGAGGCCGGTGTCGGCAAGACCGCCATCGCCGAAGGCCTGGCCAAGCGTATCGTCGACGGCCAGGTGCCGGACCTGCTGTCCCACAGCGTGGTCTACTCGCTGGACCTCGGTGCCTTGCTGGCCGGGACCAAGTACCGCGGCGACTTCGAGAAACGCTTCAAGGCGCTGCTCGGCGAACTGCGCAAACGTCCGCAGGCAATCCTGTTCATCGACGAGATCCACACCATCATCGGCGCCGGTGCGGCATCCGGTGGGGTGATGGACGCCTCCAACCTGCTCAAGCCGCTGCTTTCCTCCGGTGATATCCGTTGCATCGGTTCCACCACCTTCCAGGAATTCCGCGGCATCTTCGAGAAGGATCGGGCCCTGGCGCGGCGCTTCCAGAAGGTCGATGTCAGCGAGCCATCGGTGGAGGACACCGTCGGCATCCTGCGCGGGCTGAAAGGTCGTTTCGAATCGCACCACAGCATCGAGTACAGCGACGAAGCCCTGCGTGCCGCGGCCGAGCTGGCGGCGCGCTACATCAATGACCGGCACATGCCGGACAAGGCCATCGACGTGATCGACGAGGCGGGTGCCTACCAGCGCCTGCAGCCGGTCGAGGCGCGGGTCAAGCGCATCGAAGTGCCGCAGGTCGAGGACATCGTTGCCAAGATCGCGCGGATTCCGCCAAAGCACGTCACCAGCTCCGACAAGGAACTGCTGCGTAACCTGGAGCGCGACCTGAAGCTGACGGTGTTCGGCCAGGATGCGGCGATCGATTCGCTTTCCACGGCGATCAAGCTGTCCCGTGCGGGCCTCAAGGCGCCGGACAAGCCGGTCGGTTCCTTCCTGTTCTCCGGTCCGACCGGGGTGGGCAAGACCGAAGTGGCGCGGCAACTGGCCAAAGCACTGGGGGTCGAGCTGGTACGCTTCGACATGTCCGAGTACATGGAGCGGCACACCGTGTCGCGCCTGATCGGTGCGCCTCCGGGCTATGTCGGTTTCGACCAGGGTGGCCTGCTCACCGAGGCGATCACCAAGCAGCCGCACTGCGTGTTGCTGCTCGACGAGATCGAGAAGGCGCATCCGGAAGTCTTCAACCTGCTGCTGCAGGTGATGGACCACGGCACGCTGACCGACAACAATGGGCGCAAGGCGGATTTCCGCAACGTGATCCTGATCATGACTACCAACGCCGGCGCGGAAACCGCGGCGCGTGCGTCGATCGGTTTCACCCACCAGGATCACTCGTCCGATGCGATGGAAGTGATCAAGAAAAGCTTCACGCCGGAGTTCCGCAACCGCCTGGATACCATCATCCAGTTCGGTCGCCTCACTCACGAGACCATCAAGAGCGTGGTGGACAAGTTCCTCACCGAACTGCAGGCGCAACTGGAGGACAAGCGTGTCCTTCTGGAAGTGTCCGACGCGGCGCGCAGCTGGCTGGCTACCGGTGGCTACGATGCGCAGATGGGCGCGCGGCCGATGGCCCGGCTTATTCAGGACAAGATCAAGCGGCCGCTGGCCGAGGAGATCCTGTTCGGCGAGCTGGCCGAGCATGGCGGCGTGGTGCATGTCGACATCCGCGATGGCGAACTGGTCTTCGACTTCGAAACCACGGCGGAAATGGCCTGACGATTGTCGCGGGGTTCGCCCCGCGATTTTCCCGCAGCAACGAAAAAGCCCGGCATCTGCCGGGCTTTTTCGTCGTATCGACTTTTAGCGGGCGCGGTAGGTGATGCGCCCTTTGCTCAGGTCGTACGGCGTCAGTTCGACGCGGACCTTGTCGCCAGTCAGGATACGGATGTAGTTCTTGCGCATCTTTCCGGAGATGTGCGCGGTTACGACGTGCCCGTTTTCCAACTCCACGCGGAACATGGTGTTGGGCAGGGTGTCGACGACAGTGCCTTCCATTTCGAAGCTGTCTTCTTTCGACATGCAGTAAAGCCCTCGGTGTTCAGTTATGGCCGGCCACAGAAGCACCCGGCTACAAAAAGTGGCGTGCATTGTGCCCGAAAAAGGGAGGTCAAGCCAAGGTTTTCAGTTCAGGGTGACCCAGCGCTGGTTGATCAGCAGTTCAATAGGGCGGTATTGGGTCTTGTAGTTCATTTTTTTGCAGTTCTTGATCCAGTAGCCCAGGTAGACCGCATCCAGTCCCAGGCGCAGGGTTTCACCGATCTGCCAGAGGATGGCAAAGCGGCCGAGGCTGCGTCGTTCCTCGTTCGGCTCGTAGAAGGTGTAGACCGCCGACAGGCCGTTGGGCAGCAGGTCTGTCACCGCCACGGCGACCAGGCGGCCGTCCAGGCGGAATTCGTAGAAGCGCGAGAACGGGAGGTCGCGGACCAGGAAGGTGGAAAACTGGTCGCGGCTGGGCGGGTACATGTCGCCGTCCGAATGGCGCTGCTCTATATAGCGCCGGTACAGGTCGAAGTACTCTTCATTGAAGGATGGCCGCGCGGCGGTCACCACCAGGTCGGTGTTGCGCTTGATGATGCGTTTCTGCTGGCGATTCGGGGTGAAGCGCGCAGCCGGGATCCGCGCCGGCACGCAGGCATTGCAGTTCTGGCAGTGGGGCCGATAAAGATGGTCGCCACTGCGACGAAAGCCCATTTCCGACAGGTCCGCATAGACGGTGGCGTCCATTGGCTGGCTCGGATCGAGGAACAGCGTGGTGGCCTGCTCGTCAGGCAGGTAGCTGCAGGCATGGGGTTGAGTGGCATAGAACTTCAGGCGCGCCAACTCGGTCATGATCAACCCCTCGGCAGGTGTTTTTCTAAGTGTAAGCCAGCTATGAAAACTCGCCTAGGTAACGACTTGTGTGCAGATCCACGTGGCGCGATTGGGCTGGTCCAGATATTGACGCAGATAATCGGCGAAGGTTGCCCTGGCGATGGGGCGGGCACCAAGACTGTGCAGGTGCTCGGTGGGCATCTGGCAGTCGATGAGGACGAAGCCGGCTTCGCGCAGGTGTTCGACCAGGCTTACGAAACCGACCTTGGAGGCATTGTCGGCGCGGCTGAACATCGACTCGCCGAAGAACAGCCTGCCCATGGCCAGGCCATACAGCCCGCCCACCAGTTCGCCGTCGCGGCGCACCTCCACGGAATGGGCGAGGCCCTGGCGATGCAGCTCGACATAGGCCGCCTGCATGCTGTCGGTGATCCAGGTGCCGTCGGCATAGGCCCGCGGCGCGGCGCAGGCGCTGATGACTGCGGTGAAGTCCTGGTCGAAGCTGACCTGGTAACGGCCCTGACGCATGACCTTGCGCAGCGAGCGCGAGACATGCAGTTCATCGGGGAACACCACCGTACGCGGGTCCGGCGACCACCAGAGGATAGGCTGGCCGTCCTGGTACCACGGGAAGCAGCCGTGGCGGTATGCCTGGACCAGGCGTTCCGGGCGCAGGTCACCGCCGGCGGCGAGCAGGCCGTTGGGCTCGCGCAGGGCTTTTTCCAGTGGTGGGAAGTCCAGGTTGGTACGGTTCAGCCAGGTCAGCATGGTGAAGGTTCGCGTGGTGGCGGGGCAGGGGAGGGCGCCCAGCATGACCCGAAAGCGCGCCGTGGGACAAGCCCGGCGCAGACGCATCCGCGCCTGGTCGGTAGTGGCCAGTTGCCCGGGGCGCAACTTAAGCGCAGGGCAGTTGTCCCAACTACGCAAAAACCCCGTATAAGCCTTTGTCACAAAAGAAAATGCGTGCTCAAATTGTTACATGGGAATTTGATCCCGTCATGGCTTGTTCCGCCGAGCCGCCATGGCGATCGATCGGCAGTAATGATAAAAGTAGTGATTTGTTGACCGGCCCCCTTGGTCAATCACGGTTGGACGCGCAAGTAGCGCAGGAATAGACGAGTTTTGAAGAAACCCACAGCAACACCCAATCCCGAGCCGCTCTGGCGCCAGCAGTTGCACTACAGGCTCAAGGAAGGTGCCCTGATTGCCATGGGCGCCCTGTGCCTTTATTTGTGGATGGCCTTGCTGACCTACGACCAGGCCGATCCTGGCTTCAGTCACACCAGCAACGTCGATCAGGTGCAGAACGCTGCGGGCCGTGCCGGTGCATTCTTCGCCGACATCCTGTTCATGGTCCTGGGTTACTTCGCCTATATCTTCCCGTTGTTGCTGGCGATCAAGACCTGGCAGATCTTCCGCGAGCGCCACCAGCCCTGGCAGTGGAGCGGCTGGCTGTTCTCCTGGCGCCTGATCGGGCTGGTGTTTCTGGTCCTCTCCGGCGCCGCCCTGGCGCATATCCATTTCCATTCCACGCCCAGCCTGCCGGCCTCGGCGGGCGGCGCGCTGGGCGAAAGCCTCGGCGACCTGGCGAAGAACGCCCTGAACGTGCAGGGCAGTACCCTGATGTTCATCGCCCTGTTCCTCTTCGGCCTGACCGTGTTCACCGACCTGTCGTGGTTCAAGGTCATGGACATCACCGGCAAGATCACCCTCGACCTCTTCGAGCTGTTCCAGGGCGCTGCCAGCCGCTGGTGGGCGGCGCGCAACGAGCGCAAGCAACTGGTCGCGCAATTGCGCGAGGTCGATGTGCAGGTCAATGAAGTGGTGGCCCCGGTGGTTCCGGACCGCCGCGAGCAGGCCAAGGCCCGCGAGCGCATCATCGAACGCGACCAGGCCCTGGCCAGGCATGTCGCCGAGCGCGAGGACAAGACCCCGCCCGTGATCATGCCCGCCCCGGCCAAGGCGCCGGAGCCGAGCAAGCGCGTGCAGAAGGAGAAACAGGCACCACTGTTCGTCGACAGCGCTGTCGAAGGCACCCTGCCACCGATCTCCATTCTCGATCCGGCCGAGCAGAAGAAGGTCAACTATTCCCCGGAATCCCTGGCCGGCGTCGGCCAGTTGCTGGAAATCAAGCTCAAGGAATTCGGCGTCGAGGTCTCGGTGGATTCGATCCACCCGGGCCCGGTGATCACCCGCTACGAAATCCAGCCGGCCGCTGGCGTCAAGGTCAGCCGCATTGCCAACCTGGCCAAGGACCTTGCCCGTTCCCTGGCAGTGACCAGCGTGCGCGTGGTCGAGGTGATTCCCGGCAAGACCACCGTCGGCATCGAGATCCCCAACGAAGACCGGCAGATCGTGCGCTTCTCCGAAGTGCTGTCGTCGCCGCAGTACGACGAGGCCAAGTCGCCGGTCACCATGGCCCTGGGGCATGACATCGGCGGCAAGCCGGTGATCACCGACCTGGCGAAGATGCCCCACCTGCTGGTGGCCGGTACCACCGGCTCGGGTAAGTCGGTGGGCGTCAACGCCATGATCCTGTCGATCCTGTTCAAGTCGAGCCCGCAGGACGCCAAGCTGATCATGATCGACCCGAAGATGCTCGAACTGTCGATCTACGAAGGCATCCCGCACCTGCTCTGCCCGGTGGTCACCGACATGAAGGACGCCGCCAACGCCCTGCGCTGGAGCGTCGCCGAGATGGAGCGGCGCTACAAGCTGATGGCGGCCATGGGCGTGCGCAACCTGGCGGGCTTCAACCGCAAGGTCAAGGACGCCGAGGAAGCCGGCGAACCGATCTTCGACCCGATGTTCCGCCGCGAAAGCATGGACGACGTGCCGCCGACCCTGACCACACTGCCGACCATCGTGGTGGTCGTGGACGAATTCGCCGACATGATGATGATCGTCGGCAAGAAGGTCGAAGAGCTGATCGCCCGTATCGCGCAGAAGGCGCGGGCCGCCGGCATCCACCTGATCCTCGCCACCCAGCGGCCGTCGGTGGACGTGATCACCGGCCTGATCAAGGCCAACATCCCGACGCGGATGGCCTTCCAGGTATCGAGCAAGATCGACTCGCGGACCATCATCGACCAGGGCGGCGCCGAGCAACTGCTCGGCCACGGTGACATGCTCTACATGCCGCCGGGTACCAGCCTGCCGATCCGTGTGCACGGCGCCTTCGTCTCCGACGACGAAGTGCACCGCGTCGTCGAGGCGTGGAAACTGCGTGGCGCCCCGGACTACAACGACGACATCCTCAATGGTGTCGAGGAAGCCGGCAGCGGCTTCGATGGCGGCGGCGGCGGTGAAGGCGGCGAGGACGCCGAGACCGACGCGCTCTACGACGAAGCCGTACAGTTCGTCCTGGAAAGCCGCCGTGCCTCGATTTCCGCGGTACAGCGCAAGCTGAAGATCGGTTACAACCGCGCCGCGCGGATGATCGAGGCCATGGAAATGGCCGGCGTGGTCACGCCGATGAACACCAACGGCTCCCGCGAAGTCATCGCGCCGGGATCGCCGCGGGACTGATACCCCGGTTTCACCGGCGGGCAACGACGCCTGCCGGTTCATTCATTCTGCAACGAGGATTGCCATGCGCCTGATTCGCATGATGTTGGTTTCCGCGCTGGGCCTGTCCAGCGCCGCGGTGTTCGCCGGTGAAGCCGACGTGGCCCGCCTGACCCAGCTGTTGAACAACTCGAAGACCATCAGTGCCAACTTCTCCCAGCTGACCCTCGACGCCAGCGGCACCCAGCTGCAGGAAACCACCGGGCAGATGGCGGTGCAGCGTCCGGGCCTGTTCTACTGGCACACCGACGCGCCGCAGGAGCAGGTGGTGGTCTCCGACGGTGCCAAGGTCACCCTGTGGGACCCGGACCTGGAGCAGGCGACCGTCAAGAAGCTCGACGAGCGCCTGACCCAGACGCCGGCGCTGCTGCTCTCCGGCGACGTGTCGAAGATCAGCCAGAGCTTCGACATCAGCTCGAAGGAGCAGGGCGAGATCATGGACTTCGAACTGCGCCCGAAGACCAAGGACACCCTGTTCGACTCCCTGCGCCTATCGTTCCGCAAAGGCCTGGTCAATGACATGCAACTGATCGACAGTGTCGGCCAGCGCACCAACATCATCTTCACCGGGGTCAAGGCCAACGAGGCGATCCCGGCGAGCAAGTTCAAGTTCGACATCCCCAAAGGCGCGGATGTGATCCAGGAATAAGAGGTCGTACAGCCGTCCATGGACCTGTTTCGCAGTGAACCGGTTGCCCAGCCCCTGGCCGCGCGCATGCGCCCGGCCAACCTGGACGAATACGTCGGGCAGCAGCATTTGCTGGCCCGCGGCAAGCCGCTGCGCGAGGCCCTGGAGCAGGGTGCGCTGCATTCGATGATCTTCTGGGGGCCGCCCGGGGTCGGCAAGACCACCCTGGCGCGGCTGCTGGCGCAGTTCTGCGACGCGCACTTCGAAACGGTCTCGGCGGTGCTCGCCGGGGTCAAGGAGATCCGCCAGGCGGTGGAAATCGCCAAGCAGCAGGCGGCCCAGTACGGCCGGCGGACCATCCTCTTCGTCGACGAAGTGCACCGTTTCAACAAGTCGCAGCAGGACGCCTTCCTGCCGTATGTCGAGGACGGCACGCTGATATTCATCGGCGCCACCACCGAAAACCCTTCGTTCGAACTGAACAACGCGCTGTTGTCGCGGGCGCGGGTCTACGTGCTCAAGAGCCTCGACGAAGAGGCCCTGCGCCGATTGGTGCAGCGGGCGCTGACGGAAGAGCGCGGCCTCGGCAAGCGCAACCTGCGCCTGTCCGATGAAGCCTTCGCCATGCTCCTGGCCGCGGCCGACGGCGATGGCCGGCGCATGCTCAACTTCCTGGAAAACGCCTCGGACCTGGCGGACGACGGTGGCGAGATCGGCGCCGAGCTCCTGCAGAGTCTGCTCGGCGACAGCCGCCGGCGCTTCGACAAGGGCGGCGAAGCCTTCTACGACCAGATTTCCGCACTGCACAAGTCCATCCGCGGCTCCAATCCCGATGCCGCGCTGTACTGGTTCGCGCGCATGCTCGACGGTGGCTGCGACCCGCTGTACCTCGCCCGCCGCGTAGTGCGCATGGCCAGCGAGGACATCGGCAACGCCGACCCCCGCGCCCTGAGCCTGTGCCTGTCGGCCTGGGACGTGCAGGAGCGCCTGGGCAGCCCGGAAGGCGAGCTGGCGGTGGCCCAGGCCATCACCTACCTGGCCTGCGCGCCGAAGAGCAACGCGGTGTACATGGGCTTCAAGGCCGCGCTGCGCGAAGCGTCCGAGCACGGCTCGCTGGAAGTGCCGCTGCACCTGCGCAATGCACCGACCAAGCTGATGAAGCAGCTCGGCTACGGCGAGGAATACCGCTACGCGCACGACGAACCTGGCGCCTACGCTGCCGGCGAAGACTACTTCCCCGACGAACTCGAACCGCGCCACTACTACCAGCCGGTGCCACGCGGCCTGGAACTGAAGATCGGCGAGAAGCTGCGCCAGTTGGCCGAACTCGACCGCAACAGCCCCCGCCAACGGAGAAAACCGTGATCGCACTCATCGCCGCCGTCAGCGCGGGTGGCATCGCCGGGACCCTGCTGCGCTTCGCCACCTCCAATTGGGTGGCTGGCCACTGGCCTCGACACTTTTATCTCGGTACGCTGGCGGTCAACCTGGTTGGCTGCCTGCTGATCGGCCTGCTCTACGGACTGTTCCTGCATCGGCCGTACGTGCCGGTCGAACTGCGTGGCGGCCTGATCGTCGGCTTCCTTGGCGGCCTGACGACGTTTTCATCCTTTTCACTGGATACCGTGCGCCTGTTCGAAAGCGGGCAGGCGCCGCTGGCTTTCGGCTATGCCGCGGTCAGCGTGCTGGGTGGCCTGCTTGCAACCTGGGCCGGCCTGGCAATCACCCGAATCTGAACCAACACCACCCATAACGAGAGAACGACATGCTCGATTCCAAACTGTTACGCGGCCAACTTCAGGAAGTGGCGGACCGCCTGGCCTCCCGTGGCTTCAGCCTGGATGTCGCGCGCATCGAATCCCTGGAAGAGCGCCGCAAGACGGTGCAGACCCGTACCGAACAACTGCAGGCCGAGCGTAACGCCCGTTCCAAGTCCATCGGCCAGGCCAAGGCCAAGGGCGAGGATATCGCCCCGCTGATGGCCGACGTCGAGCGCATGGCGGGCGAACTGGCTGCCGGCAAGGTCGAGCTGGACGAGATCCAGACCGAACTGGACCAGATCCTCCTGACCATCCCCAACCTGCCGGACGCCAGCGTGCCTGTCGGCGAAGACGAAGACGGCAACGTCGAAGTGCGCCGCTGGGGCACCCCGCGTGCGTTCGACTTCCCGATCCAGGACCACGTCGCTCTCGGCGAGCGCAACGGCTACCTCGATTTCGAGACCGCCGCCAAGCTGTCCGGCGCGCGCTTCGCCCTGCTGCGCGGTCCGATCGCCCGCCTGCACCGCGCCCTGGCGCAGTTCATGATCAACCTGCACATCAACGAGCACGGCTACGAAGAGGCCTACACCCCGTACCTGGTCCAGGCTCCGGCGCTGCAAGGCACCGGCCAGTTGCCGAAGTTCGAGGAAGACCTGTTCAAGATCAGCCGTGAAGGCGAGGCCGACTTCTACCTGATCCCGACCGCCGAAGTGTCGCTGACCAACATCGTTTCCAACGAGATCGTCGACGCCAAGGACCTGCCGATCAAGTTCGTCGCCCACACCCCGTGCTTCCGCAGCGAAGCCGGTGCGTCGGGTCGCGACACCCGCGGCATGATCCGCCAGCACCAGTTCGACAAGGTCGAGATGGTCCAGGTGGTCGAGCCTTCGAAGTCCATGGAAGCCCTGGAAGGCCTGACCGCCAACGCCGAGCGCGTGCTCCAGGCCCTGGAGCTGCCATACCGCGTATTGGCCCTGTGCACCGGCGACATGGGCTTCAGCGCCGTGAAGACCTACGACCTGGAAGTCTGGGTGCCGAGCCAGGACAAGTACCGCGAGATTTCCTCGTGCTCCAACTGTGGCGACTTCCAGGCCCGCCGCATGCAGGCGCGCTGGCGCAACCCGGAAACCGGCAAGCCGGAGCTGGTGCACACCCTCAATGGTTCGGGCCTGGCCGTCGGCCGGACCCTGGTCGCGGTGCTGGAAAACTACCAGCAGGCCGACGGCAGCATCCGTGTGCCGGAAGTCCTCAAGCCCTACATGGGCGGCATCGAGGTCATCGGCTAAATGGAATTCCTGCCGCTGTTCCACAATTTGCGCGGCAGCCAGGTACTGGTGGTCGGCGGCGGCGAGATTGCCTTGCGCAAATCCCGCCTGCTGGCCGATGCCGGGGCGAAGCTGCGGGTGGTTGCGCCGGAAATCGAAAGCCAGCTCGCCGAGTTGGCCGTCCAGAGTGGTGGCGAACTTCTGGCTCGTGGCTATGAGGAAGGCGATCTGGACGACTGCCAGCTGATCATCGCCGCCACCGACGACACCGCGCTCAATGCGCAGGTGTCGGCGGATGCGCGGCGGCGCTGCGTGCCGGTGAACGTGGTGGATGCGCCGGCGCTGTGCTCGGTGATCTTCCCGGCCATCGTCGACCGTTCGCCGCTGGTGGTCGCGGTTTCCAGTGGCGGTGACGCCCCGGTGCTGGCGCGTTTGATCCGCGCCCGCCTGGAAGCCTGGATTCCCTCCGCCTATGGCGAACTGGCCGGACTCGCCGCGCGTTTTCGCGATCGGGTCAAGCAGCTGTATCCGGACGTCAACCAGCGTCGCGGCTTCTGGGAAGACGTGTTCCAGGGCCCGATCGCCGAACGCCAGCTGGCCGGGCAGGGCGGCGAGGCCGAGCGCCTGTTGCAGGCCAAGGTCGACGGTGCGGCGGCACAGAATGGTGGCGAGGTGTACCTGGTCGGTGCCGGCCCGGGTGATCCGGACCTGCTGACCTTCCGTGCCTTGCGCCTGATGCAGCAGGCCGACGTGGTGCTCTACGACCGCCTGGTCGCCCCGGCGATCATCGAGATGTGCCGGCGCGATGCCGAGCGTATCTATGTCGGCAAGCGCCGCGCCGATCACGCCGTGCCACAGGAGCAGATCAACCAGCAGTTGGTGGATCTGGCGCGCCAGGGCAAGCGGGTGTTGCGCCTGAAAGGCGGTGATCCGTTCATCTTCGGCCGGGGTGGCGAAGAGATCGAGGAACTGGCGGAGCAGGGCATTCCCTTCCAGGTGGTGCCGGGTATCACGGCGGCCAGCGGTTGCTCGGCCTACGCCGGGATTCCGCTGACCCACCGGGATTACGCGCAGTCGGTGCGTTTCGTTACCGGGCACCTCAAGGACGGCACCAGCAACCTGCCCTGGAACGACCTGGTCGCGCCGGCGCAGACCCTGGTGTTCTACATGGGGCTGGTCGGCTTGCCGACCATCTGCGCCGAGCTGATCCGCCACGGCCGCGCCGCCGATACCCCGGCGGCGCTGGTGCAGCAGGGCACCACCAAGAACCAGCGGGTGTTCACCGGCACCCTGGCCGACCTGCCGCAACTGGTGGCGGAGCATGAAGTGCATGCGCCGACCCTGGTGATCGTCGGCGAGGTGGTGCAGTTGCGCGACAAGCTGGCCTGGTTCGAAGGCGCCCAGTAATATCCTCAAGCCCTACGCGGACCCTGTAGGAGCGGGTTTACCCGCGATTGCGATAGTGAATTCAGTGACGCAATCGCGGGTAAACCCGCTCCCACATCAATCGCGTTGGTCTTCAGATCCCGGTTTTCTTCCAGATCTTTTTCCCAACCAGCCTTTCCCGATCATGCGCCTGCCCGAAATCCTGCAACGGCCCCTTCGGCACGATGCCATTGGGATTGATGGTCTTGTGGCTCATGTAGTAATGGCGCTGGATATGCTCCATGTTCACCGTCTCCGCCACCCCCGGCCATTGGTACAGCTCGCGCAGCCAGTTGGACAGGTTCGGGTAGTCGCTGATCCGCCGCAGGTTGCACTTGAAGTGCCCGTAGTACACCGCGTCGAAGCGCACGATGGTGGTGAACAGACGGATATCCGCCTCGGTCAGGTACTCACCCGCCAGGTAGCGTTGCCCATCCAATAGCCGTTCCAGAGTATCCAGCTCGCTGAACAGCGCATCGAACGCTGCTTCATACGCCCCTTGCGACGTGGCGAATCCGGCGCGGTACACGCCATTGTTCACCGCCGGGTAGATGCGCTCGTTCAGTGCATCGATCTTCGCCCGCAGCGGCTCCGGATACAGGTCCAGGCGATTGCCGGTGAGGCCATCGAAAGCGCTGTTGAAGATGCGGATGATCTGCGACGACTCGTTGTTGACGATGCGCTGCTCGTGCTTGTCCCACAGCACCGGCACGGTGACGCGGCCGGTGTAGTGCGGATCGTCGCGGGTGTAGCGCTGGTGCAGGAAGTCGATGCCGTCGAGCTTGTCGCCGGTGGAGCCCTGGCTCTTGTCGAAGGTCCAGCCATGCTCGCCCATCAGCCAGCTGACCACGGACACGTCGATCAGGCTTTCCAGCCCCTTGAGCTTGCGATAGATCAAGGTGCGATGGGCCCACGGGCAGGCCAGCGACACATACAGGTGATAGCGCCCGGCCTCGGCGGCGGGCAGGGGGTTGTTGCGTTGCGCGCTTTCGCGCTCGAAGGCGCCGTCCTTGCTGCTTTTGTACCACTGGTCATGCCAGCGTCCGTCGATCAACAGGCCCATGGTGGGAATCCTTGGCAGTTCGTGTAGGAAATTGGAGCCCAGTTTACGGACTTCAGTTCGAACGAATAGCGCAAAGATCCCGGGTATTTGATCGACGGATTCGATGGTTTGTTGTCAGGCCAGGCGCGCTGCCCAGTATTCCCGGGCCTTGGCGAAAGCGTCGTCCTGGCTGTGACCCAGGCCGCGCAAGGCCAGGGCCATGGTCGCGACCACGGCCATTTCGCCGTAGCTATCGTTGGCCTCGCCACGCCAGACCCGCATCAGGTGCTCCGGCTCCAGGCTGGCCGGTTTCACATGGCGCTGGGCGGACATCTGCGGCCATTCCTCGTCCCACTCCACGCCGTCGGCGGTGCCGTAGAGATGGCTGGTGGCATCCGGGTTGATCTCGATCTCGCCGCCGTCGCCCTTGACCACGATGGCGCGATCGCCGAGCAGGCGACTGGCTTCACGGTGCACCGCCTGGTAGCCGGGGTGGAAGATGCTCTGCAGGCCGCAGCGGGCGCCCAGCGGGTTGAGCACCCGGGCCAGGGAGTGGATCGGCGAGCGCAGGCCGAGGGTGTTGCGCAGGTCGATCATCCGTTGCAGGCGCGGCGCCCAGTCCATCAGCGGAATGAAGGCGAGATTGCTGTTGTCCAGCGCCTGCTCTACCTGCGTCCAGTTGCGGCACAGCGCGATGCCCGCCAGCTCCAGCAGTTGCTCGGTGTACAGGCGCCCGGCGGTATGCGCGCCACCGCCGTGCATGAGGATGCGCACGCCGTTGCCCGCCAGGCAGCGCGCCGCCAGCAGGTACCAGGGCAGGTGGCGTTTCTTCCCGGCGTAGCTCGGCCAGTCGATGTCCACGGCAATCGCCGGGGCGTCCAGGCGCGCGCGCAGGGCTTCGGTGAAGCCGGCCAGTTCTTCCGGGCTTTCTTCCTTGTGCCGCAGCAGCATGAGGAAGGCGCCGAGCTGGGTGTCCTCGACCTTGCCGTCGAGCAGCATGCCCATGGCGTCGCGGGCTTCCTCGCGGGTCAGGCCGCGGGCGCCGCGCTTGCCCTTGCCGAGGATGCGCACGAACTCGGCGAAAGGATGTTCGGCCGGGGTTTCGGTAACGAGCGGGAGTGGCTGGGTCATATGCAGTTGGTCGGCTTGGGCAGGCCCGCCAGCTTGGCGGCGAGTTTGGCAGGAGTGCCGTTGAACAGGCGGTTGAGGTGCAGGCTGTTGCCTTTCTCCGGGCCCAGCTTGAGCGCGGTGTACTTGATCAGCGGACGGGTCGCCGGCGACAGCTGGTACTCGGCGTAGAACTGGCGCAGCAGCTCCAGCACTTCCCAGTGATCGGCGGACAGCTCGATGGACTCGCGTTCGGCCAGGGCGCGGGCGACGTCCGCCGACCAGTCGCCCAGATCCACCAGGTAGCCGTCCTTGTCGAGGGCGATGGCCTGGCCGTTGACGGTAAGGGTGCTCATAGCCAGCTGTTGACCTTGTCGTAGTCCAGGGACAGGGCCACGAAGCCCGGATAGTCCACGGCGCTGGCCGGACTGTCGGCGATGGCGCGGGCCAGCAGGTCCTCTTCCAGAGCAAACAGGCGCGGGCCCAGGGTGGCCAGGCCGGCCACCGTGGCGGTGCCGGGGTTCAGCGCGTACACGGCGTCGCCGCAGAGCAGCAGGCCGTCCTGGGGACCGAGCAGGCGCAGGCAACTGGCGAGACGGTCGTCGCCGAACGGCGAATGGGAAATGACGTGCAGGGTGCTCATCAGAGGGTTACCACCTGGTCGAATCGGTCGATCAAGGCCGCGAGGCCGGCGTCATCCAGCACCTGTACCGGCAACGCCAGGCCATCGGCGGCGAGGCCGCGTGCCTGGAGGCTGCTGGCGGCGACAAACAGTTCGTCGACGCCGAACATCGGCAGGGCCTGGAGGTTGGCCGCGAGGTTCTTCTGTTGCAGCAACGCCGGCTGCTGCTGGGCGGCGAGCTGGAACACGCCATCATCGAGAAAGAGCATGCCCAGCGGCAGGTCGAAGGCGCCGCCCGCCAGGGCGATATCCAGGGCTTCGCGGGCGGACGGGCCGCTCCACGGCGCCTGGCGGCTGATGATCAGCAAGGACTTGGCCATTTCAATCTCCTCCGAAGCAAACCAGGCGGTCGGCGACCTGCGCGGCTTCATGCAACTGGCCGAGGCCGGACAGCTCCCACGTCGCCGGCAGGTTCACCGCCGGGCGCTGGTAGCGGGTGGCTTCTTCTTCATTCAGCACGCCACGGCGCAGGGCGGCGGCGATGCACACCACGGCATCCAGTTGCTGCTCGTCGATGAAGGCGCGCCACTGCGCCGGAACATCGTTCTCGTCCTGCGGCGTGACCACGTTGGCCGAGGCGCTGTGCACGCCGTCCTGGTAGAAGAACAGGCGCACGATCTCATGGCCGCCGGCCAGGGCGGCCTGGGCGAACAGCAAGGCACGACGGGAGGAGGGCGCGTGGCCGGGGGAGAAAACCGCGATGGCGAACTTCATGGCAAGTCCTGTGGGAAAAACACCCGGCATTCTAAAGCAAAAAGCCCGCAGCAGGCTGCGGGCTTGTCTGGCACGACGGCGGGATCAGGCTTCGCGCCGGGCTTCCGGCAGGAACCAGTTCAGCACCAGGGCGCAGATGCCGCCGGTGGCGACGCCGGACTCCAGCACGTTGCGCAGCGCCGACGGCATGTGCGCGAGGAACTCCGGCACCTGTGCCACGCCCAGGCCGAGGGCCAGGGACACGGCGATGATCAGCAGGGCGCGCCGGTCCAGGCTGGTGCTGGCGAGGATATTGATGCCCGAGGCCGCCACGGCGCCGAACATGACCATGGCCGCGCCACCCAGCACCGGCTCCGGCACCGCCTGGATCACCCCGGCCACCGCCGGGAACAGGCCGAGCACCACCAGCATCAGGGCGATCCAGATGCCGATATGGCGGCTGGCGATGCCGGTCAGCTGAATCACCCCGTTGTTCTGCGCGAAGATCGAGCTGGGGAAGGTGTTGAACACTCCGGCCAGCAGCGAGTTGGCGCCGTTGACCAGCACGCCGCCCTTGATCCGCTGCATCCACAGCGGGCCTTCCACCGGCTGGCGCGAGACCTTGCTGGTGGCGGTGACGTCACCGATGGCTTCCAGCGAGGTGACCAGGTAGATCACCAGCATCGGGATGAACAGCGCCCAGGAGAAGCCGAGGCCGAAATGCAGCGGCACCGGCACCTGGAACAGCGCGGCCTCGTGCATGCCGGTGAAGTCCAGGCGGCCCAGGTAGCCGGCCAGGGCATAGCCCACGGCGAGGGCGATGACGATGGCGCAGCTGCGCATCCACACCAGCGGGATGCGGTTGAGCACGACGATGATCGCCAGCACCACGCCGGACAGCAGCAGGTTCTCGCCGTTGGCGAAGGTGCCGTTGCCCATGGCGGCGAAGCCGCCGCCCATGCTGATCAGGCCGACCTTGATCAGGGTCAGGCCGATCATCAGTACGACGATGCCGGTGACCAGCGGGGTGATCAGGCGCTTGACGAAGGGCAGGATGCGCGAGATGCCCATTTCCACGAACGAGCCGGCGATGACCACGCCGAAGATCGCCGCCATCACGGCTTCAACCGGCGTGCCTTGCTTGACCATCAATGCGCCGCCGGCGATCAGCGGGCCGACGAAGTTGAAGCTGGTGCCCTGGACGATCAGCAACCCGGCGCCGAATGGCCCGAAGCGGCGGCACTGGACGAAGGTGGCGATGCCGGAGATCACCAGCGACATCGACACGATCAGGTTGGTATCGCGGGCGGAGACGCCGAGGGCCTGGCAGATCAGCAGGCCCGGGGTGACGATCGGCACGATGATCGCCAGCAGGTGCTGCAGCGCGGCCAGCAGGCCGATCACCAGGCGCGGCCGGTCTTCCAGGCCGAGGACCAGTTCATTGGCCTGCGCGGGTGCCGGCCCTTGTTCGAGTGAGCTCATGGACGAAGTGCCCTGAAAAAATGGAGGCGCATTCTACGGTGCAGTGGGGGATTTCGGTAGTGGGCTGGTGCCGAAGGCCGGATGCCGTCAAGGCATCCGGCTGACCCACCCCTGCATCAGCCCTGCCTGGAAGAACACCACCGAACTGGCGAACCCCGCCGCCTCGATGATCTGCCCCACCCGCGCTGCCGGCAGGATCGCCACGTCCCGGGCATAGGCCGCGCGGGCACGCTCCAGCATTTCCGGCTGGACCCCGGCGCCTGACATCAGGGTCATCCAGGCGTGCAACAGCACTTCATAGGCCGGCGACGCGGTATCCGCCGCCAGGTCGGCGCTGGCCAGCACGCCACTCGGCTTCAGGCGCGCTGCAATCTCGCCGAAGAACGCGCTGCGCGCCGAGGGATCGAGGAAGAACTGCGAGACCAGGAAGCAGGTAGCGCCGTCATGCTTGCGAGCACTGTCGAGGGTGTCCAGGTAGCCCTCATGGAAATTGCAGCGCTCGACGAATCCGCCTCGCCGCGCACGTTCGCGACACACCTCCAGCATCGCCCCCGAAGGATCGACGGCGGTAAAACGCCAGCCCGGGAACCGCGCCGCGAGATAGCCGATCTCCACCCCGGTGCCGACGCCGACGCAGAGGATCCGCGCATCCTCCGGCAAGCCGCTGAACAGCGAGCCCATGAGGAAATGCAGGTTGTCGCGGATCGGCGCCATGCCGGCCCACTGCTGGTCGTAGCCGGCGGCCTGCTGGTCGAACAGGGCCTTGAGTTCTTCGTTGTGCATGGGAGGTCTGCCTTTGTCGAGGGAGAGAGTGCCGTGTTTCCTTCCATTCTCGCAGAGCTGTCAAGCCCTCCCGCGGCCGGTTATGCTCCGGAGCTTTCAAGGATGAGGACAACCGCCGATGGACTACAACCTCGCACTGCTGCTCGGTGCCGTGCTCAGTCTGCTTGCCGCCGTGATGCATCTCTGGTGCATCGCCGTCGGGCCAGCGGGTTATCGATGGATGGGGGCAGGGGAGCGGATGGTCCGCGCGGCGGAAAAGGGCAAGCGCTTTCCGACGTTGATCACCCTGGCGATCGCCCTGGTCCTGGTGATCTGGGCCGCCTACGCGCTGTCCGGCGCTGGCGTGATCGGCCCGCTGCCATTGCTGCGCCCAGCGCTGTGCGTCATCACCCTGGTCTATCTGCTGCGCGGTTTCGCCGGACCGCTGATGCTGCGCAACACCGGCCGCAGCACCGGGTTCATCGTCGTCAGTTCGGTGATCTGCGCGGGTTATGGACTGGTGCACCTGGCCGGGTTGATCCAGGTGTGGGATCGACTGGGGTAGGGAGACCGGGCAACTGAACCAAAAGCTGACCATGAAGTCAGTTCCTTCAGTTGCCCATCCCTTTCCCCGGAGACGTCCATGTATCGCTACACAGTCGACTACCTGTTCAACGACAAACCCCAATCCCACACCTTCGAACTCAAGCAGGCCCGACTGCCGCTGCACGAAGCGGCGATGCACCTGCTGATCCTGCATTTCGGCGATGGCGAGAACAGCCTGGTGATGCCTGCCGCCGACGCGACGCCGGCGCAGGTCATGGAGCAGGCGGAGCGGGTGGGGTTGAGGGGGATCGAAGTGGTCGGTTGAGGCGACTCAGAAATCCCAGCGCGTCGTCACCATCACATTGCGCGGTTCCCCATACACCGCCGAGTTGTAGAAGCCGATATTGGTGAAGTAGTACTGGTCGAACAGGTTGTTCAGGTTGACCGTCGCCGACAGCTTGGGGGTGATCTGGTAGCGGGTCATCAGGTCGACCACCCAGTACGACTTCTGCGCGAATTCCTCGTAGCGGTCCTTTGGCGAGTTCCAGATGTCCTGCCAGGCCTTGCTCTGCCAGCGGCCGCCGCCGCCCACGGTCCATTGGTCGAGGGCGCCGGGCAACTGGTAGCGGGTGTAGAGGGTGAACTGGTCCTGCGGTTCGAAGGTGGAGATCTTCTCGCCGTTGTCGTCGCGGACGATCTTGTGGGTGTAGCCGGCCTGCACCTGCCAGCCCGGTTGCAGTTCGCCGGACACCTCCAGCTCGTAGCCCCTGGTCTGCGCGTCGGTGCCCTTGAACGCCCAGTTCGGCGGCGTCGGCGTCTGGTTGTTCCAGGCGTCGTCGGACACCGGGCGGTTGCTTTCCTTGACTTCGAAGTAGGCCAGGCTGGCGTTGAGGCGGCCGTCGAGGAATTCGCCCTTGATGCCGATCTCGTAGTTTTCCCCCTGGTCCGGCTCCAGCAGCGCGCGGTTGCGGTCCAGGTAGTAGCTCTCCTGGGGCATGAAGATGTCGGTGTAGCTGGCGTACAGCGAGAACTGCTCGTCGAGGTCGTAGACCACGCCGGCGTAGGGGATCACCCGGCCCTGTTCGCGGTAGGTGTTGCTGGTCCCGGTCAGCGTGTAGTTGACCAGGCGGCCGCCGAGGATGAAGTGCAGATCGTCCAGCACGTTGAGGCGGGTCGCCAGGTAGACGCCGTTCTGGCGGACCACGTCGTCGGTGACCTGCGCCGCCTCGCCCCAGTTCGGCTTGGCCACGTTGCCGTGCCAGTTGAAGAAGTCGAGGGTGTTGGCACCGGGGAAGGTCACGTTCCAGAAGCCCTTGCCGTCCCACTTGGCGATGCTGGTCGAGCCCCCCAGGACCAGCTCGTGCTCCTGACCCAGCAGGCTGAACGGGCCGCTGACGTAGAGGTCGGCGGAATCACTGACGGTCTCGCCACGGTAGCGTTGCGCGGTGATGCTGGCGCTGCCGTCGGCGGCCGGTGTGGCGCCCTGGATGGTGCCCATCTGCGCGTCGTAGCCATTGACCTTGTGGTCCAGCTGCAGCTTGGTCACCCAGCCGTCGCCCAGGTCGTGTTCGAGGGTGGCGAACAGGGTGCGGGTGTACTGTTTCCAGCTGCTCCAGTCGGCGGCGTTGCTGAACGAGCGCGAGACCTTGTTGCGCTCGCCGTTGGCATTGAGCAGCGGAAAGCTGCCGGACCAGGTGGAGCCGCGCGGGTCGTTGTCCTGGTAGTCGCCGCCCACGGTGAGCAGGGTGTCGGGGGACAGGTCGAATTCGAGGATGCCGTAGTAGACCTGGCTCTGGCTGGAGTAGCGGTCCAGGTACGAGTGCTTGTCCTGGTACGCCGCCACCGCGCGCCCACGGACATTGCCGCTGTCGGTCAGCGGGCCGCTGACGTCCAGTTCGCTGCGGTAGTTGTCCCACGAGCCGGCGCCTAGGGTCAGGTGGCCCTGGAAGTCGTGGGTGGGTTTCTTGCGGATCAGGTTGATCGAGGCACCGAGGGAGCCTGCGCCCACAAGCAGGCCGGTGGAGCCCTTGAGCACCTCGATGCGGTCGTAGATGGCCATGTCGCTGAGGGTGTTGCCGGCGGAGTAGCCGACATTGCGCACTGCCGAGGGAATGCCGTCGTACTGGAAGTTGTTGATGGAGAAACCACGGGCATAGTAGTTGGTGCGGTCGCTGTCGTAGGCCGAGACGGTGATGCCCGGGGTATGGCGCATCACGTCGTCGACGTTGTCGAGGGCGAAGTCGTCCATGTGCTGGCGGGTCACCACGGTCACCGACTGTGGCGTCTGCCGCGGGCTCAGCACCAGGCGCGTGGCCGTGGCGATGGTGCCGGGGGTGTAGGCGCCGCTGCCTTCGGTAACGGTGCCGAGCTGGTTGGACACCACCTGCGTCGCGCCCAGTTCCATGATCCCGGTCGTGCTCGGCAGGGCACGCATCACATAGCGGCCGTCCTCCTGCTGCTCGGCTGAAAGGCCCGAGCCTTCCAGCAGGCGGCGCAGGGCTTCGTCCACCGGGTAGCGGCCATCGAGGCCACGGCTGGTGCGGCCATCGGTGAGCGCCGGGTCGAAGGACACCAGTACCCGCGCCTCGGTGGCGAAACGGGTCAGGGCGGTGCCCAGGTCGCCCTGGGCGATATGGTATTCCCGCAGGTCGTCGGTGCTGGCCGTGGCGGGCAGTGCCAGGCCGAGGAGGGTGGCAAACAGCAGTGCCTGGGCGATGGGAGAGGGTGTGAACGGGACTTTCATGGCGGCTTCGTGCTCGTCTGGTTGGCAGATGGGGGCGTGGCCCCTCTGCTGGATGAGTCGAAGCGGCGCGACGAAACCTATCAGCAAGGATGAAAAAAACTTCAGCGCGGCATCACCGTCACCCAGAAGCGGCTGCGCTGCACCACCCGCACCGGCAGGCTCGCCTCCAGCGCGCGCAGGGCGCCGTCGCTGTCGTCGAGGACGAAGGTGCCGCTGATCCTCAGGCCCGCCACCGCCGGATCGCAGCGCAGCCAGCCGCTGCGATAGCGCCCCAGTTCGGCGAGGAAGTCGTCCAGGCGCTGCCGGTTGGCTACCAGCAAGCCTTGGCCCCAGGCGTCCTGGCCGGGGGCGACCGCTGTCACGGCGCTCGTTCCCTGTGCGCCCAGCACGCACTGCTGCCCGCTCTCCAGCAGCAGCGGCTGACCACTGGCCGGCGTCAGGCGAACCCGGTGCTCGAACACCGCCACCTCGGCACCGGCGTCGCGCTGGCGCACGGAAAAGCGCGTGCCCAGCGCCTGCACCGTGCCCTGCGCGACCTCGACGAAGAAGGGGCGGTCGAGAACATCGTGGGCGGTGCTGACCAGCACTTCGCCACGGCGCAGGACCAGGCGTCGCTGGCGACCGTCGTAGAGCACGTCGACTGCGCTGTCGCTGTTCAGCTGGAGGCGGGTGCCATCGGCCAGGGTCGTGTCCAGACGCTGGCCGAAGGCGCTGTGCAGGTCGGCGTACCAGCCGGCTTCACGGCCCTGGCGCCAGCCGCCATAGCCCAGCGCCGAGGCGCCGGCCAGCAGCACGAAACCCTTGAGCATGCCGCGCCGCTGCACGCCGCGCTGGGCCTGCAGCAGCGCCTGCGCGCCGGGGCCGGGCACGCGCTGGAACTGGCCGACGGTCTGCTGCACCTGGTCCCAGGCCCAGGCGTTCTCGCTGCGCTGGGCCAGCCAGGCTTGCCACGCCGGCTCCTGGTCATGACCTCGCGCGCCGTGCAACCGGCTGTGCCAATGGGCCGCCTGTTCCAGTGCCTCGCGCTGGGCGGAATCGAGGCGGTCGAGCAGGCTCAGGGCTGCAGGCCCAGGCGGTATAGGGTGCAGTGGTGAGTGGCCTTGGCGATATAGCGGGTGATGGTCACCTCGCTGAGGCCTTCGGCTGCAGCGATGGCCTTGTAGGTCATGCCGTCGAGTTGCGACAGCAGGAAAGCACGGCGCACCGCCGGGCCGAGCCCGGCCAGCATGCGGTCGAGTTCGCACAGGGTTTCCAGGAGCAGGGCACGCTCTTCCTCGCTGATCTCGAAGGCTTCCGGCACCTGCGCCGGTGCGGCCAGCCAGGCTCGTTCCAGGCGGTCGCGACGGTAGTGATCGATCATCAGGCGGCGGGCGATGGTGGCCAGGTAGCCACGGGGTTCGCGCACCGCCTGCAAGCGATCCTCGGCATCGCGGGCGGCGAGGATGCGGATGAACACGTCATGTACCAGGTCGCGGGCCAGCTCGCGGCAGTCGACACGGGGCCGCAGCCAGCCGAGCAGCCAGCGATGATTGTCCTGGTAGAGGGTGCCCACCAGTGCCCGGGTGCGAGGTTCCGACATGTCGAGTCCGAAAACGTAAGTGAGAAGCGCTCGCATCTTATGCGCTTCATCGCTGCAACCGCAAGGCGCAGGGCACCGCAAAGCCTTGCGCCAATGGGCGGCAGCCTTCTAGCATGGCCGCTTTGCCCAAGGAACACGCCCCATGCTGGCTTCGCTGTTCGCCGTCCTGGCCCGGTCTTCATCGTCGCCGGTATCGGTTTCATCTGGGCGCGCAAGGGCCATGCCTACCCGACCGAGTTCATCGCCAGCCTGGTCATGACCATCGGCACGCCGTGCCTGGTGCTGTCGACCTTGCACCGTACCCGTCTCGACCCGCAGGCCTTCACCAGCATGGCCCTGGCCTGCGTGCTGTGCATGCTGGCGATGGCGGCGATCGGTTATGCGGTCAGCCGCGCATTCCGCCAGCACTGGCGGGTGCTGATGCCGGCGTTCATGTTCCCCAATACCGGCAACATGGGCCTGCCGGTGGCGCTGTATGCCTTCGGCGACCAGGGCCTGGCCCTGGCGGTGGCGTTCTTCCTGACCCTGTCCAGCTTCCAGTTCACCCTCGGTATCGCCATTTCCGGGGGCGCCACCACCTTCCGTTCGTTGCTCAGGAATCCCATCGTCATCAGCCTGGCCCTGGCCTTGCCGATGATCTTCTTCGACCTGCACCTGCCGCTGTGGCTCGCCAACACCGTGGACCTGGTGGGCGGCATGGTGATCCCGCTGATGCTGCTGACCCTCGGCGTGTCCCTGGCCAGCATCCGCCTGCAGCATGTCGGCAGCGGCATGCTGATCGGCGCGTTGCGCATCGTTCTTGGCGCCGCTATCGGCTGGGCCGTCGGCGTGCTGCTGGACATGGACACGCTGCCGCGCGCGGTGCTGGTAATGCAGTCGGCGATGCCGGTGGCGGTGTTCAACTACCTGCTGGCGGTGCGCGCCAACCGCTCGCCGGAGCAGGTGGCCAATGTGGTGATGTGCTCCACGGTCCTGTCGTTTGCCTGGCTGCCGATCGTGCTGGCGGGGTGGATGTAGCGCGGTTACCCTGAGCGCCTTGTCCCGGCCTTGTGGAAACCCGTCATGGACCTGAAATTCAGCCACGTGGATGTGCTGGTCAGCGATCTCGAAGCCGCCTGCGCGCATTACGCCCGGGTGTTCTCGGCGCGGGTGTCGCGGCCGTTCACCTGGCAGCGCGACAGCTTGCACGTGCGCTATGCGGTGGTCGTGTTCGGCAGCGAGCGCTTCATCCTGGTCCAGCCCCTGGCCGGCAACCTGCACGAGCTGCTGCTGCGCAACGGCGAGGGCACGATCTACCGGCAGTGCTACACCACCCCGGATATCCTCGTTGCCTACGACGAACTGCTGGCCAACGGCGAGCAGCCCGAAGACGAGAACGGCATGCCGCTGTCCCGCGACCAGCTGGACACTCCCAGCGGCGTGCGGATCATCTGGTTGCCCAAGCGCTTCGGGCATTTCTCCATCGAGATCCTCCAGGCTGACGAGCTGGAGCATTTCATTCGCAGTGCGTTTTCCGTTTCCGATCCGCAATAAGCGAAGGGCCGCAGAGCGGCCCTTTTTTCACTCGCTCTTGCGACCGCCGCCATGGCTTTTCTGCCCGCCGACGCGACCGGCTTCGGAGGCGCGCTGACGGTCGTTGGCGAAGTTGCCGCCGGAGGCCTGGCCCCCTTTGCGCCCGGCTTCCGATGCCTTCTGCCGGTCATTGGCGAAGTTGCCCGGGTTGGTATTGACTGGCTTGCCTTGATTGTTGGCCATGAGCCTCACCTCACTGTGATTTCACGTTCGAAGTCGCACAGGACAGCCTGTGTACAGGTACGACGGGGCCCGGCGAACGGGCGCTCAACGGAATTTGCCGAAGACCGACGAACTGCTCCAAAGGCCGGGCAGCCAATGGCTTGCGGGCCAAGGGCCTACAGGATGATCTCGGTCGTGGGGTAGAACAGCACGTTGAGCACGAACAGGATCATCCAGAAGCCGATCTCCAGGGTCTCGCTGATCGGCTGGATCTTCCTGATGGCGCCGTAGACGTGCACCACGAACATCAGGGCGAAGACCAGGAACAGCACGTCGAAGGCGTAGCTGAAGCTGGTGCCGGTGGTGGCGGAGCGCAGCATGGTGGCTTCCACCACCAGGATGAAGGCGCCGAGGCAACGGCCGAAGTAGATCGCCAGGTGTTCGTGTTCGGGAATCGTCCAGCCCATCAGCCGGGCCCAGCGCAGCGGGGCGAGGAAGATCGGCAGGGCGAAGAACAGGGTGGTGAGGATCATCAGGGTGGTGATGTATTCGCGGCTGTATTGCGCGTAATGGCCGAGCATGGTGGAACTCCTTGTCCCGCTTGTTTTTGTTGTGGCGGCAAGGATTGGTGGCGCGGGGGTGGGGCGTCAAGGCGGGGTGTACCAAAGGAGGTGGGTGTCGTTATTTCGGATGTGATCGCTGCATGGGTATCCGAGATTGGGAGAGCGACTCGGACCCTGTGGGAGCGGGGGGGCCCCGGCGTTGGATGTTGGGGGAACAGCCGCGAACAGGGGGGGCCACCCCCCCCCCCCGGCC